>JANNRF010000341.1:0-10754 GCA_031401135.1 Deltaproteobacteria bacterium | reverse complement strand
AAAGGCTTTGGCGTAGCCGGCCGCACCGCCAACACCGACAGCGAGTTCGTCGAAGCACTGCGCCGCGCGCTCGCCGAACCGGGCCCGAGCTTGGTCGAGGCGGTACTGGGATAAACCGCGCGCCCGCGAGGAACTCTCCGCAATGCCCGACGCCGCCTTCGACCCGATCGCCGCCACCGAAGCCCTGCTCGCCACGATGTCGCCGGACGCCATCGCGCGTTCCGACGCCTACTTCGAGGGCGGCTACTGGCTCTTGTTATGGGGAACGCTCGTCAGCGTCGCCGCCGCGTGGGCGCTCTTGCACTTTGGCTGGAGCGCGCGGCTGCGCGATCTCGCCGAACGCATTTCGAAGCGCGCGTGGCTCCGCGCGCTGCTCTTCGCGGCGGCGTTCGTGGTCGCGAGCACGCTGCTCGAACTGCCGTGGTCGATCTACGCGGACTTCGCTCGCGAGCACCAGTACGGGCTCGCGACGCAGAGCTTCGCGGAGTGGATCGGCGAGGCGGGGATCAACCTCGGCGTGAACGTCGTGCTGCTCGGTCTCGGAATCGCCTTGCTCTACGCCGTGATTCGCCGCGCCGGGCGCGCCTGGTGGGCGTGGGCAGGCGCGGGCTTCATCGTGTTCGCGTCGTTTGCAGTCGCGATCGCGCCCGTCTTCATCGAGCCGCTCTTCAACGATTACACGTCGCTCGCGCCCGGCCCGCTGCGCGACGACATCCTCTCGCTCGCGCGCGCCAACGGCATCCCGAGCGACGACGTGTTCGTGGTGGATCAATCGCGCCAGACGACGCGCATCTCCGCGAACGTCTCGGGCTTCCTCGGCACCACGCGCATCGCGCTCGGCGACAACCTGCTGGCGCAGGGGACGCCCGCCGAAGTACGCGCGGTGATGGCCCATGAGATGGGGCACTACGCGCTCGGGCACGTTCCCACGCTGCTGATTCAACTCGGCTTGTTACTGGGCGTCGGCTTCTTGTTCGCCGATCGCGTGTTCAGCGCATTGCACCGGCGCTTCGGCGCGCGCTGGGGGGTGCGCGGCCTCTCCGACCCCGCGGGGTTCCCCATCTTATATGGCGCCCTGGCGGTGTTCCTGCTGCTCGCGACGCCCGTGCAGAACACGATCATCCGCACCCAAGAGGCGCACGCCGACCTGTTCGGGCTGAACGCCGCGCGCGAGCCCGATGGCTTCGCGAGCACGGCGTTGAAGCTCTCCGCCTATCGCAAGCTCGCGCCGGGGCCGATCGAGGAAGCGCTGATGTACGACCACCCATCGGGCCGCAGTCGGATTCTGATGTCGATGCGCTGGAAGGCGGAGCAACTGGGCGCGATCGCGCCAAGCGAGTAGCGCGCGCCGCGCCACTCAATGGCCGTGAAGGCACGCGAACGTCGACCGTACTCCCGGCGCGGCAGCCACGGTTCGCTGTGCGCGCTCACGCGTTCGCCGATCGAGTTCTCGCGTGCTCATCGTGACGGTTTCTAACGTGAGAGAATCACGTCGAGCGCTCGCGCCAGCTCGGCTGCCGGCTGCGCTGTGCGGTGTCGCGCCCGCCAGGCGATGTGCTGGTCGGGCCGCACGAGCAGGGCGCCGCTGCGGTCGATCCCCGCAAGCGAGAGCCAAGCATCGAGTTCGGGCACCCAGGATGGATCGAGCTTGCGGCCTTCGATCGGCACACCAAGCGTCGAGGCCGCCGCGTCGATCCACGCGTCCCCGTCGGGCCCCGCGAGCAGTAGGAAGCGGTCGATTGGCACCGCATCGAGCAGCGATGCCACGGCGCCATCCTGTGTGATCCAGGTGTGCGGCAGGCGAGCTCCGGGGCGACCCGTGGGCGTGAACGTTCGGACGTCTAGCGGGCCTGGGGGCGGCTCGTCTTCGGCGCGCAGCAACGCGCCCTCGCCATAACAAAAGCCGAGCTGGAGTCCCGGCATGTCGAAGTGTTCGGCCTGGCGCGCGATGGCCTCGCGCACGCGCTCGCACCCGGCCGGATCTGCCAACGTCTCCGCGAAGCGCGCGCGCGAGGCGTCGCTCATGTCGCTCACGCCGAGCGCCCGCACCACCTCCATCAGGCGCAGCGCGTTGCGCAGGCTCTGGTCTGCATTCGTCTGAGCGACAGGACGGCGCTCGCTCTCGAAGCTGTCGAGCAGCGCCTCGCCTGCCCAGCCCTTCGCGACGGCTGCGAGCTTCCACGCGAGGTTGTGCGCGTCCTGCACACCCGTGTTGAGCCCCAGCCCGCCGGTCGGCGGGAAGCGATGCGCGGCGTCGCCGGCCAAAAAGACGCGCCCATCGCGGAAGCGCGGCGCCACCTGCGCCGTCATCGTCCAGGAGTCGATCGTCTCGATCCGGAGTTCGAGAGCGGGGTCGGCGAGCCCCTCGCGCACGAGGCTCTCGCAACGCGAACTCGTGTAGTTCTCCGCCCCTTCGCGGTCCGGATCGAAGGGGCGCATGTAAGTCGCCTGCCCGTCGAGATCGTGCACGATGAAGACGCCGCCGCCCGCAGCGGGATCGCAGACGAAGAAGAGCACACCGGGTGGAATCTCGGGAAGGCCGCGCAACGTGGCCCGGAAGTGAATCATTAGGAAATTCTGGAGGCGCTCGGGGCCCTGCATCTCGATGCCGAGCGACTTCCGCACGCGGCTTCCCGCGCCGTCCGCGGCGATCACCCAGCGGCTGGTGATCACGTGTTCGTGGCCGGTCGCGAGATCGCGCACGCGCGAGCAGACGCCGTCCCGAGTTGGCGCGGACGACTCCCATTGGTGTTGCCAACAGGGGGTTCTACCCGCCACGCGCCGCAGGGTGTCGAGCAGGATCGGCTCGAAGCGGTTCTGGGAGAGGTTGCGCAGGGGAGTGGGTGTGAGCGCGAGCTGCTCGTCGCCCTGGCGCTCGAAGGGAAGCCGGCCCAGCACGCGGCCGCCGAGCTGCGTAACCCAATACGCGTAGCCGGCCTCGGCGGGAGGCTTGGCCGCTTCCGTGATGAGCTTTGCGTCGATGCCCGCTGCGCGGCAGATCTCGAGCGTGCGCGCGTTCACGACGTGAGCAGCGGGTGCGCGCTGCGGCGCCGGGCGTCGCTCGACCAGCGCGGTGGTGACGCCGAGCTGCTCGAGCAGCAGCGCAGCCATGATCCCGGCCGGCCCCGCGCCGACCACGAGCACGGTTGCCTCAGTCGGCAGCACGCGGGGTCTCCGATCCGCTGCGAAAGCCGAGCATCAGCCAGACCGCGCCCATCACGATCGAGAGCAGCGTGAAGCCGAAGACGTTCTCGTCGATCCCGAAGATGTGGGTGTGGACGCCGGGAATGCTCATCGCGCCCCCGTAGACCGGCGCCAGCATCGCGGCGACCCAGAAGCCGCCGAGGTTGCAGCTCTGCCAGGCGGCCGAAAGCCGCAGGTTCCGCAGCTCGAAGGGCCGACGCCACCAGATCAGATAGAGGTTCGCGATTCCCGAGAAGAACATGAAGCCCAGCAGCCAGACCAGATGCACCCGGGCGTGACCATCCCAGCTGGGGTTCATCGCGTGGCTCGCGCTGAAGTCCCGCACGATCGGCCCGAAGAACTCGAGGGCCGTGATCGTGAGTGCGATCTCGACAGCGAGAATCCGCTTCGTGCTCATGTCTTTCTCCTGTTCCTCATGCGCTGCGACCCTCCATAGTGTTGCTCTCCAGCGGCCTCACGCGCCGCCGCAGGGATCGAGGTCCGTGTTTCGCCCGGCTCGCCGCTTTTGGTCGTGCGCGTGGCGGAAGTCGTTACGGGCGCGGGCGTCTTCGCTGGGCGCTTGCGCGGCTTCACGGCAGGGGGTCCGCTTCCGCGTCGTTCGCGTCGGTAGAACCCGCGGTCGCGTCTGCTGCTCCACCCTGGCTTGGCGCGGAACTGTTCTTTCCGAAGTTCGGCCCGATCAGCCTGAAGTTCGCCATCGCCTGGTGAGTCGGCGCCCGCTCGGGCCACTCGCGCTCGGGCGTTCCGAAGATCGACACGACGAAGAGGGTCTCCGACCACCACAGGCCGTACGCAATGTGGAACGGGTCCTCGGCGGAGAGATTCGGAATGCGCTGCACAACCTCGATGCAGCGATTGGTGAAGTCGCCGCGCAGTTCGGGACCGCAGGTATCGACGACGCGCTCGGCGTCGCTTCGAAATTTCGCGTAGAGCTCGTCCGCAAGTTGCGCCGGTGTTTTCGATGCGCGCTGCTCCGCCGAGAACGAGGCGAGCTGGATTCGCATCCCGGTCAAGTAGGTGCCGTCGGGTTTGCGGTCTTCTGCGAGCGTCCACATCACGCCAGATGGAGTCGGCTCCTCCTGATAACTCCAGTGCTCGGGCCGCAGTATCTCGCCATCGGTGGCCGCGAGCTTCTGCAGCACCCAACCCGCGGGCAACTCGGCTACGGGCGACTCGGCGAGGGCGGGCGCCGTCAGCGCGAGCGCGAGGGTCGCCGCAACCACGCGCAGGGATCTACTCCGCGTCACGGTGCCGTGCCCTCCTTCAAACGATCGATCCCGACCGGATCGCGGAGAGGGAAGCGCCTAATGGGCGGTGATTCAAGCGGGCCGCAGGGCGCATGCCTGCGCTCGGCGCGTGCGGGTGCTAGCTCTGGCCCACGCCGGGAGTCCTCGATGCTCGATGCGTTCCTCCTCGCTGCGGTCCTGTTCGCCTGCTTCCTCGGCGGTCA
This sequence comes from Deltaproteobacteria bacterium, assembly GCA_031401135.1. Taxonomy (GTDB): domain Bacteria; phylum Myxococcota_A; class UBA9160; order UBA9160; family UBA6930; genus VGRF01. Next base: position 6,100 of record JANNRF010000341.1, on the reverse strand, counting down.
CGTCGCGATCCTCTCGCTCGCGCGCGCGGGCAGGCGCGATCCCACCCTCGCCTCGCCGCCGGCCTCGCTCCGGTATGCGCTCGAGTTCATCGCTGGCGAGACCCTGATGCTGAGCCTCGTCCTAATGACAGGCCTCGTGCGCCTCGCGCCGTTCTCGCTGGAGAAGTCGCTGCTCGTCCTCGTCGCGAGCGTCGCGTGGTGGGAGTTCTACTTCTACCTCGGCCACCGCCTGCTGCACACGCGCTGGCTGTTCCGCTTCCACCGCTCCCACCACGAAGAGACGCGCGTTCACGCTTCCCTAACATTTGGCCTCGTCGAGACCGTGCTGCTCTCCAGCGGCTTCTACCTGCCACTCGCCGTGGGCTCGCATGCCTTCGGCGCGGTCTCGATCCCGACCCTGGTGATCGCGCTCGGCGGGGCGTACGTGTTGAACGTGCTTTCGCACTTGCAGTGGGATGGGCTGAGCACTGCGATGGAGGGCGGCGCCGTCCGTCACGTCTTCAACTCTCCGCGCTACCACGCCTTCCACCACGCGCGCGGTGCCGGGAACTTCGGCCTCAACGCGCCGTGGTTCGATCGGTTGTTTCGGACCGAGGAGCGCTAGCCGGCTGGCTTGCGACCGCGCGGCGTAAGAGCTTCGCGCCGAGAGTCACCGAGCAACGTCGGAAGGCGAGGGAAGTTTGGAGAGGGCATGGTTCCCCACGGCGCATCGACATCGACTACACATGAGCGTTGCGAGTCGCGTTCGCTGTGACGCGGCGGCCCTTCATCGCTTCGGGTGCTCGATCAGGAAGTCGTAGATCGCGGCCCCCCACGTCTCGTTGAGCTTCGGAATGTGCGGGCCTCCGCGGAGAGTCCATAGCTCCGCGCTGATTCCGCGCGGGCATCCCTGGTACCCCTCCTTCTTCGCCTCGGTGCCGACCGTCATGTCGAGGTCGAGGTCGCCTCCGGCTGACACGAGCGAGTCTGTCTTGCAGCCGTCGAGCGTTGCCCAGCCTCGGATGGTCTCGATCGCACCGGGGTACGCGGGGTACGCGGTGGTGTTGCCGCCGTACTTGATGATCTCGTCCTGATCGCCGTGCACCTGCAACACGGCGACCGGCTCCGTGGGTTCGCACTGCGCGATGTCCGTCCGCTGCGCACCGGCGAGCGACACGATCGCTGCCACGCGCGAAGCGCGGTCGCACGCCACGCGGTGAGCCAAGAACCCGCCGTTGCTGTGGCCGATCACGAACACGCGACGCGAGTCGATTCGGAATCTGAGACGCACGTCGTCCAGGATGGCAGTGAGGTATGCGACATCGTCGGTGTCGGTGCCGTCGAGGTCACAGCAGTCTCCCGCGTTCCAATAGCCGTGTCCCGACTGGTCCTTGAGCCCGTCGGGCGTTGCAAGGATAAACGTGCGCGCCTCCGCGAGAGCGGACATCCCGAAGTACTCGTCTAACTTGACGCCGGTTGAGCTGTAGCCGTGGAGCAACACCACGAACGGCACCGCTGCGCTGCCGTCGTAGCCGTGAGGGACGATCAACCGGTACGCCCGCGCTTCGAGGAAGGCAACCTGCTCCGGTGTCAGCGGCGGATGGCCGACCACGCAACCGCCAAGCGCTAGAAGGCACAGTGCGAGAGTTCGCATTTTGCTGCGAGGCTGCCTCATGTCGAATCAGGTCCCATGTTGGGAGGGCACTCAGAGCACCTCGCTGAGCGAGCGGTGAAAGTGCGCGATGGCGCCCTCGAAGCGGCCGTAGGTGAAGTGCTCGTTGGCGCCGCTGTCGATCGCGGCCTGGATGGCGCACACCACTGCGTTGTCTTCGGCGGCGCCGGTCTGGCCGACGAACGCGGCGTCGCGCGCGGCCGCGGCCGCGGAATCCTCGGCGTCGTCTTGGCGATTCGTCAGCAGGTAAGTGACGAGCCGCGTCTCCCGCAGCGAGACAGGCTCGAGCACGCTCACGGCCGTGTGGTGCGAGAGCACGGCGACGATCACGTTGGGGAAGAACTGATAAACGAACGTGACGAGGCCATCGACGCGGCGCTCTGCCTCGGGAACCGCGGCGAGCTTCTGGATGCGCTTGAACGGGAAAGTCACGCGGCTGTTACGGCCGAAGTGCTCGACCAGCGTGAGATTGTCGAAGCCGAACGGGAGAAAGCTCTGGGGGTGAGTAGTGCGGATGTGATAGCCCTCGAGAAAGCCTTCGAGGAAGATCTTCCAGTTCGCCGGCACGCGGTTCTCGCGCTGCGCGAACAGGCGCTGGCCGCTCGCAAGAATTAGGGGCAATGCGCCCTGCCCCGTGTCCACCGGCCCGCCTGCGTCCTGCGTGACGAAGACGAGGCCTTGCCGGTCCTCGACTGCGTGAACCGGCACGAGTCCGTGTTGCTCGCGCTCGAGGCCGGGGAAGCCGTGCTCGTGCGGGACGTGCACGAGCCGTCCGTCGAGACCGTATGTCCAGCCGTGGTAGCGGCACGCGAACGCGCGCGAGCAGCCGCTGCCGGCGGCGATCTGCATGCCGCGATGGCGGCAGGCATTACGGAAGACGCGCACCACGCTGTCGCTGCCGCGCACCGCGACGAGCGGCGTGCCCGCGGCCACGCGCGCGAGGTAGGCGCCCGGCTCCGCGAGCGCGGCGGAAGGACAGAACGGCGTCGGCGCGCGGCGCATCACGCGCATCTCCGCCTGCAGGCGCTCCTCGGAACAGTAATTCGCGACGGGCTCGCGCCAGATCTCGTCACTCAGGTCGGTCGTGCCCGCCTCGATATGAGCGAACACGCGCTGCGCCACGCCGGGATCGTCGAGCAGTGTCTTCACGGTGTTCCTCCGCGAGGGAATGAATCGGCTTCGCCTCTCAGGTCAGAGCTTCCCCTCACTCATCAGGTCCACCGGGTCGCGCAGGCCGAGCATTCCCAGGTAGCCGCCCGCGCTGGCGATCGCGTCGTGCACCGCGTAGCCGAGCACTTCCTGCGCGGCGCGCGGCAACGTGCGCGCAATCTCGGGCGGCACCGCGAGGTAATTATTCTCCTCCGTGCGCAGCCAACCGAGCGTGTACGAGATGTGCAGGCCGGGGCGCCACTCGTCGCGCGTCGAGTTCGCGCCCGCGCCGTGAATCGTCGAGCCGAGGTAGATCACCGCGCTGCCCGCAGGCATTACGGCGTCCGCGATCTCGTCCACCTCGGGCTTGCGCGTGCGCGGCCAGTGATGGCTGCCAGGCACCAGCCGCGTCGCGCCGTTCTCCACGCGGAAGTCTTCGAGCGCCATCATCGAGGCGAGTTGCAACTCGCCGTGTGGGCGCGGTACGTGAATCCACACCGCCTCGTCGCGGTGCAGCATCTGCGCCTCGGCGCCGGGGCCGCGGTCGATCAGGTGCCCGAGGTTCAGCTGGTAGCGGGCGCAGGACGGCAGCAAGATGCGATCGCACAGCCCTAAGAAGTGCGGGTGGATGAGGACCTCGGTCGCGAACGCGCGCGAGCGTGCGGCCATCGCATTCACATGCCGCGTCTTGTCGCCGAAGAAGAACTGAATCGCCGGGTTCAGGTGCTTCATCGCTGGATTCGCAGCACTGCGCGTTGCCGCGACGTCGGACTTGATCTGAGCAACGACGTCGGGCGAGAGGAACCCCTCGACGATCACGCCGCCGTCGTCTTTGAGCGCTTGCTCGAGGGCGTCGGTGGAATCGCTCACGTGCATTCGTCGAAGCGTCGCGGCCATTGGATTCTCCATCGCGGTGGGAAGCGCAGCGGCGCGGCGAGCCTACCGCGCCGCTGCGTACCCCGGCTCGCGCAGCGTCACGCCGCGAGCTTCGCGACCAGCTCGCGCAGCTGCGCGTCACCCACTTCGCGCTGCGTGGCGGCGATGCGCTGGAACGCGGCGAACGCACGCGCCAGCGCCGCCTCCTCGAGCGCGAAGCCGAGCGCCGCGATGCGGCTCGCGAAGCCGGCGCGGCCTGAGAGCTTGCCCAGCACGATCTCGCTGCCGACGGGGTGCCCGATCAGCGCGGGGTCGAGCACCTCGTAGGTCCCGCGCAGCTTGAGCACTCCGTCCTGATGGATGCCCGAGGCGTGGCGGAAGGCGTTGCCGCCGACCACCGCCTTGTTAGGCGGAACCGCGATGCCCGAACGCTCCGCGACGACGCGCGAGAGCTCGTGCAGCGTGGCGAGGCGCAGCCCCGTCGTAACGCCCATGCGCGCGCCGTGCACGTGCAGCGCGGCGGCCACTTCTTCGAGTGAGGTGTTGCCCGCGCGTTCGCCGATGCCGTTGACCGCGAGCTCCACCTGCCCCGCGCCTGCGTTGATCGCAGCCAGTGCGTTCGCGGTAGCGAGCCCGAGATCGTCTTGCCCGTGGAACGAGATCGTCACGGCTTCGAGTTCCGGCACCCGCGCGCGCATTTCGCGCACCAGCGCAGCGACCTGATCCGGCGTCGCGCAGCCCACCGTATCGGGCAGATTGAGCGTGCTCGCGCCCGCAGCGATTACGGCGCGCGCCAGCTCCGCGAGAAACCCGACGTCGGCGCGGGTCGCGTCCATCGGAGAGAACTCGACGTCGTCGGTGAACTCGCGCGCACTGCGCACCATCGCCGCGGCCATCGCCGCCACCTGCTCGCGCGATTTGCCGAGCTGATGCGCGAGCTGCATGTCGCTCGCGTTCACGAACACATGGATGCGCGGCGCGCGCGCGTGCCGTAATGCCTCGCCCGCGGCGGCGATGTCGCGCGGCACCGCGCGCGCGAGTGCGCACACGCGCGCGTCGCGAATTTCGAGCGCTACGGCCGCGACCGCCGCGCACTCTTCCGGCGAGTTCACCGGGAAGCCCGCTTCGATGACGTCGACACCGAGCGCTTCCAGGCGCACGGCGATCTCTGTCTTGTCGTGCGCGCTGAAGCAGACGCCCGCTGCCTGCTCGCCATCGCGCAGCGTGGTGTCGAACACCGTGATGCGGCGTTGGCTTGGCACGCCTGTCGTGGGCTTGATGGATTGCTGGCTTCGCATTTCTTCGGACACGTTCGTCTCCTGTGGTTTCGCCGCCGCCCGCGACGCCCCCCGGAGAGATCTCGTGGCCGATGCCCAGAAACACGAAACCCCCTCCGGCCGGCGAGGCGGGAAGGGGCTTCGTTGTGCGCTTGCGGACGCTAGCCCTCTCCCGCCCCGAGTAGGAGCAGGCTGATTAGGCCGAGAGCCAGGCCGCGCTGCGCGTTTTGTTGCATGGATCTTCGGGTAGCCCAGAGCTCGCGAGCACGTCAAGACCGGCTCGATCGTGTCTGCGAAGGCAGGCCTCCTACTCGCTGCTGCCGGGTCGCGCCGGCGGCTCCGCACTACGCAACAGCTGACCCTTGCGGCCTCCGCGCATCAGGGGTGGCGGTGACGTCGCAATCAGCCGCTCCGCGAGCGCGACGCCTCGCTCGACCAAACCGTAGGCGGCCGTACGCAGTTCCTCGCTGCGCTGCACCACAGCGACGTTCCGCTCCATGTCCTCCGCGCTCCAGCCGCGTGAGTGAGCGATGTACGAGTACTGCGGGATGTGACAGCCGAGCTCGGTGAAGAAGCCGAGAATTTGCCCTGCCACGCCCTGCACGTTGTCCTGCCCCCCGGTGATGATCGCGGTCACCACCTTGTTATTGAGGAGCGAGCGGTTCGCGATCGTGAGCTGGTTCTGGATGCAATTCATGCGCTCGATCATCTTGAAGTAGAGGCTCGACGGGCCGCCCCAGCGAATCGGCGTCGCGATCACGAACACGTCGGCCCAGTGCACGAACGCCTCGTAGACGCGGTCGAGCTGATCGCTCGGATCCATTTGCGTGATCGAGCACGGCCAGGTGCAGGCGCGCGCGGCCTTCGAGTAGTAACCCTCGCAGTGGCGAAACGAGAGTTCGCGGAGGCGAATCAGCCGTGTCTCGCAGCCTTGGCGTGCGGCGTGTGCGAGCGCCGCCTCGAGCAGCTCGTCGCTCGTGGAGAAGCGCGGGTAGTCGGTGTTCATGGCGGTCGTCGAAATGCCGACGACGCGGATCGCGCCGTCCTCCCTGCGCGGTTCGCGCGCGAGCGGGTGAGGCGCGTGTTCCGTCTTGTGCCGGCGAATGTGCGGCGTGGCACTCACCTCCACGCGCCCGCCGCGCACGCG
>JANNRF010000340.1:0-5884 GCA_031401135.1 Deltaproteobacteria bacterium | reverse complement strand
GCGCCGCCCGCGAGCTCGCTCTTGGCGAGCAGCGGCTTGCACGCGAGCGCCATGCGCCATGCACTGAACAGGTTCACGCGCACGGAATCCTCGAACACGTCCGGGTCCCACTCGCTCGGCTGGAACGGGAAGTTCGCGCCGGCGTTGTTGACGAGTACGTCGAGCGCGCCGAGCGAGGCTGCGACGCGCGCGATCGCGGCGGCGTCGCGTACGTCGAGCTGCTGGTAGGCGAACGCCGCGAGGTCGTGCCCGTAATCGCTGGCCGCGCTCTTGGTGCCTGTGATCGTGACCGTTGCGCCCGCGCTCGCGAACGCGCGCGCGATGCCGAGGCCGATGCCGTTCGAGCCGCCCGTCACCAGCACGCGCGCACCTGAGAAGTCGAAACGCGCGCCGTTGTTCGGCACGGTTACTTCTTCCAGCCGCTGGTGGCGCCTTTCACCATGGCGAACGGGCCCACGGGCCAGCGGAAGCAATCGACCATCAGCTGGTTCACTTGCTCGTGGGTGGCGACGCCTTCTTCGACGACGCGCGCGGCCTCGCGCAGCATTGCGCCGTAGACACGATTCGCGACGAAGCCCCAGGCGAGCGGCTGGTCCTTCACCACGATCGGGTGCTTGCCGCAGCGCTGCGCGGCGGCGACGACGGCTTCGGTGACGGCCGCGTCGGTCTGCGCGTTGGTGACGATCTCCGCGAACTTCATCACGTACGCCGGCGACGCCCAGTGCCAGACGATCGTGCGCTCGGGGCGCGCAGTGGCGCCCGCGATCGCGGCGAGCGAGAAGCCCGAGGTGTTACTGGCGAGGATCGCGTGGGGCTTGGCCACGCGGTCGAGTTCGCGAAATACGCGCAGCTTCAGATCCAGGCGCTCGGGCACGCACTCGATCACGAGATCGCAGGCGGCAGCGGCCGCGAACTCCGAGGTCCAGGTGATGCGCGCGCGCGCTGCGTCTGCGTCCGCTGCAACGAGCTTGCCGATCGCTACGGCCCCGCCCATGCCGAAGCGCCCGCTCGCGGCGTCTTGCTTGCCTCGTTCGAGGGCATCGGGCGCGATGTCGCTGCACACGACCTGATAACCCGCCACCGCGAAGCTCTGGGCGATGCCGCCGCCCATCACGCCCGCACCGATTACGCCGATCGTCTGGATCTCGCTCATTGAATGACGAAGCCTCCGTCGGCCACGATGTACGCGCCGGTGATGAAGCTCGCGCGCGGCGAGCACAGGAACGAAATCAGCTCGGCGATCTCGTCTGGCGTTCCATAACGCCCGATCGGCGCGAGCTTGCCGACTGCCTCGAACACGGCCGGTTGCATCGCGCCGCGCGTCATCCCGGTGTCGGTGTTGCCGGGCCCCACCGCGTTGCAGCGGATGCCGCGCTTCGCATAGTCGAGCGCGACCACCTTGGTGAGGCCGACCACGCCGTGCTTGCTCGCGGTGTAGGCGGGAATCCCGGCGTGCGCGATCTGACCCATCATCGAGGACAGGTTCACGATCGCGCCGCCGGCGCCGCTCGCGAGCATCGCCGGCACCGCGAAGCGGATCGCGTAGAAGGTGCCTGATAAGTTGATCGCGAGGCAGCGGTCCCACTCCGCGAGCGGGTACTCGTGGGTCGCGATCATCGGCGGCGAGACGCCCGCGCTGTTCACGAGCGCATCGAGGCGCCCGAACTCGGCGAGGGTGCGCTCCACCATCTCTTCGACCTGCGCGGCTTGCGCGACATCGACGGCGATCGAGATCGCGCGCGCGCCGCTCTCGCGCAGCCGCGTCGCGACATCCTCCGCGCGCTTCGCGTCGAAGTCCGCCACCGCGATCAGCGCGCCTTCGCGCGCCATCACGCGCGCCGCCGCCGCGCCGATGCCACTCGCGCCGCCCGTAATCAGTGCGACGCGGCCCGTGAGTTCGCCGCCGCTGCTCGCGGTCACGCGAGCCCATTGCGCTGCGCGAGCGCGGCGAGCACGTGCGGGTAGAGGTCCGCCTTGATCCGTTTCATCACCGGATGCGCCTTCGCTGCGAGCGGGGCCGCAAGCGCGAGCGCGCGGGGCAGCAGCTCCGCCTCGGGCAGCGCCTCCTCGACAATGCCCGCGGCTCTGGCATCCGCGCCGCCATAACGCCTGCCTGTGGCGAGCACTTCGTGCACGGTCTGGCCGGGCAAGCGCGCGGCGAGCAGCGCCGTCATGCCCGGATGCAAGTGCGCGCGCATGTCGATCTCGGGCATGCAGAAGTAGCCGCGATCCGCGCGCATCAGGCGGTAGTCGTGCGCGGCGAGCAGCTGCGCGCCGGCGCCGAAGGCGTGGCCGTTGCACGCGCAGACCGTCACGCACGGCATCGTCAGCACGCGCCCGAGCACGGCGAGTACGGCCACGATGTAATCAGGGAATGAATCCTTGCGCTCGCGAAACGCCCAATCGAGGTCGAGCCCGTTCGAGTAGAACTTGCCCGTTCCCGTCGTAACAAGCGCCTTCGGTCCTTCGGCGCGCTCCACTTCGTCGAGCGCCTCGTTCCAAGACGCCACGCTGTCGTCGCGAAAACGGTTCTCGTTGTCGTTCATGCGCAGCACGAACACCGCGTCTTCGCGCGAAAGCTCGATCACCGGGAACACCTCACTCAGCGGCCGAAGGCTTTGCGGATGCGCGAGATCGCTTCGTTCACGTTGTCGCGCGAGTTGAAGGCCGAGAGCCGGAAGTAGCCTTCACCGTTCGGGCCGAAGCCCGAGCCCGGCGTGCCGACGATGTGCGATTGCGTGAGCAGGCGATCGAAAAACTCCCACGAGCTGAGCTTCTCTGGCGTGCGCATCCACAAGTACGGCGCGTGCACGCCGCCGAACACCGTGAAACCCGCTGCGCCCAATCCCTCGCGCAGGCAGCGCGCGTTCTCGAGATAGAACGCGACCTGCTCGCCGGTCTGCTTCTTGCCGTCGGGCGTGTACACCGCCTCGGCCGCGCGCTGAATCACGTACGGCACGCTGTTGAACTTCGTCGCGTGCCGCCGCGCCCAGAGCGCGTGGAACGAGACGCGCTCACCGCTCGCGGTCGTGCCCGTCAGCTCCTTCGGGATCACGGTGTAGGCGCAGCGCACGCCGGTGAAGCCCGCGCGTTTGCTGAAGCTGCGCATTTCGATCGCGACGCTGCGCGCGCCCGGGATCTCGTAGATCGAGCGCGGCAGCGCTGCATCCTGGAGATACGCGTCGTAGGCGGCGTCGAAGATCAGGACCGCGTCGTTGGCCTGCGCCCAGCGCACCCAGCTCTCCAGCAGCGCGCGACTCATTACGGCGCCGGTCGGGTTGTTGGGGGAACACAGGTAGACGACATCGACGCGCTCGCTCGGCGGGGCGGGCGCGAAGCCGTTCGCTTCGGTGCAGGGCAAGTAGGTGATGCCCGCGAAACGGCCGCTCGCGTCGGCGGCGCCGGTGCGGCCGGCCATCACGTTGCTGTCGACATAAACGGGATAGACCGGGTCGGTGACGGCGAGCCGCGCATCGCTGCCGAAGATTTCCTGAATGTTCCCGCTGTCTTGCTTGCTGCCGTCGGAAACGAAGATCTCTTCGGGTGCGATTTCGAGCCCACGCGCGCCGTAATCGTGCAGCCGGATCGCTTCGAGCAGGAAGTCGTAGCCGTTCTCGGGGCCGTAACCGCGGAAGCCCGCGCGCGTGCCCATCTCAGTGACGGCTCTGTGCATCGCCTCGGTCACTGCGGGAACCAGCGGCTCGGTCACGTCGCCGATGCCGAGCCTAATGATCTTCGCGTCGGGGTTCGCGGCCTGGAACGCCCGGACGCGTCGCCCGATTTCAGGAAAGAGGTAACCCGCCTGCAACTTCCGGTAGTTCTCGTTGATCTGCGCCATGGCGGCGGAACATACGTGGGCTGGTTCGCGTGCGCAGCGCGCCGAGATCGGCGCACGGCTCGCAACGATCTCCCCAATTTGGGGGACGCGGGCATCTTCGCCTCAGGCTTAACTTCGCCCGCGTCTCCTCACGGAGACGGTCGCGGCGGCGGAGAGGCACCCTACGCCGACGCGTCACGCCGGTCAGGGCAACCTGGCCGGCGTCTGTTTTTTGGGGGCGCCTCAGGGATCGATCAGCACACCGGGGTTCATCACGCCGTGCGGATCGAGCGCTTTCTTCGCAGCGCGCAGTGCTGCTGCAAACAAATCCGGCCGTTGCTGGTCGTACCACGGGCGATGATCGCGCCCGACCGCGTGGTGATGCGTGATGGTGCCGCCCCCGGCGACTAGCGCCTCGCTCGCAGCGGCCTTGATCTCGGCCCACTGCGCGAGTTCGCTCCCGTGCGATGAAGGCGCGCTGATCGAATAATAAGGCGCCGGCCCATCGGGGTACGCGTGCGTGAAGCGGCACGAGACGCTGCCCGTCCCACACACGCGCTTCACCGCATCGCGCGCTGCAGTCATCACGCGCTCGTGGAAATTCGCGAAGCGATCCCAGGTGATCGCCGTCTCGAAGGTCTCCGACAGCACGGCGTACGGCGCGAGCGCGTCCCGCACGTAGGGCGCGCGCAGGAATGCGTTGCGCCACGCGCCGGCGGCGCCTTCGCGATCTCCGCCGCCGCTCTCGCCGCTGGTGGCGCGCGTTGCGCCCGCGCTCTCGGCGAACTCGCCGCCCGCGGCGCGGCATAGTTCGAGCGCGCGCTTCACCCACGGTTCGAGCGCGTGGTCTGCGGATTCGAAGCCGAGCACGAGCACGGCGTGCGTGCCATCGCCCGCGCCCGTTCCCTGTGCTTCGGCGGCGTCGAGCAGGCGGCAGTTCGCGGGATAGAGCCCGGCCTGAGAGATCGCGCGCACGGCTTCGGCGCCGCGCAGGAATGCGTCCGCGCCGCGGAAGAGCACGGAGGCGCCCGCGCGAAACGTCGGGCGGTCCTGCAGGCGCACCCACGCTTCCGTAATCACTCCGAGCGTGCCTTCGCTGCCGATGAACATGCGATCGGGGCTCGGGCCTGCGCCGGAGCCGGGCAGGCGGCGCGATTCGAGCACACCGCTCGGTGTCACCACGCGCAGCGATTCCACGAAATCGTCGATGTGCGTGTAGAGCGTGGCGTAATGACCGCCGGACCTCGTGGCGATCCAGCCGCCGAGCGTCGAGAACTCGAAGGATTGCGGGAAGTGGCGCAGCGTGAGCTTGTGCGGGCGCAGCTGGTCTTCGAGCGCGGGGCCGTACGCGCCGGCTTGGATGCGCGCCGCGCGCGAGGCGCGATCCACTTCGAGCACGCGGCCGAGCTTGCCGAGATCGAGCGAGACGACCCCCTTGTAGCCCGGCAGGTTCGTCTCGACGCCGCCCACGACGGAGGAGCCGCCGCCGTACGGAATCGCCGCGATGCCCGAGCTGCCGCACCAATCGAGCAGCGCGACCACATCGGCCTCGCTGTTAGGGAATGCCACGAAATCCGGCGGCGCGGGGAACTCGCCGTTGAAGCCGCGCACGATGTCGCGGAACGATTTGCCGTAGTGGTGGCCGGCGCGATCCGCGGGTGTGTCGGAGAGCAGTGCGCGCAGCGAAGCCGGCGCGGTCACGCGCGGCGCGCGCAACCGCAAATCCTCGAGACGTGGCCCAGGCCGCGGCGCGCCGAGCGAGCGCCCGAAGCGCGCCTCGAGCGTCTTCGCCATCAGCGCGGCTTGCTCGGGCGAAGGCCGCCCCTCGTCGACGCCCCAACCCCAGAAGCTGCGCGGCATGGTGCGCTCCTACTTCTTCTTCGCCGCCTTCTTGCCCGCGGGCTTCTTCTTCGCAGCCGGCTTCTTCTTCGGCGCCGCCTTCTTCGCAGCGGTCTTCTTCTTCGCAGGACGCGGCTTCTTCTTCCCCGCGCTCTTCACGTTCGGCGTGCGCGCTGCCTTCGCAGCCGGCGCGCCGCCCGGCGCGAGCGCCCGCAACAACTCGAGGTC
>JANNRF010000339.1:0-11692 GCA_031401135.1 Deltaproteobacteria bacterium | reverse complement strand
CTGCTCGCGCGCGACGCCCTGCTCGGGCTGCCTAATCACTTGCCGCAGTGCACGGGTTCCGCGGCCGCGCGCGTGCTGGGCGAGATCGCGCTGGGCAACGCGCACACGTTGCCGCGCGCGCTCAGAGCTTGAACGCGAGCCCGTCGTCGGCGATCGCGAAGCCTTCGGCGCCGCCGCGCTCGCGCATCTCGCTGCCGAGGTGCGTCAGCACGAACTGACCGCAGTCGAACTGTGCGCGCTTCTCGCTGAGTTCTTCGAGGCTCAGGTGGTACGCGTAATCGCGCTCGACCTGCGTGCACTCGCACAGGAACAGCTCGGCGCCGGCGACGAGCTTCGGCAGCGCGTCGAACCAGCCGGTGTCGCCCGAATACGCGATGCGTTCTGCGCCTGTCTCGACGACCATGCCGTGCGGGCACGCGTCCGGCGAGTGATGCGTCTCGAACGTGCGCACGCGCGCGACTCCGAGATCTTGGGTCGCACCGGCAGCAAGCTCGATGAAGCGCAGCGCGTACGGGAAGTGGTGCGGCTCGAGCGGATGCCCGAGCGCTTGCGCCGCGTGACGCACGCGCGCTTCGATACCGCGCGGGCCGGCGACCACGAGCGGTCGGCGGCGGCGATCCTGATACAGCGTCGCCAGTAAGAACAGCGGAATGCCGCCGAAGTGGTCCGCATGGAAGTGCGAGACCGCGATCGCATCGACCTCGTCGCGCGCAACACCGAGCGCCGAGAGCCCCGACAGCGTCGTCTGCCCGCAGTCCATCAGCAGCGAGCCCGATGCGCCGCGTATTAGGTACGCGGATTGCCGGCGCCCGCCCGCGCCGAACGCGTCGCTCGTTCCGATCAGCAGCAGTTCGCTCATGGCGGCGTTGCACCCTCCGCACACGAAACGAATCGGCCGCCCGCAAAGACACCGTGAGCCGCGCGCGTGCCGGGCGCCACGCGCTCGCCCGCCCACACCACGACGCGCTCGAACTCGCAGCCGGCGCCGATCTCGGCCCCGGGGCTCGCGACTAGATCCGCCTCGATGCGCGCGCCGCGCGCCCGTGCCGCCGCATCGGCCGCGAAGTAGCGGACCGGCGGCGGGGAGAAGTTCGTGGCCAGATACTCCGCAGGCGTGCCGACCGGCGCCCACGCGCATTCGCTCGGGCCTAGCACCACGCCGCCCACCGCCTCGGGCTCCACTGCTGCCTGCGGCCCCCACCAGTCCACGAGGTGGTTGAAGACTTCGCGTTCGGGCATCGACTCGAAGGCGCGCGCCGACAGCACATTCACCCAGGTGTAGACGCCGCGCTGCGTCTCGCCGCCGAGGTCGAGGCGGCGGCCGATGCGCCGCATGCGCCCGCCCGCATCGAGGCCGATCGTGCCGAAGCTCGCGCTGCGCGGGTCGTCGGCGAGCACGGCCGTGATCGCGCGGCCCGAGGCTGCGTGCCGCTGCACCAGCGCGGGCAGATCGAGGTCCACGAGCATGTCGCCGCCGATCACCACGCAGGTCTCACTCTCGCGAAGGAAGGAAGCTACGCGGCGGATCGCGCCGCCGGTGTGAAGCAAGTCACGCTCTAGCGAAAAGCGAATCCCCAGTTTGGGTGGTTTCCAACTTTCGGCAGCTTCGATCAGCAGCTCCGGGTGGTGGTGCACGTTGATCACGACCTCGGTTACGCCAGCCGCCGCGAGCAGCTCGAGGCCGTAGGCGATCATCGGCACGCCGCGCACCGGCACCGCGGGCTTGGGCAGCCACTCGGTGAGTGGCCGCAGCCGCGTGCCGAGGCCCGCCGCGACGATCATTCCGCGCATGGGGCCTCTCGCCAGCGCGCGAGCATCTCCGCGACGCGGGCGATGCGCGGGTCTTGCGCCGCAGCGCGCAAGGCCGCACGCGCGAGCATGCGCGCTGTGCGCGGCGCGAACGCGCGGAAGCGCGTGTCGCCGCGCTCCTGCGCCGCGTACAGGAAGCGCGCGTGGTCTTTGCCTTTGCGCGTGAGGGTGAGCAGCTCGAAGCGCGCGCGAAAGCTCGCGGCGTCGGGCGCATCGGGGAGTGCGGGGCGCACGCGCGCGAGCTCGGTGTCCACGAACGTTTCGGGCAACTCGAGGTACGAATCTCGTAACAAGCACACGAGGTCGTACTCGGGCGGCGCGAGGAAGGCGCCTTGCAGGTCGATCAGGCCGAGCGCGTCGTTCGCGCGCAGGAAGACGTTCTGACTCTGGAAGTCGCGGTGCGCGAGGCGCTGGGGCGCGCGTGCGCACTCGCGCCCGATCCACGTGAAGGCATCGCGCAGCGCAGCGTCTTCGCTCGCGCGCGGCGGACGGCCGAGCGCGTCGACGAGGCTGTAGCGCGCGAACAGGTCGGCCTTGTACGCGAAGTAGGGCGCATCGAGCTGGCGCGCGAAGGCCGCTACAAAGCTGCCGTCGTCCGTCACGCGCTGAACGCGCGGCACGAGATCGAGCGCGCGCGAGACGAGCGCCTGCAGCGCACCGGCGTCCGCGTGCAGTGAGCGCGCGTACAGAGATTCGTCGCCGAAATCCTCGAGCAGCGCGATGCCCGGCGCGCTCCCATAACACTTCGGAACGGGCAGCCCGGCGCGCTCGAGCCGCGCGCGAATCGGCTCAAGTGGCGGCTCGGCTGGAATCCCAGCCGGGCGGCCCGCAGGATCCTCCTCTGCCTCGACGCGCGCGATCAGAGTGCGCCCGCTGGCTGTGCGCACGCGGTAGAAGCGGCGCAGTCCGAGCGCGGCTGCGAGCGGCGCGACCTCTGCGATCGCTTCGCGCAGCGAACTCTGCGCTAGCTCGGCGATGCGGGCCGCATCCCCGTGCGTGCCGGGCGCGTCCGTCATCCGCCGAAGAAGATGCGGCACGCGACAACGGCGCCGACATAGCCGGCGAGGTCGCCAATCAGGCACGCAGGCAAGATGTGGCGCGCGTTGCGCACGCCGACGGCGCCGAGGTAGACGGCGAGCACGTAGAAGGTCGTCTCGGTGGAGCCTTGGAGTGTGCTCACGAGCAGGCCCACGTAGGAATCCGGGCCGTACGTGTTCACCGTCTCCGCCATCACGGCGAAGGCGCCCGAGCCTGAGAGCGGGCGCAGCAGCATCATCGGCAGCACTTCGGGCGGGACGCCGAGCGCCGAAGTGAGCGGGCGCAGCGCGTTGATCACGAATGTCAGCGCACCGGACGCGCGGAACATTGCGATCGCCGACAAGATCATCACGAGGTAGGGCGCGATGCGGGTCGCGACGCTCAGCGCTTCCTTGCTGCCCTCGATCGCGATCTCGTAGACCCGCACGCCAGCGAACACGCCATAGGCCACGAGCGCAAACATCAGCAGCGGCAACACCCAGGAGTTGGTGACGTCTTTCAGGACGGCGTCGACGTTCCCAGTCGCGAAGGCGGTGAACACACGCCAAACGAGGGCTGCGCCGATCGCGGCGACCATCGCGAACACGAAGGCGCGCGCCCACGGATTCGCGGCGTTTGCTGCGGGCGAGGCCTCGGGCAGCGTCGTGTCGGGGAGATCGGCAGGCGGCGCAGGGCGCTCGGCGGGGCCGCCCTCGAGCGGGCGAAACGCGAAATAGGGCAGGCGCTGCAGGAACAGCACTGCCGTTACTGCCACCACCAACGAGATCGAGGTCGCGACCAGCGTGGGGATCCAGATCGCGAGCGGCATCTGCGACCCCGCTGCGTAACGAATCGCCGCCGTGCCGGTGGGCGGCATCAGCACGATCGACGCGGAGTTGATCGCGAGGAACAGCGCCATCGCGTTGGTTGCGACGCCGGGGTGGGGGTTCAGGCGGTCGAGCTCGACCATGGCCTTGATGCCGAACGGTGTCGCGGCATTGCCGAGCCCGAGCATGTTGGACGAGAGGTTCATCACCATCGCGCCCATCGCCGGGTGGTCGGGCGGAACGTCCGGGAAGAAGCGCCGCAGAATCGGATGCAGCAAGCGCACGATCACGCGCAGCAGGCCAGCGTCAGCGGCGATGCGCACCAAGCCGAGAAACAAAATCATCGCGCCGAGCAGGCCGATCAGCAGTTCGACGGCGGACTTCGCCCCGTCGAGCGCGCCGGCCGAGACGAGGTTCATGCAGGTGCGCGATGCGGAGATGCCTTGCTCGGCGAGCTGCTCCGCAGAGAGCGTCTCGCACGGAAAACCGCCGCGCGCATCGTTCACCGCAGCGACCGAGACGGCGCCGAGAATCAAGGCGGCCCAGATCCAATTCAACATGCGATGAACCGACCTGAGAACTCAACCCGCACGCGACGACCCCCTGGCTCGCGTTGCATCGGCGCGCGTGCGCTAATGCGTGAGCGCTGCGCGGCCGCAACCTCACGGATAAGCTGGATCGAGTCAACCGGCGCCCCCCGCCGCGAAATCGTTCGATTGAGAGGCATCGTGCAGCCGGCGCGTGTGTGGCGAATCTCGGGGCTCGCAGTTTGTTTCGCGCTCGCTGTGTTGCGCAGCACGGCCGCGTTCGCGGAGGCCGAGGGCGGGGCCGAGCGCGACGTCGCGTGGCGTGCGCGCATTCGCGCGGCCGCGAACGCGCGCGGCTTCCAAGGCGGCGTGGTTTCGATCCTCGTGATCGACCGCGCGAGCGGCGAGGAGCTGTTCGCGAAAACTCCAGCGCGCGCGCTTGCGCCGGCCTCGACGCAAAAGTTGCTGACAGCGTTGGCCGCGCTCGACGCGTTCGGCGCGGGCCATCAGTTCGAGACGCAGGTGTTCGCGCCCGCGCTGCCGGGCGCGGACGGCGTGGTCGCATCGCTCGCGGTGCGCGGCGGCGATCCCGCGCTGACGGGCGAACAGTGGTGGCGACTCGCGGCGGATCTGCGCGCGCTCGGTGTCACTGAAATCGCTGGCGATGTCGCGCTCGACGACTCGCTCTTCGACGCGGAGCGCTGGCACCCCAGCTGGCAGCCGGTTTCGGCGCGCGCTTACCACGCGCCGATCGGAGCGCTCGCCGCGAACTACGGCGCGTTCCGCGTGATCGTGAGCCCCGGCGCCAGCGTTGGCGCGGCTGCGCGCGTGCAGATAGATCCGCCGCTCGCCTACTTCTCGCTCGCGAATGCGGCGCTCACTGCGAAACCCGGCGCGGGCGCGTCGCTCGAAGTGGACCGCGCGCTCACAGCGGGCGGCGGCGAGCGCGTCAGCGTGCGCGGGTCAGTGGCCCTCGGCGCCGATCGCGTGGAGATCTGGCGCTCGGTGATCGAGCCCGTCGGGTATGCGGCGGCGGTGTTTCGCTCTCAGCTCGAAGCCGTCGGCATACGCGTGCGCGGCAACGTCGCAGCCGGCAGCGCGCCCGCCGAGAGCGTCGTGCTCTACACGTTCGAAGGCTTACCGCTGCGCACGGTGGCGGATCTGCTGCTCAAGTACAGTAATAACTTCATCGCCGAGGCGTTGCTGAAGCAGCTCGGCCAGCTCGATACGGGCACGCCGGGTAGCTGGCAGAATGGCGCCGCGGCGATGCGCGCGCGGCTCGCGGCGCTCGGGCTGCCGCTCGAGGGCAGCGTGCTCGTCGATGGCTCGGGCCTCTCGCGCGACAACCGCGTGAGTGCGCGGCTGCTTGTCGCGGCGCTGCGGCGCGCGGACGAGTCCTTCGCGATCGGGCCAGATCTGCTCGCCGGCCTGCCGATCGCCGCCGAGGACGGCACGCTGCGAAAGCGCGCCGAAGGGGCGCGCGGGATGGTGCGCGCGAAGACCGGCACGCTGGATGGTGTGACCGCGCTCGCCGGCTATGCACGCACCGAGAGTGGACGCGAGCTCGCGTTCGCGCTGATCTCGAACGGGCATCGCCGCGGCGATGTCGAGGCGATGGCGGCCGCGGACGACTTTGCTGCCGCGCTGGTGCGGGACGGAACGGCTACGCCGCGCCCATGATCGAGAGGCCGAGGCGCTCCACCGCCTCGAGGTTGTTTGCCACCGCCCAGCCCGTGGTTCCGATCAGCACGCCAAGCGCAGCCATCTTCGCTGCGCGCCCCACGCGCGAGGTACGCACCAGGAAGGTCAGCACGAGCGCGGTCACGAGCGTGTCGATCAGCAGGCCCTCGGCGAGACCGAAGCGCGCGAACAGCCACGCCGCGAGCGGATTGGCCTCGGTCACTTCCCAGCCAGCAACGGCGCCGCGCAGGCACAGGTACGTCGTCCAGTGATCCGCGAGGGAAAACAACAGGGCGAGTGAGGCGAGCAGGTGCACCATGCGACGGGTATCGAGCAAGGCCCGTGCCGCTCGAGGGCGTTGAGGGTGCGATCGCAGCGCTGGCGCGAAGTTATCGCCGCGCTTGCGCGCGCGGGAGCCCGCCGCGACCGGCAACTCGGGGTAGCCGAGTTCCCACTCTTTGACTTCGCTCGGCTACGCCTCGCAGCGCGCGCCGATGCGCCGCTTGCTGGGTGACTGGCGTCGCGGGAACGCGCGCGATGAGGCGCAGCCGGCGCGGAGGCCACTCTTTGACTTCGCTCGGCTACGCCTCGCAGCGCGCGGCGATGCGCCGCTTGCTAGCGATCGCGTCGCATGCGGCCGCGGCCGAGCAGCAGCCAGTCGATCGAGACTTCTTCCTTCACCGCGAGCTGGATCAAGAAGTCCGCGTGGGGCGTGGTTCCGCTTTCGTAGCGGTTCACGTTTTGCTGAAACACTCCGAGCTCGCGCGCGAACTGCCGCTGCGAACGCGGGCCTCGAATCTGGACAAGGCGCTCCGACAAGCGCCGCTTGTAACGTTCCATCCCCGCCGCGGACATCTCACCTCCTGTGATCTCGTCGTGATCGCGCTGCCGTGCTTCGACTTGCGCCGTCGAAGTGCCCACCAATCGAGGCCCATCAACGCCGAGCGATCACAGGATCGCGGAGGGGCGGGGAGAGGCGGATCTCGCCGGGCCGAAAAAAACTTTCGCTGGTGCTCTGCGTCGGCATAATAAGTTGCCGACGAGATGCCAGTCTACGCGAGCGCTCTGGGCCGGGCAATGTAAAAGTCCACGCGTGCGACGCAGAAACTTCTTTTTCTTCGCGAGCGAAGTCCCCGGCGGAACGAGATGAGAATCACCGGCGGAGAATTGGCGGGGCGAAGGCTCCGCGTGCCGCGCGGTGAAGTGCGTCCGACCGCGGATCGAGTACGCGAAGCGCTGTTCTCGATGCTCGCGCATCGCGGCGCACTCGAAGCCGCGCGCGTGCTCGATTTGTTTGCGGGCAGCGGCGCGCTCGGAATCGAGGCGCTCTCGCGCGGCGCACTCCGCGTGCTGTTCGTCGAGAAATCGCGCAGCGTTGCAAAAACTCTCGGCGAGAATCTTGCATCGCTCGATCTGCTCGCGCGCGCGCGCGTCATGCACGGCGATGCCGCAGTGGCGCTGCGCGAACTCGCGCGCGGCGCCGAGCGCTTCGACCTCTGCTTCATCGATCCACCCTACGCCTCGGCGCTGGCGGCGCCGGCGTTGGCGACGCTCGCGGCAAGCGGCGTGCTTTCTTCGCGCGCACTGCTGGTGGCGGAATCGGATCGCCGGCATGCTCCCGGCCCGATCGCGGGCCTCGAGTTCGCGTTCGAGCGAGCTTTCGGTGACACCCTGATCTGTTGCTATCGCGTCCCCAGTGACACCACACACCCAGACGGAGAGACCCGCGCATGAGCTTCGAGCCCGGCCTGGCGCTTTTTCCCGCGAGCTTCGACCCGCTGACGAACGGTCATCTCGATCTGGTCGAGCGCGCGAGCCGCGTGTTCCCGCGCCTGATCGTGGCGATCGCGCACAACGTGAACAAACAGGGCGCATTCACGGTCGAGGAGCGCCTCGACATGCTGAACACCGTGGTGGCCGGAATGCCGGGCGTGAGCGTTACGGAGTTCCAAGGCCTGGTCGTCGATTACGCCGAGAGGATCGGCGCGCGCACGATCGTGCGCGGCCTGCGCGCGAACGCCGATTTCGAGTACGAGTTCGAGATGGCGCTGATGAACCGCCACATGCGCCCCAAGATCGAAACGTTGTTCCTGATGACGAGCCAGCAGTATTTCTACGTGAGTTCGTCGCGGCTCAAAGAACTCGTGAGTTTCGGGACCGACGTGAGCGAGTGGGTGCCGCCGATCGTCGAGAGCTACCTGCGCAAAAAGTTCGGAGCGCAGGCGCCGAAATGAACTCGCTCAGCGAACACTCCGGCGGGTCTTCTAAGCGAGGCTCTTAAGGATGGGATCACCCTTCGCGCCAGCGCGCGACGCGGGCTTTGCTGAGGCGCTGCGTGCCTCCGGTAGCTTCAGCAACGCGAGCCGCTACCTTGGCCGCTCCTAGGCGCTCGACTTCTCAGGGTTTTTTGCGAGGCGAAGCAGCGATGGCGAGACGGCGCACCCTCCTCGTGATCAGCGGCGGCATCGCGGCCTACAAGACGCCCGAGCTGGTGCGCGCGCTCACGAAAGCCGGCCACAGCGTGCGCTGTGTGCTCAGTCAAGCAGCGACGCATTTCGTGGCAAAGCTCGCGCTGCAAGCGGTTTCTGGCGAGCCTGTGCGGACGGCGCTCTTCGATATGAGCGAAGAGGGCCAGATCGGGCACATCGAGCTCGCGGATTGGGCGGAGCTCGTGATCGTCGCGCCCGCCACCGCCGACCTGCTGGCGAAGATGGCGCACGGGCTCGCGGACGACTTGCCCTCGACGGTGCTGCTCGCGACGCGCGCGCCCGTGCTCGCGGCGCCCGCGATGAACGTGAACATGTGGAGCCACGCCGCGACGCAGTCGAATCTCGCGACGCTGCGCGCGCGTGGCGTGCACTTCGTCGGGCCCGAGGCCGGCGAACTCGCTTGTGGCTGGGAGGGCGTCGGGCGCATGAGCGAGCCTGCCGCGATCGCCGCGCAGGCAGAGCTGCTGCTCGCGCCGAAGAGCCTTGCGGGTGTGCGTGTCGTGGTGACGGCCGGGGGCACGCGCGAACCGCTCGATCCGGTGCGCGCGCTGACGAATCGCTCGTCCGGGAAGATGGGCTTCGCGCTCGCGGCCGAGGCCGCACTGCGCGGGGCCGAGTCGGTGCTGATCGCGGGCCCGAGTTCGCTGGCGACTCCCGCGGGCGTGACGCGCATCGACGTCGAGACGGCACTCGAGATGCGCGAGGCCGTGCTGCGCGAGCAGGCGAGCGCGGCGATCGTGGTGATGGCGGCGGCGGTCGGAGATTTTCGCCCGGCGCGCGCGAGCGAGCGCAAGATCAAGAAGGAAGAGTTCGCCGAGGGCGCGGGGCTGACGCTCGAATTGGTCGCGAACCCAGACATCCTGGCCGAGATCAGCCGCGAACGCGGCGCGCGCATCGTGGTTGGCTTCGCGGCGGAGAGCCACGACCTGCTCGCTGCCGCGCGCCGCAAACTCGCGCGCAAAGGCTGCGATCTGCTGGTTGCGAACGACATCTCGCGCAAAGACTCGGGCTTCGAGACCGACGCGAACGCCGTCACGCTGGTCACGCCGGACGGGCAGGTCGAGGAACTGCCGCTGCTGCCCAAGAGCGAAGTAGCGGCGCGCATCTTCGATCGCATCGAGAAGCTGCGCGAAGGCCGGCGCGCGTGAGGCGAGTAATCGCGCTCGCGCTGTACGCCTGCCTCGCGGCCTCCGCGCGCGCAGAAGACGCGCCTCCGGCGAGCGCGGAAATCTCCACCGCTGCGGAGGTCGCAGCGCCGCCGGTCCTGCGCGAGGGCCCGCTGCTCGTGGCGCGCGTCGAGGGCACGATCAATCCCGCGTCCGCGGACTATCTCGTGAATGCGATCGATCAAGCGGAGCGCGAGGGCGCTGCGCTGCTCCTGATCGAACTCGATACGCCGGGCGGGCTGCTGACCTCCACGCAGGCGATCGTGCGCGCGATGCTCGACGCCGACGTGCCGATCGCGGTCTACGTCTCGCCCAAGGGCGCGTGGGCTGCGAGCGCGGGGACGTTCATCACGATGGCCGCGCACATCGCGGCGATGGCGCCGGGCGCGAGCATCGGCGCCGCGCACCCCGTGAGTTCCTTTGGCGAGAACGAGCGCGCACCCGCCGCCAGCGAGGACGAGACCCCTGCTCCTTCCATCGACATCGACCTCGAGAAGGCCGAGAACTTCACTGTCTCGTTCATCGAGTCGATCGCCAAAGAGCGCGGGCGCAATGTCGAGTGGGCGCAAAAGGCCGTGCGCGAGTCGCTTGCCGTTCCCGCCGAGGAGGCCGTCGAGCTGAACGTCGTCGATCTCGTAGCGAAGAACCGCGAGGCCTTGTTCGCGGCGATCGACGGCAGGACGGTCGAGATCGAAAGCGGCCCGGTGCGGCTCTCGATCGCTCGGGCGGCGCCGCGCGAGCTTCCGATGGGGCTGCTCGCGCGCTTCCTGCACACGATCTGGAACCCGGCGATCGCGCTGATGCTGCTCTCGGCCGGCGGCGTCCTGCTTTGGATCGAGTTCAGCTCACCCGGTGTGACGGTGCCCGGCGTGCTCGGCGTCGCGTGCATCGTGGTCGCGGCGGTGTCGCTGCAAGTGTTGCCGTTCTCGTGGCTCGGGCTGTTGCTGTTCGTGGGTGGCCTCGTGCTGCTCGGCCTCGAGGCGCTGGTGACGACCCACGGGCTGCTGTTTGCGGCGGGGCTCGTCTGCATGCTGCTCGGCGGATCGATGATCTTCGACCGCCCCGACGCCTCGGACCTCAGCGTTCCGTTCTGGACGATCGTGGTGCCGGTCGTTGGCAGCTTTGCGGCCTTTGGCGGCGCGGTGGCGATCGCCGTCGGCCGCGTGCTGCGCAAGCCGAGCAAGCTCGGCGAGGGTGAGTTGTTGGGGATGCGCGGCGTCGCGTCGAGCGCGCTCACGCCCAGCGGCACCGTCTCGTTGCGCGGCGAACTCTGGAGTGCGGATGCGGACGACCGCATCGCCGAGGGCGAGGCCGTGGAAGTCATCTCGATCGACGGGATGCGCTTGCGCGTGCGGCGGGCAATCAGGCGGAGCTGAGCTTCCGCGCGGAGGACTAGATGGATCTCTTTTCACCGGTTCTGATCGTGCTGGTCGTGGCAGTCGCGCTCTTGATCATGGGCGCCAAGGTGCTGCCCGAGTACGAGCGCGGCGTCGTGCTGCGGCTCGGCCGGCTCTCCGGCGTGAAAGGCCCCGGCTTCGTCTGGATCATCCCGTTCGTCGATTCGCTGACGCGCGTCAGCCTGCGCGAAGTCGTCATGGACGTGCCGCCGCAGGACATCATTACGAAGGACAACGTCTCGCTGAAGGTGAACGCGGTGCTGTACTTCCGCGTGCTCCAGCCCGAGAAGGCGCTGCTGCAAGTCGAGAACTACCTGTACGGCACCTCGCAGCTGTCCCAGACCACGCTGCGCAGCGTGCTCGGGCAGTCCGATCTCGACGACCTGCTGGCGAAGCGCGATTCGATCAATCACCGGCTGCAGGAAATCATCGACCAGCAGACCGAGCCGTGGGGCGTGAAGGTGCGCAACGTCGAGGTCAAGCAGATCGATCTACCGCCGGACATGCAGCGCGCGATGGCGAAGCAGGCCGAGGCCGAACGCGAGAAGCGCTCGAAGATCATTCGCGCCGAGGGCGAAGCGCTGGCGGCCCAGAAACTCGTCGACGCGTCGCACATCCTCGCGGGCGAGCCCGCGGCGCTGCAGCTGCGATACCTGCAATCGCTCGGCGAGATGGCGGCGTCGCAGAACGCGACCTCGATCATCTTCCCGCTGCCGATCGACTTGTTACGGCCGTTCTACGAGAACTCGAAGAAGGCCGGCGCGGGGTCCGCGTAAGGTC
>JANNRF010000338.1:0-1948 GCA_031401135.1 Deltaproteobacteria bacterium | reverse complement strand
GCGGGCCGTGCGCGCAGCGGGCTCCCGGTGGGCATTCAGATCATCGGGCCCTACCTCGAAGATCGAACGCCGATCGCGGTGGCCGCACAGCTCGCCGACGTGCTCGGAGGCTTCACGCCGCCGCCGGGGTTCTAGCCGCTGTGCAGGGGTGAGGTGTTACGGAGGAGTTGTGACGCCAGGGCCACAGCGCTCGGAGAGCTTCTTGCCCGCGTCGTCGTAGACGGTTTCGCACGGCCCCGCTCGGTCCGCGGTGCCGTCCGCCGACCAAGAACGGCCGACTTCGTGACCGTCTCGCATCTCACCGAACTCGACCAGGCGCAGCGTCTCGCCTTCCGAATCGAAGATCCACATCGTGACGCTGTCGTGCTCGTCGTATTCGAGCTTCTCCGCGCAGGTACCGATGACACCGACAGGCGTAGCCTCCCAACGGAGCTTTCGAGGCCGCGCGCACTTCAGCTTCGGGAGAAAGCCACGAGGCTCCTGAGGAGACGGAGACACTGCCCCGGTTGCGAGATCGATGTGGCGAGTCGTCGGATCGAGAGAGGCGTCTCCGTCTTCGTCCGCGATGCGCACGACAATCCGTGTGGAATCGGGATCGACTTGCCCCAAGAGCAGGTCAAGGCCGTGCATGAGCTCCCAGATCGAGATCACCTCGCGCGCCGGAACTTCTCGCGCGATTTCGCCCTTCTCGTTGCGCACGACGAGCTCGATCCAGCCGCAGCCTTCGCGCGTCACGACGTGCTTCCCGTCGTTGGACACGGCCCCTTCCCAGGCGTGGCGGCTCGCGCGTTCGAGAGTCCAGAGCGGGGCGTGACGCTCGCTCGCCCGAGCGAGCCGCAGAGTCGTGCCCCTGCGTTCATCGAGGGTGTGCGTGAGCACGAAGGCGCCGTTCGCGCTTCTCGTCTCCCACGACGCGGCGCTCATGCAGCTGAGCGCGACGGCCGGAGCCGATGTCGTGAGGAAGGCGACAAGTACCAGCGCCGCGCGCAGCTCACGCATCACCGGCCCCGAAACTTCGGCTCCCGCTTCTCCAGCAACGCTCTCGTCCCCTCGCGAAAATCCTCCGTCTCCATCGTGCGCGACTGCACCATGCCCTCGTAGCGCGCCGCGGTCTTCGGATCCCAGGCGAGGCCCTGATAGATCGAGCGCTTGGTCCAGCGCACCGCGAGCGGCGCGGCGCTGGCGATCTCGCGCGCGAGCTCGCGCGCCTTCGGGAGCACTTGCTCCGGGGCGACGGCGTAGTTCGCGAGGCCGCGCCGCGCGGCTTCTGCGCCGTCGACGAGCCGGCCCGTGAGCAGCAGCTCCACTGCGTTCGGCACACCCATTAGGCGCGGCAGGATGTAGGTGTTCGCCATGCCGGGGTGGAGGCCGAGGCGCACGAAGCTGGCGCCGTACTTCGCGCCTTCCGCCGCAACGCGCAGATCGCAGACGATCGCGAGCCCGAGCCCGCCGCCGATGGCGTGGCCGTTCATCGCCGCGATCGTGGGCACTTCCAGCTCGAGCAGCGAGAGGAAGTGGGCGTAGGTGTTATAGGCGCGCTCTTGCGGCGCGACGTAGGGCGCGTGCGGGTCGGCCTCCGCGCGCGCCTTGAAATCGGCGCCGGCGCAGAAACTCTTGCCGCGCCCGGTAACGATCACGCAGCGCACGTCGGGGTCTGCCTTCGCGCGCGCGACACATTCCTCGAGTCCCGCCAGCAGGTCGGGCGTCATCGAGTTGCGGTTCTCAGGGCGGTTGAGCGTGATCTCGGCAACGCCGTCGTTCATCTCGTAGAGCACTGCGGCTTCGCTCATGGGCTCACGCACCTTTCTCGTGTGGAGGACTCAGGGGATAGCGCGACGAATACCCCAGGGACGTTCCACGACGAAATTGCCGGGAGGCCACCGGAATTTTCGTCAAGGAACGTCCCGGGGTGTTTCGACGCGTTCGTCGAGGAACGTCCCCGCTCAGT
>JANNRF010000337.1:0-10459 GCA_031401135.1 Deltaproteobacteria bacterium | reverse complement strand
GCGGAGTGCGTTGCATGGTCATGGGCGAGATCTCCGTAACGAATCAGCTGAGTGTTTGTGATTGGGAAAGCAGTCGCGAGCGAGAATCGAACGCCGCTCGCCAGCAGCCACAGCTGCGAGGCCGTTCCGCGGCCGAGCAGCGGTCAACGAAACCGCGGCGGCCGCTTCTCGATGAACGCCGCCACGGCTTCCTTGTGCTCGGGCGTCGTCCAGCAAATGCGCAGCAGTGCGCTCTCGCGTTTCTGCACGCGCGCGAGATCGCCGTCCGCCGCGTTCTGCGCGAGCAGTTGCTTCGTCATCAGCAGCTGCGGCGAGGGGTTCGCGGCGATCTGCTCCGCGAGCTCGAGCGCCTGCGCGAGCAGCTGATCCGGCGGCGCCACGCGCTCGACGAGGCCGCACGCCAGCGCCTCGTCCGCGCCGAACAGCCGCCCGGAGAGACACAGCTCGCTCGCGCGCCCGAGGCCCACGCGCTGCACTAACAAGTGCGTGCTGGCGAGCTCCGGCACGAGGCCGACCTTGATGAAGCCCATGCCGAAGCGCGCCTTCTCGGAGGCGAAGATCACGTCGAAGGGCAGGATTTGCGTGAGGCCAATGCCTACGGCGGCGCCGTTCACCGCGGCGACCAGGGGCTTGCTGGCGCGACACAGCGCGACCCAATCGAGCCCGCGCGGCATGCCGCCTTGCCCGTCCTGCGTGCCCTCGCCCGGATCCACACCCGAGATGCGCTTCTGAAACGTGGCCTCCATGTCGGCGCCGGCGCAGAAGCCGCGGCCCGCGCCGGTGAGCACGATCGCGCCAATCTGTGGATCCTTGTTCGCGGCCTCGAACGCGGCGGCGAGTTCACCCGCCATGCCCGGCGTCCACGCGTTCATCTTCTCAGGCCGATTCAACGTGACGAGCTGGACGGCGCCCCGCACCTCGCTCGCAATCATCGTGAAGGGCATCGCGCCGCCTCCAATTCCGTGGGACGAGCGCGCGAGTATATGACGATCACGAAGCACCGACCGGGGACGTTCCTCGACGAACGCGACGAAACACCCCGGGACGTTCCTCGACGAAAACGCGCACCCGCGCCGAACGATCTGGCCGAGAACACGCCCGCGCCCGATTCGATCGCCCGGGATCGGTTTTCGTCGAGGAACGTCCCGGGGTAGTTCGTCGCGGGCTAGCGTGGCGGGCCTTAGGTGGAGACTTACAGAGATGGGACGTGTTTCGGGAAAAGTGGCGCTCGTTACGGGCGGGGCTTCAGGGCTGGGCAAGGCGACGGCGCGGGCGCTCGCGCGCGAGGGCGCGCAAGTCGTGATCGCGGACATGAACGAGGCCGGCGCGAAGGAACTCGCGGGCGAACTCGGCGGCAGCGCGCTCGCGCTGCGGCTCGATGTGCGCAGCGAGGAAGACTGGCAGCGCGCGATCGCCGAAAGCGTGCGCGCGTTCGGCGGCCTGCACGTGCTCGTGAACAACGCCGGCATCGTCGTCGCGCGCTCGATCGAGGACACCACGCTCGAGCAACTGCGCAGCGTGCTCGCGGTCAACGTCGAAGGCGTGTTCCTCGGCTGCAAGCACGCAATCCCGGCGATGAACGCCGCCGGCAGCGGCTCGATCATCAACCTGTCCTCCGCCGCCGGGCTCGTCGGCACCCCGCCCTTCGCCGCCTACAGCGCGAGCAAAGGCGCGGTGCGGCTGCTGACCAAGACCGTCGCCGGGCACTGCATGCTGCTCGGCTACCCGATCCGCTGTAACTCGATCCATCCCGGCGGCATGGACACGCCGATGGTGCAGAGCCTCGGCAGCGCGTTTGCGGGCGCCGGCCCGAGCACGCTCGCACTGCTCGGGAAGATGGCGCCGAGCCCGGGCGGCCAGCCCGAGGATGTCGCGAACCTCGCGCTCTTCCTCGCGAGCGACGAGGCGAAGCACCTGAACGGCAGCGAGATCGCGATCGACGCGGGCATGACGGCGCTCTAGGGGGTGGCGCGCTCCGGACTGCCGGGCGGTGGCGCGTTCATCGGTCTCGACAACCTGACTCTCGTCGCCGTCTCTCCTGCGATAGCGTCGTTCGTCTTGATTGCGCTCGGCGCGCTGGGAGTGGCCCGCACGCGCCGCCGCTGAAGGAGGCGCATGTCCGAGTTGCTCGTCGAGAAGAAAGACAATGTCGCGACGCTCACGCTGAACCGGCCCGAGCGCATGAACGCGATCAGCACGGGCATGCTCGGGTTGTTGGGTGAAGCGCTGAAGGATTGCGACGACGACCCGAGCGTGCGCGTGATCGTGCTGACCGGCGCGGGGCGTGGGTTCTGCAGCGGGCTCGACCTGAAGGACGCCGCCGCGGGCGCCGGCATCGGCGGTAGCGGCGTGCTCTCTGCGGGCGCCGGCGCGGCGCACATCAGCTCGCGCGAGATCCCGACCGTCACGCTGCACCGCATCGACACGCCGGTGATCTGCGCGATCAACGGCCCGGCCGCGGGCTACGGCCTCGATCTCGCGCTCGGCTGCGACATTCGCCTGATCGCGGACAGCGCGAAGCTGATGCCGGGCTTCGCGAAGCGCGGCGTCGTGCCCGAAAGCGGCGGCACCTGGTATCTGCCGCGCCTGGTCGGCTGGGCCAAGGCCTGCGAGCTCTCGTTCCTCGGCGACGATCTCTCGCCGCAGCGCTCGCTCGAACTGGGCTTGGTGAACGCCGTCGTGCCCGCGGCCGACCTAACAGCCGAGGCGCAGCGCTGGGCGCAGAAGATCGCGAACAACGCGCCACTCGCGATCCATGCGATGAAGCGGCTGTTCCGCCACGGCCTCTCGCAGGATTTCGAGTCGCACACGCATCACGTCTTGCTGCAAACCATCTTGCTGTTCCGCTCCAAGGACTTCCAAGAAGGCGTCGCCTCGTTCCTGCAGAAGCGCCCGCCGAAGTTCGAAGGGCGCTGACCCCCTCGGCAAGCGCACCACCACCGTCGGGCGCAACGGGCGCTCGTTCACGACTGCGAGCGACGGCGCGCGTCACTACGTCGACGAGCCGAGCCAACGCGCCGCCAGCTTCGCGGCCGCCGCGAACCGCGGTGCACACGTCGGCGGAAGTTGGGAAGCGCGGCGCGCCGCCTTCCCCGATGCGGCGAACTTCTTCGCAGGGCGCCTGATCGGCGTCTAGGCGAAGGCGAGCAACCGCGCTCTCGAGAGAGCGATCAGATCAGCGTGTCGAGGTAGTTCGCCAGATCGATCGGATCGATGTCGAGGGTCGAGAGGACGCTGTTGAAACCGCCGAGCGCCGAGCGGTTGCCGCTCTGAAGATCGTCGACGTCGTTCTGATCGAGGATGACCGATTCGGCCCCGAAGCCGACGGTCACGGTGTTAGGGCCACCGCTGCTCTGGACGTCGAACGTGAGAGGAAACTGGGTGGTCGCGCCACCTGGGCCGCCTGAGAAGCCGCCGCCCGGGTCGTCGTTTCCGCTGGCAGCGCCGCCGCCCGCGAAGTCAGCCGGCTCCGCATTCAGAACGGCGTCGAGCAGCGTCGATCCGGTACCGCCATTCCGGGCTTGTTCACTCAGAACGTCTGCAACGGGATCGATCTCGAGTTCGCCGCTGCCAGAGCCGTCCCGGTCGTCGCCGTCTTCCCCAGGGCCGTCTCGCCCGTCGCGTGCGGAGTCGTCGTCGAAGATGTCTACGCCGGGTCCGCGGTCGTCCTCGGCGTCTTTGCCGTGCCCGTCGCGCTCGCCAGAGTCGTCGTCTAGTTCGGCGGGCAGGTCCCTCGGCGACTTGTCCTCCTTCGACTCGCGCGCGGCCTCGACTGCGCCGTGAATCTCGGCGGCGTTGTCCAGCTTGATCGCGACTTCCGGCGCGAGCGCGCTCGCGGCCCAGCTGTCCCACGGATCCGCGAACGTCGTCGGCTCCACTTCGCCGAGCGCGCCGGTGAAGCCAGGGTGAATCGAGAGCGGATCGAAGCCCTCGCCCGCAAGCTTCACCTCGCCGCGGAACACGCTCGCGGAATCGGCGCCGGGCGCCGCATTAACAAGGAAGCGTGTGCCCTTCACGCTCACGATGATCTCGGGCGTGCGCACGTCGAACTCGTCGTCGAGCGCGCGGCGCACGAGGTCGAACAGCGACGCGCCCGCGTCGAGCTCGACGGAGCGAACCGCCCCGCTCTTGGCAACTTCGCCGCCGATCCGCAGCAGCGATCGCTCGTAGAGGCGCGCGGTGCGCTGATCGCCGAGGCGCAGCTCGGCGCGCGCGCCGGCGCCGGTGCGAATCCTTTCGCCCGCAGCAAGCGCGTCGCCCGCGTGCGCCGCTCGCCAAACCGGCGGCGTGCCGCGCTCGACTTCGACTTTTCCGGTGACACTCACGAGTGTCGCGCCGGCGAAAGCCGCGGCGGCGAGTCCGAGGGCGAGCAGGAAGGCTGCAGTCCGCAGGATGAGAATTCTCATGACGCGCTCCTTTGTTAACGGACTTGCCAGCGCAGGCGCACGTAGCTGCCCACGACCTGGCGGTCCCAGTCATAGAGATCGACGTTCGAGAGGTGCCGGGTCTCGCGCACGCGCAGCTCGAGCTCGAGCCAGCGCGAGACCGCGCGAGAAATCCCGAGGCTCGCGTCGATGACGTGGTCGCGGCGGCGCTCCGGGTCGAGGTCGCCGGTGCCGTTGTCAGACAAGAAGTCGATCACGTTGCGCGCGTCGAAGCGCTCGAGTCCGAGCGCGAGGCGCGCGTGAATCAGGAACTCATGGGGCAGCGCCGCCTGGAGCGCGGCATCGACGCCGCCGTAATGAGACTCGAAGGCCGGGCCGAACCCCAACAAGTCGCGCTCGCCGTCGCTCAACGTGCGCGCATACGCGAGCTGCGTTGTGAGCACCAGCGGCACACCGAGCTGCAGCGGCAGCGAGTGCCGCAGCGTGGCGCCGGCCCGCCAGCCGTCCCGCTCGAGCGAAGGCAGCGGCGGCTCCGCCTCGTATGCGCGCCGCTCGGCGAGGGCGCGTAACTCGAGGATGCCGCGCGATTCGCTGCGCCAGCCGAAGCCGGTCCCGAGGCTCGCGGTGCGCAAGTAGGCGCTCTGGTCGAGGCGATGCAGCGCCGCGCCGCCTTCGAGCCGAGCGAACGCCTTCGGCGTGAGCGCGGCCGTCCCGCTGAGCCACGCGGCGTGGGACTGCACGTCGAGCGCGTCGACGTCCTGATGGCGTCTCTCGTCGAAGCGGTAGACGAGCGCGAGATCGAGTCGCTCACTGCGAAGCAAGCGAGCCGCGATCGCAGCGTTGTAGGCGAGCCGGCCGTCCGCACGATCGCCGGGCACGTTCGCGACCTCCTCGTCGCCTTCGAGCGTGACGTTGCTGTCGTACTCGAGAGCCGCGCCGCCGGACAAAGCAACGCGCGAGAGTGCGCGCTTTAGGGCACTGCGCTCGGGACGCATGGCGGCGCGCACACGCTCGGCGAGCGCAGGCTCGAGCGCCTCCGCGCGCGCGAGTTCGCGCGCAGCGGCTTCGCGGTCGCCGAGGCGGAGCTCGACGAGGCCGAGGTAGAAGTGCGCGAGCGCATCGGGCTCGCGCTGCGCGAGCGCTTCCTGTAGAGCGGTCCTCGCGAGCGCGAGTTCGCCCTTCGCATACAGCGCGCGGCCGAGCAGTTGCGCCAGCGCAGTTCGGTGATTAGGCGCGCGCTCGCCATGCGCGCGCAGCGTCGCGAGCGCGGCGTCGAACTCGCCTGCGTCGAGCTGCGCTCGCGCCAGTGCACGCACGAGCGCCGCGTCGTCTGGATGCGCGCGGACTGCGCCCTCGAGCTGTGCGAACTCTGCGGCGCCTGCCGCGAGCACGCCGCCCGAGAGGCACAGCGCGAGCGCGAGCACGGCCGGCGCGAGCGCCCTCACGTTTCGCTGGCTTCGACGAGCGCGAGCATCTCGTCGCCCTCTTCATCCAGAACGCGGAGGAAGAGATCCGCGAGCTGCGGATCGAACTGCGTTCCGCGGCCCTTCTCGAGCAGTTCCCGAACTTTCGCCTGCGGATAGGCCGGCTTGTACGGCCGCTCGCTCGAGAGCGCGTCCCACACGTCGACGATCGCGACGATGCGCGCACCGAGTGGGATCGCATCGCCGCTGAGACCGTCCGGATAACCGGACCCGTCCCACTTTTCATGGTGATTACGGACGCAGCACATGGTCGTCGCCGCCAGGCCCGAGATCGGCCGCACAATGCGGTGCCCGACCTCGGCGTGGCGCTCCATTTCGCGCCGTTCATCGGGTGTGAAGCGACCCCCCTTGAGTAGAACGTGGTCGCGAACTCCGATCTTCCCGACGTCGTGCAGCAGCGCGCCGAGACGGATCGCCTCGATCTCTTCGTCCGGCAGAGCCAGCCGCCGCGCCATCGACACGCTGAAGAGCGCCAAGCGGCGGCAGTGCAGCTCGGTGTATCCGTCGCGCGCCTCCACCGCGCTCGCGATCGCCTCGACGGACGCACCGAGCGTCGCGCGCAACTCCTCGGCGAGCCGCAGCGAGCGCACGGTAAGCGCGAGCTGCGAGGCCACGGTCGCGACGGTGCGCAGCTCGATCTCGCCTAATGCGCCCGTACTGCGCGATTCCACCACCAGCACGCCGACCGGCAACTTCCCGGCAACGAGTGGCACATAGAGCGCACGACCGCGCACGCCGGGACGCTGCGGGATCGCGTCGAACACGCGCAGCGTCCGGCGCTCGAGCACCTGCGCAGCGATCGCGGGGTCGATGGCGGCCAGCTCGCCGTTCGGCCGCCAGTCGACGCGCGTGCCGTCGAGCTGGCCGGATGACGACGCGCGCAGCAGCGCCACTGCATGCGCTGCGACGATTCGCCCGAGCAATACGAGGCTCGCTTCGACGCCGTGCTCGTCCTCCGCGCGCGCCGCGGACGCGCCGGATTCGTGGAGCGCGACGAGCGAAAGCTCGCGGCTGATGAGGCGCGCGCCGAGCCGCTGCCGCACGCCCTCGAGCCCCGCGGCGTAATGCGCCGCAAGCGCGAGCACGGGCAGGGTTGGAGTGAGCAGCGCGGCGAAGAACTGCAGCGCGACCCAACAACTCGCGAGCAGCCCCACGCCGAGCGCAGCGAAGCCAGCGGCGCGCCTCGGGGCGGATGCGTCGGCGCCGAGCTGGGCCGCGAACGCGAGCAGGAAGCAGAATGCGAAGAGCAGGCCGCGCGGCGCGAGCGACAGCGCTCTCGCGCCGTGCGCCGACGCCGCGAGCGTGCGGTATTCGATGGCCTGCACCCAGACACCGGGCCGCGCGGCGCCAACCGGCGTCGTCCAGAGATCCTGGAACTCGGCGGCCGTCGCGCCGACGAAGACCACGCGCCCGGCGACCAGGCCCGAGTCGATGCGATCCTCGATCACGTCGGCGAACGAAAGCACCGGAACCTCGGGCAGCGACCGGCGGAAATCGATGCGATGGCGGCCCTGTCGATCCGTCGCGAGCGGTGAGCCCAACAACTCGAGCACGGTCGCGGGCAGCGACGCGACGCGCTCTCCGCCGAGCTCTACGACTTCGTTGGCGTGCCGGACCACACCATCGGAATCGAGCGGTACGACGACGTGGCCGGCGCGAGCGCCCGCTGCGAGGAAGCGCTCCGCAGGCCAGTTGACGATTTCGAGTTCACCGACGCCCGCAACGCTCTGCCGCTGCCGGAGCGCGGCGAGCACGACGTTGCCATGCGTGCGAATCGCCGCCGCGAGCGCTTCGTCACCCGCGGCTGCGCGCGGCGTCGACAGATCGACATCGAACGCGACGGCCCTCGCGCCAGCCTCGAACAGGCGCGTCGCGGCAACGGCGTAGCGCTCGCGCGACCAAGGCCACTCGGGAAACGCGCGCAGGCTACGCGGATCGATCGCGACGATCGTGACATCGGGAACTTCGGAGGCGGGCGCGGAAGGGCGCGCGCTCGCAAAGCGGATCGCGGCGTCGGCGACGGGGCGATCGAGGATCTCGACGGCGCGCGTGTAGGAGAGCGCGACCGCGAGCGCGGCCGAAACGGCAGCGATGCCGATACGCGTGGCAATGCGCGGCATGAGCCCCCCAGCCGAAGGGGATCGGCCGGGCGCGGGCGGGAGTTGACGGCGAGGTCGCGCCGCGGAGGAGGTCGCGCTAGGGGCTCACCCCACCCCGCCGCCCGCCACCACCAGCTGCGCGCCCGTCGTGTAGCTCGAGGCATCGCTCGCGAAGTAGAGCGCGGCGCCGACGATCTCTTCCGCTTGGCCGCCGCGCTGCAGGAAGATGCTCGCCTTCGCGCGCTTCTCGAACGCGGGAATGTCCCAGGCCTTCGAGATATCTGTTAGGAACGGGCCGGGGATGATGCAGTTCACGCGCACGTTCGGGCCGAAGTGGTGCGCGAAGCCGACCGTCATCGCGTTCACCGCGGCCTTCGAGCCCGCGTAGGGAATGATGCTGCCGGTCGGGTGCAGCGAGCCATTGCTGGAAACGAAGATGATCGAGCCGCTGCCCTGCTCGACCATGCGCTTCCCTAACACCGAAGTCAGCCGGAACGGGCCCTTCATGTTGACGCCGATCACCTTGTCCCAGAGCGCTTCCGTCACGTCGGCGACGTGCTCGTAGAGCGGCGACATGCCGGCATTGTTGACGAGCACGTCGACGCGGCCGAAGTGCGCGATCGCCGTCTCCGCGAGTTTCTCGTTCTGCGTCCAGTCGCTGACGTTGCACGCCACGGGCAGCGCGCGGCGGCCGGTTTCCTTGCGCACGAGCTCGGCGAGTTCTTCACAGCTCGCGAGTTTGCGGCTCGCGATCACCACGTCGGCGCCGGCTTTCGCGAAGGCGAGCACCATCTCGCGGCCCATGCCGCGGCTGCCGCCCGTAACTAGCGCCACTTTGTCCGTGAGATCGAAGAGTTGATTCGCGTCGCGCATGCGTTTCTCCTGAAGAACGCGCGAGCGTACCTTGATCTCTGCTGCGTGTGCTCGGCTGGTGAACGCCGCGGCGGCGAGTTCAATCCGCGAACGCGGGAATCAGGTGCTTCGCCACCGTGCCCATCGCCGCGAGCACGTCCCCGTGCGCGAGGTCTGCGTACTGGAACATGCAGAGCAGGCGCGTCGCGTCGATGTCGCGGCAGGCCTCCATCTTCTTCTTGCACGTCGCGACATCGCCGATGATCACGGACGGCACCGGCAGCTGCGTAGCGCCGTAACACCTGCACGACGGGATGATCCTTCTCGATAGGGAGTTCGGTCGTCGGGCCGCCGCCGAGCCCAAGCGAGCGCTGCGAAGCGGGATCACGGGAGTACCACGCAGATCTCGGCGGGCGACCTGTCGTAACCTTTGTCTTGCTGGGCGGAGGAGCCGCCCGGTGCAGCGGGGCCGCAGCGGGCCGACGGAGCGTGGCAGATGCACACCGGAGAAGGGCAGGCGGTTCCGCCGGGCGCGGGCGGCGCGCGAGAGGGCGACTTCCCGAGCCCGCTTCACGGCTGGTACGTCGTCGTCGTCCTGCTCGTTTGCTTCGTCTTCTCCTTCATGGACCGCATGGTGCTCAACCTCCTGATCGAGCCCATCAAGCGCGACCTGCATCTCACCGACACCGAGATCAGCCTGCTGCTCGGCATCGCGTTCGCGTTCTTCAATGCGACGCTCGGGCTGCCGGTGGGCTGGCTCGCGGACCGCACGCGTCGCGTCGGCATCGTGGCGGGGGGCGTCTTTCTGTGGAGCGTCATGACGGCGCTGTGCGGCACCGCGAAGTCCTTCGCCATGCTGTTCGCCTATCGCATGGGGGTCGGAGTCGGTGAGGCGACCACCCAGCCTGCCGGCTACTCGATGATCACCGATCTCTTTCCACCGACGAAGCGCGGCTTCGCCCTGAGCATCTTCAATCTAGGAACGGCCATCGGCTCGGGCCTCGCGCTCTTCGCGGGCGCGCAAGTCATCCACGAGGTGTCCAAGTACGAGGGCCGGATCGACCTTCCGCTCGTCGGCGAGCTCTTCCCCTGGCAGCTGGTCTTCATCCTTCTGGGCCTGCCGGGCATCCCGGTCGCGGTTTGGGCTGCGACGCTGCGCGAGCCGAGGCGAATGGGCGCGCTCCGCATGACGCGGGCCGAGGACGGCACGCTGATCGCGCGTCCCGTCAGTGTGGGGGAGTTCTTCGACTACGTGCGTGCCATCGGCGTGCCCTTCGCCGCCGCCATCATCTGTTACGCGCTGATCGCGATGGGCGGCTACGGCAACAGCGCATGGCTGCCTTCCTTCTTCCAGCGCACCCATGGGTTGTCGGTGGTGGAGGTCGGTCGCTGGATGGGCGTGCTCAGCGTCAGCTTCGGCGTCGGCGGGATCGTCCTCACGGGCTATCTCAGCGACTGGTTGATCGAGCGCGGGTACGCGCGCGGCCGCGTCGTGCTGTTGGCGCTGTCGGGCATCGGCGCTGCGCCTTTCATGCTCGGCATGGCGACCGCGAGCGATCCGCACGTCGCGCTGTGGCTGCTCGGGCCTGCCTACGTCGCGACCGCGCTCACATCCGCCGCGTGGGCGGCAGTGATTACG
>JANNRF010000336.1:0-19945 GCA_031401135.1 Deltaproteobacteria bacterium | reverse complement strand
CCGCGAAGCAATAATCCCGGCAGCCGCGCTCTTCCATGCGGGTGGCTAGCTGCACTTTCGCAGTCAACTCGACGGCGCGATCTCGGTCCTGCTGATTCGAGAATCGCAGGGCTGCAGCGACGATGATCATTCGCTTCTCCTCATTCGTTTCTACTTATTGGGTGATCGAAGCCAATTCGGTCCGCGCAGCTCAGCGCACGGCGTCTCGCGTCCAGCGCCGGTGCGACGGGCCTTCGGCGCCCCGCTTCGCGCCCGCGTGCTCGGGATAGACCGACGCGGTGTACAGATCTCCGTGCGCGTCCATCGCGAGCTGATGGATGTAGATCGCGATGTTGTCGACTCGCTGCAGCACGTCGCCGGAGTTCTCCTCGAGCACGGCCAGGTTGCTCATCTTGTCGCTCGCGTAGATGTGCTTTCCGTAACAAGCGAGGCTGAGCGGCGCGATGTGCGTCCACTCGTCGATGTAGGCCCCGTCCGGATCGAGCCGCTGAATGCGGTGGCGACAGCCAGGGATCGGCCGCTCGCGATGCTCCGCGAGCTGGCCGCGAACCGTCATGTAGGCGTGAAAGTTCCCGCCGCACAAGTCCGCGACGAGCAGGCGGCCCTGCGAATCCTGCGCGAGCGCATGCGGCGTGTTGAACTCCGCCGGCCCCCGGCCCCAGCCGCCCACCGCCTTGATGAACTCTCCCTCGGGCGAGAACCAGACGAGGCGCGAGTTCCAGTAGCCGTCCGCCACGACGATGTTGCCGCTCGCTTGCACCAGCACGGCGGTGGGCCCGTTGAAGTGCTTCGGATCGTCGCCCCACTCGCCGAACGTGCCGAGCGTCAGTAACAACTCGCCGTTCGGCCGGTACTTCCGCACCGCGTGCCCATCGCGGTCCGTCGTCCAGAACATCCCATCCTTCTCGATGTAGAGCGTGTGCGCGCCGAGCGCGAAGCCGCGCGCGTCGGAGGCGCCCCACTTGCCGAGGAAATCGCCGGCGCGGTTGAACATCGAGATGCTGCTCTTCCCCATCTTGTCTTTCATGGCGAGGGGGTGAGCCGCCCAATGCTCGAGGTCGCGGGTGAACAGGTAGATGATGCCCGCCGCATCGACGGCGACGCCCGACCCCATCTCGAACTGCATGCCCGGCGGGTACTTGGGCCAATTCTCGACGAGCGCGTAGCCGCTGCGCGGATCGCTCTTCGCGGTGTGGTCGGCGACGTCGTGGGAAACGCACATGCGGCGCAGCATGCAGAAGCGCACCGTGTGCCGGCAACCTGCGTTACCTCCGAGCGGGCATTCAGCGGCGGTCGAATCGCGGGACGCAGTATCGAGGCTTCGTGCAATCGCTCGCCGCCAACTTCTCTGGCACGGCGCGTGCAATTCTCGAGGCAATGCAGTTGCAGTGCCCATTCACTGCGTCGCGTCCGTGGCTCGCCGCGAGGTGGCTTGCCGCTCTCGCACTCGCCGCTTTGGGGTGCGCGGCGGAGATCGCGGGCCATGAGCCGTTCAGCCGCGAAGACATCGCAGCCGAGGCGACGGCGGCGCGCGAATCGCAGTGGGCGCGCGCTGAGGTCCGCGGGGCGCTCGGCGAGCCTTGGCTCTCCAGCGAACGCCGGCGCATCGACGTCTTCCGCACGACCGGCAAGCAGCGCAATGCCATGCTGATCTTCGCGCCCTATCCGATCCCGCTGCCTTCGTTCAGCAAGAGGTATCGGGGCATCACGCTCGTGAGTTACGACGCGGCGGGGCGCGTTGGGTCGGCGGAATCGGGCTTCACCACGTCAACCCTCGGCCAGCCGAACTCTTCGTTCGGCATCGCGGCGGGCGACTATTTGCTCGTGGACGGCACGCTCGGGCGCACGCTTTCGGTTTCCCTCGCGCGCTTCGCGGCTGACCTCGGCGACCGCGCCGCGGCGCCTGGCTGCTTACTGCTGGTTGCGTGCGACACGAATCGCCCCGCGCACGCGGCGTACAGAAGCGTCGAGGCGATGGCGGCCGCGCCAGACGGAGCCGGCGGCGCATGCTGGAATCAACTCACGATCGACGGCGCCGATCGGCAGAGGCTCACGCTCTTCAACGCTTGGTACTACACGGCGCCCGCCAGTTGGCCGAGCGCGCGGGCTCGCGAACTCGGCGCTGAGCTGTGCCGCGAGGACTCCGGGTTCTGCTTCGTCGGCCACGACTATTTCGCGCCGGTGCAGATCGCGCCGGGCGCCCATCGTCTCCGCTTCTCGGCGAAGGCCATCGAGGGCGAGCTGGCAGGGGAGCTCTCGTGCCAGCCGGGCGAGGTCGTGTTCGCGAAGCTCGTGAGCGAGACGCGCGAGACCTATGGGTTCGGGAGGCAACTCCTGCATGGCCTGAAACTCGCCGCCGCGACGGGGCGCGTCGAAATCTCGCGGGAGCTTCCCGCGAGCCTCGCGCGCCACACGGTGCTGCTCGCCGAGGCCGGCAAGTGGCTGCTGCCCGACGACTCCATAATCACTCCGCAACCGGCAGCCGAAGCCTCGGGGAACGGCCCGCGTTGACCGGCGACGGCTCCTCGAGGCGTCGAGTGGATCTGCTGAGTGCGCTGCGAAAGCAAGCGGCGTGTCGCGAGCGCCGGTCGGCGGGCTCGCCGCTCGCCTAGCATGCCCAGATGTCGGACGACGAAGCAGCGGGCGGCTTGGGCGCGGTTCTTCACACGGCCAAGCACGCGCTCGCGGCGGGGCTCGCGCGTTCGTTGCCTGCGCTCCGCATCGTGAACCAGCCCGGCGGCTTCGACTGCCCCGGCTGCGCTTGGCCGGAGGCGCACGAGCACAGCGCGATCGAGTTTTGCGAGAACGGCGCCAAAGCCGTGAGCCACGAGGCGACACACAAGCGCGTCACGCGCGAGTTCTTCTTGGCGCATCGAGTCTCCGCGCTCCGCGCGCAGTCGCACCGTTGGCTCGAAGCGCAGGGGCGGCTGACGGAGCCGATGATTCGCCGGCCCGGCAACGATCGCTTCGAGCCGATCTCGTGGAACCTCGCCTTCCAGCGCATCGGGGAAGCGCTGCGCGCGCTCGGCTCGCCGAACGAGGCTGTCTTCTACACGTCGGGCCGCGCCAGCAACGAGGCGGCGTTCCTGTACCAGCTGTTCGTGCGCGAGTTCGGCACCAACAACCTGCCCGACTGCTCGAACCTGTGTCACGAATCGAGCGGCACCGGGCTCGGCGAGATGATCGGCATCGGCAAAGGCACCGTCGGCCTCGCCGATTTCGAGCAGGCGGATCTCATCCTCGTGATCGGGCAGAACCCCGGCAGCAATCATCCGCGCATGTTGACGACGCTGGCAGCGGCGGCGCGACGCGGCTGCCGCATCGTCAGCATCAACCCGCTGCGCGAGCGGGGGCTGGTGCGCTTCAAGCACCCGCAACAACTGAGCGGCTTGCTCGGCAGCGGCACCAAGCTGGCGGAGCGCTTCGTGCAAGTGCGCGTGGGCGGCGATGTCGCGCTGCTGAAGGGCGTGATGAAGGAGCTGCTCGCGCTCGAAGCCGAGCGGCCGGGGCAAGTGCTCGACGCCGCGTTCCTCGCGGAGCACACGGTTGGTTTCGAGGCGCTGCGCGCCTCGCTCGACACGCAGAGCTACGAAGAACTCGAGCGCGAAGCGGGCCTCTCGCGCGCCGTGATGCGCGAACTCGCAGAGCTCTACGCCGCGAGCGAGCGCACGATCGCGTGTTGGGCGATGGGCCTCACGCAGCACCGCCACGGCGTCGGCAATGTGCAGGAAGTGATGAACCTGCTGTTGTTACGCGGGAACATCGGGAAGCCCGGCGCGGGCCCGTGCCCAGTGCGCGGCCACAGCAACGTGCAGGGCGACCGCACGATGGGCATCTGGGAGCGCCCGAACGCGGGCTTCCTCGACGCGCTCGAACGCGAGTTCCACTTCGCGCCGCCGCGCGCCCACGGCTGGAGCACGATCGAGGCGATTCGCGCGCTGCACGAGCGGCGCGCGAAGTTCTTCCTCGCGCTGGGCGGCAACTTCGCCGCCGCAAGCCCCGACACCGCATACACCGAGTACGCGCTCGCGCGCGCGGATTTCGCGGTGCACGTCGCCACCACGCTGAACCGCACGCACGTGGTGAGCGGCCGCGAGGCGATCTTGTTGCCGTGCCTCGGGCGCACGGAGCGCGACATGCAGCAAGCCCGCGCGCAGTTCGTGACGGTCGAGGACTCGATGGCGACCGTGCATCGCTCCGAAGGCCGGCTCGCTCCGGCCGCTCCGCACCTAATGAGCGAGGTCGCGATCGTGGCCGGCATCGCGCGTTCGGCGCTGCGCGAAAAGAGTGTCGTGCCGTGGGAGCTGCTCGCGGGCAACTACGACGAGATTCGCGAGCGCATCGCGCGCGTGGTGCCCGGTTGCGAGCGCATGAACGAACGCGTGCGCGCGCCGGGCGGCTTCGTGCTGGCGCGCCCGCCTGCCGAGCGCCGCTTCGAGACGCCCAGCGCCAAGGCCGAGTTTCAAGTCGTGCCGCTACCGAAACTCAAGGTGCCCGCGGGCCGGCTCGTCCTAATGACCATTCGCAGCCACGACCAGTTCAACACGACGGTCTACACGGACGACGACCGCTACCGCGGCATCCTCGGCGACCGGCGCGTGGTGCTCGCGAACGCCGAGGATCTCGCCGCGCTGGGGCTCGCGCCCGAGCAGCGTGTGGACGTGACGAGTCATTGGGCCGGCGAGAACGGCGAGGAGACGCGCCGGATCGAGGGCTTCCGCCTGGTCGTCTACGACATCCCGCGCGGCTGCGCGGCGGCCTACTTCCCCGAAGCGAACCCGCTCGTGCCAATCGGGCAGTTCGCGGACAAGAGCCTCACGCCGGCCTTCAAGTCGATCGTGGTCTCACTCGCGCCCACTTCGTGACGGCGGCCGCAGGCTCGTAGCCACACCTCCGCTCGCGTTCGGCGAAGTCGCGCGTCCCGAGGCATCAGCCCGTGATAGCGTGGCCCTTCTCCCGACGATGTTGTTGGGCCGAATTGGAGGGACGCACGATGTCCATGGTTTCAGAGTTCAAGGCGTTCGCGATGCGCGGAAACGTCGTCGACATGGCGGTTGGCGTCGTGATCGGCGGTGCATTTGGGAAGATCGTTTCGTCGGTAGTCGACGACATGATCATGCCGATTGTGGGTGTGGTCTCTGGCGGCGTGGACTTCTCCGCCTACAAGCTCGCCCTGTCGGGCGAGGCCGCACTCGGCATCGGGAAGTTTGTACAAACCATCATCGACTTCACGATCATCGCGTTCGTGCTGTTCATGATCATCCAGGCGATGAACGCTTCGAAGAAGAAGGAAGCGGCTGCGCCCGCTGCGCCGGCGGATCCGCCCGCGGACGTGAAGCTGCTCACCGAGATCCGAGATCTGCTCGGACGTCGCTAACCCGACAGTTTCTCGCGTTGACGAGGGCCGCGTGGCGAAAGCCGCGCGGCCTTTCGTTTTGGCAAGGCGCTAGCGGTCAAACGAATCGCCGACGCGCGTGACGAAGCGGCGCTGCATCAGTAGTTGGTGTCGCGCCACACGCTCAGGATCCGAGAACACGCCCACGAGCGCGACGCCCGCAACGAAGCCGCCGATATGCGCCCAATAAGCGACGCCGCCGGTTCCCGTCGCGCCGAGCGCGGGCAACCCGCTGACGATTTGCAACGCGAACCAGATGCCGAGCACGAGCAGCGCCGGAAACACCATGCGCTGCACGAAGATGAACAGGATCGCGAGCACGTGCACCCGCGCGCGCGGGTAGAGCCGCGCGTACGCCCCTAACACGCCGCCGATTGCGCCCGAAGCGCCGACCATCGGCACCGGGCTCGCGGGATCCGAGAGCGCCTGCGCCGCGAACGCCGCGAGCCCGCACAGCAGGTAGAAGACCAGAAAGCGCGCGCGGCCCATCGCGTCTTCGACGTTGTCGCCGAACACCCAGAGGAACCACATGTTCCCGATCAGGTGCAGCCAGCCGCCGTGCATGAACATCGAAGTGATTACGGTCGACCAGCGCGGATCGGCCTCGATGACGCACGAAAGGCCACCGCCCATGTTGATCGCGGTGCCCGCGCTTACGTTGCCGAGCAGCTCGCCGGGGATCGCGCCGAGCGTGCAGACGGACTCGGCGAGGCGCTGCTCGGCGCCGAGGCCTTGCAGCAGCACCCAACAAGCGACGTTCAGCCCGATCACCACGATCGTCGCGACCGAGGCGCCGAGCGTCGGGTTGTCGTCGCGCAGGGGGAGGAACATGCGCTCAGTTCCTCGAGAGCTGCGCGTGACAGACTGCGAGCCACTCGACGAGAGTGTCCGCCAGCGCGATGCGCTTCTCGGAGAAGGCGTGGTCCGCGTCGAGCGTCGTCTCCTCTAACAGCGCGCCGCCTACGCTGCGAATCGCCGCGACGAGCGGCGCGTGATGCGCGGCGGGCGGCGTCACGTCGTCGCGCGCGCCCGCGACGAGCAGCGTCGGCTTCTGCGCGAGCGCCGAGGCGTGCTGCGTCAGCGTGAACCTCTCACGGTTCGCGAGCAACTCCACGACCATCGCTTCGCCCGAGACGCCGCGAACTCGGCCTTCGCCCCAGCTCTGGAACTGCGCAGCCGCGGCCTTCGCTGCCTCGGGGCTCGCGCTCACGCGCTCCGCGAGCGCGCCGAGGTTGGCGCCGGCGAGCGAGGCGACGCAGCGCACCTCCGCGAGCTCCGCCGCCGAGATCAACGCCACGGCGCCGCCCATGCTGTGGCCGAGCAGCGCGATGCGTGCCGGATCGAGGTGGTGCGCGCGCGCGAACTCCGGATCGCGCAGTGTTGTTACGACCGCGCGGACATCCTCGAGCGCATTGCCGAAGCTGAACTCGCCGCCGCTTCCCCAGGCGCCGCGGTAGTGGAAGAAGAAGACGTTCCAGCCCGCGCGGCGGATCGCTTGCGCGAGATCGAGGTTGCGTTCGTTGCCCGGGAAGCCGTGCAGCAGCAGCACGGTTGGGTGCGGCCCCGCGCCCGCCGCGAGGTACGCCACTGCGTTCAGGTGGGCGCCTTCGCTTTGAAACTGCAGCTCCGGGCTCGTCGCCGGTGGGTCGCCGCGCGGCGCGTCCATTCGGACCGGATCGAATCCGCTGAGGGGCGCATCCGCCTCGGCGACCGAAACCAGCACGGCGAATCCGCAGCAGAGCGCGATCGCCGAACGCAGCGCCACGCGCGTGCTCCTCCCGGGCGCAGTCATCAGGCTCGAGCCTCGATCCCTGCCAGCGCAGGAATCCGCGCGAACTCCGGATGATCCGCCTGATGCCGCGCGAGGTGCGACCAGATCACCTCTCCTTCGCGCGCGAGGAAGAGCCCCGGCATGCGGCGCGTGTCGCCGCCGCCATCGTCGCCACCTCCGAGGAACCCCTTCGCGCCGGCGCGCA
Organism: Deltaproteobacteria bacterium; assembly: GCA_031401135.1. GTDB lineage: Bacteria > Myxococcota_A > UBA9160 > UBA9160 > UBA6930 > VGRF01. The sequence continues at coordinate 12,574 of JANNRF010000336.1, read as the reverse complement.
CGAGCGCAGGCACTACGGCTGGGTGAAACATCTGCATGATGCCGCCGCGCGCGATACCGAAGCCGTCGTAGAAGATCGTTTCCGGATCCGCGATCGCGCGCGCCTCGGGCCAGTAGCGGCGCAGGAACGCCTTCCCCTCGGTCGGCGAACCCTGATAAAAGAACAGCACCGCCGGATAGTTCGCGCTCGCCTGCGACGCGGCGCGCAGGCCCGCAATCGTCTCCTTGCAAAACGGGCAACCGAAGTGGCGCAAGAAGACGAGTAGCGTTGGCGCTGCGCCGAGCTGATCACGGAGCGAGCCGGGCATCAGGTTCACGCCGCGCACGAAGCGCGCGAGCAACTGGTCGGGGATGCGATCCACGCGGCCAAGATACAGACGCGTGCGTGATATGGTGCGCGCGTGAAAGCAGACTCGCTCGTCGTCACCGGCGCGAATGGCCACATCGGGCGCAGTTTTCTGCGCGCGAACCGCGGCGGCGCGCGCGCGCTGGTGCGTTCGGAGCGGGCGGCGCGTGCGCTCGCTGCGTCCGGGGCCGAAGTGCGCGTGCTCGATCTGCGCGATGCCGATGCGCTCGCGCGTGCGGCCGAAGGTTGCAGCGTGTGGGTCCATCTCGTCGGCATCCTGAAGGAGACGAAGTCCTCGCGATACGCCGACGCGCACGAGCGCACCAGCGAACTCGTCGCACGCGCGGCGGAGCGCGCGGGTGTGGCGCGCGTCGTTGGCCTCAGCATTCTCGGCGCGGCCCCGGGTTCCGCGAACGCGTGCCTCGCCTCGAAAGGCCGCGCCGACGCGATCCTGCTGGCGGGCGCCGTGCCCGCGACGGTGCTGCGCGTGCCGATGGTGCTCGGCCCCGGAGAGATCGCGGCGTTCGCGCTGCGCGCGCAAGCGAGCGCGACGTTCGCGTTGCTCGTGCGCGGCGGCGCCACGCGCGAGCAGCCGATCGACACGCGCGACGTCGTTGCGGCGCTCGCACTGGCGGCGGCAGAGCGCGGCGCTGAACGCTGGGCGCTCGATCTCGCGGGCCCGGAGTCGCTGACGCACCGCGAGCTCGTCGCGCGCATCGCGCACGTCCTCGGCAAGCCCGCGCCGCGCATTCTGCCCGTGCCCGCGGCGCTCGCGTTCGCCGCAGCCGCGCTGCTCGAGCGCCTCGCCGAGCCACCGATTACGCGCGCGATGCTCGGCGTGCTCGAGCACGACGACGCGATCGACCCCGCCCCCGCCGCGCAGCGCTTAGGGCTCACGCTCACGCCGCTCGCCGAGACCCTCGCCCACACCTTCGCGCCGGAGAAACGAGCCGCATGAGCGCAACAGAGACCGAGCCCAACCCGAAGCCCAAAGGCGGACTGCTGCGGCACGCGCTTCCCTGGCTGATTACGGTCGCGTGTTTCACATTCCTGTTCTGGAGGGTCGGACGCGCCGCGCCGCCCGGCCAATCCGTTCCCGCCTACCTCGCCTCGATCTTCGCGTCCGTCGACTGGCTCGCCTGGCTCACCCTGATGATTCCGTATTCGTTTTTCTACCTGCTGATCGACACGGCGGTGCTCACGCGCGTCGTCGGCTGGTTCAACAAGCCCGTGCCGTACGCGGAACTGCTCCCGATCCGCGCCAGCGCCTACATCATTTCGATCTTGAACGAGCAGGTCGGCAAAGGCGCGATCGGCTGGTACTTGAGCCGCCGTCACGGGATCCCCGGCTGGCAGGTCGCCTCGAGCATGCTGTTCATCATGCTCTGCGAGCCGCTGTATCTCTTGTTATGGGCCGTCGTCGGCGTCCAGCTGACATGGGAGCGCTTGCCGGCGTTGTTCCACGTGATTCCGGCGATCGCGCTCGGTGCCGTGGCAATCGTCTGCGCGATCGTTGCGTTCTTCCGGTTGCCCGCGTTCGCAAACGTGGCGCTGCGCGAGCGTCAGATCTTCCACGCGTTCCGCGCAGCGCAGCCGTGGCAATACCTCGCGATCCTCGCGCTGCGCTCGCCCGCGCTGCTCGCTGCGGTGTTCGTCTACTCGCGTTCCGCGGCGCTGTTCGGCGTCGAGATCCCGCTCGCCGACATGCTCGGCTTCCTGCCCGTGATCTTCTTCGGAACTTTCGTGCCCGGTCCGTTCCGCGCCGCAGCCGTCACGATGTGGACTGTGCTGTTCCCCGATCACATCGCGCAGATGGCGGTGTTCGGTTTCGTCATGCACAACTTCTTTGTGCTCTTCAACGCCGCGATCGGCGCTGTCTTCTTGCCGAAAGCAAACCGCGAACTCGCCCGTAGTTAGGGCGATACCGCGCCTTCGGCTGCGACCGGCGGTTCGACCTCGAGCAACACCTCGAGGTTCTGGAACTCCGCTGGCGGTCCACCAAGCTGCAGCCCCTCTCATGCCACAGCGCGCTAGTTCAAGCTGCGGCGGCTCGCCCCCATTGGGACACGCCGCCGAGGCCTGCTTCCTCAATCGCTCCGTCCGCGCTGCGCACGATCGTTCCCGCACCCGGCACGCGCGCTGCAGTGCCTCCGCCGCGGGAGGCACCTCACGTGTCCAAGGCACAATCTCCGGAAACTCTCGCTCGCCACATCTTCAGCCTGATGCTGATCGGCATCGTGATCGAGATGATCGTGATGGTGATCCTGCCGCGCGTTCGGTTTTGACTTCTCAGGTGCGCCAGCGCGCTGCGAAGCGGTCGAGCATCGAGGCACACGTCGTCGCGACGAGCGCCCAGCCGAGCGCGCGCACCAGCGCGTCCGCGGGCCAGCCGAGCGTTAGGCCGTCGCGCACGACTGGGATCCCCAGCAGCACGAAGTAGGCGATGCCGTTCCAGCGCCCGAGCGAACTGGCGCGCAGCGGGCGCCCGGCGTGCACGCGCGAATCGAGCGCGTACTGCGCGAAGGCGCCGAGCACGAGCGCGGGCAGCGGCGCGGGCGCGATGCCGGCGTAGGCGAGCGCGGCGAGGCCGAGCGCGACGAACAGCGCGTCGGTCGCGTGATCGAGGAAGCCGCCGAGCGCGCTCACCTCGCCGAAGCGCCGCGCTACGCGGCCGTCCGCGAGATCGGTGCCGACCGCGAGCACGAAGCACGCGAGCGCGAGCACAGCGGCGCCCGTGCAGATCGCCCAGACGAGCAGCGGCGCGAGTAACAGCCGCACGCCGGTGAGTGCGTTCGCGCGCGTCGCGAGGCGAGTGCGTGCGGGACCCTGCGGCTGCCACATCGCAGCGATCCTAACGAGCGCGCTCCAGCGCAGCGAAGCGAGCACGCGCGGCTAACTTGCGCGCCTTCTCGGAGGTTCGATGCGCTCGCTCGCTCTCGTCGCCGCACTCGGCGTCTCGCTGCTCACCGCATGTCCCGCTAGCGAAGGCGGCGGCGAACACGCCGCGCTGGTGAAACGCGGCAAGGTGGTGTTCGAGACGAACTGCACCGCCTGCCACGCCCGCGACCCTCGCGCCGAGGGCCCCGTGGGCCCCGCGATCGCCTGCGCTTCCAGCGAACTGCTCGTCGCAAAGGTGATGCGCAACGAATACCCGCCCGGCTACACGCCGAAGCGCGACACGCAGGCGATGGCGCCGCTGCCGTACCTCGAGAAGGAGCTGCCCGCGCTGGCGGCGTACTTGCAATCGCTCGGGTGCGAGTAGCGGGCCGTGTCGCGAGCGAGGCGGCGGGGCGAAAGCCATGAGTGACGTCATAGTCTTCGGCGCCGAGTACAGCGTCTACGTGCGCAGTGTCTGCCTAACACTTCGCGAGAAGGGCGTGGCGTATCGACTCGAGAGCATCGACGTGTTCGGCGCCGAGGGTGCGCCTGCCAGCCATCGCGCGCGGCAGCCGTTCGGGAAAATTCCGGCATTCCAGCACGGCGACTTCGCCCTGTACGAGACGAGCGCGATCAATCGTTACGTCGACGAGGTGTTCCCGGGGCCGGCCCTCCAGCCGCGCGAGCCGCAGCTTCGCGCGCGCATGAACCAGGCAATCGGCATTCTCGATTCCTACGCGTACCGCACGCTCGTCTGGGATCTTTACGTCGAGCGGATTGTGAAGCGAACCGGCGCCGACGAAGCGCGGATCGCGAGCGCACTACCACACGCCGCGACCTGCCTGCGCGCGCTCGACGAGCTGGCCGCGGGTGGCGTCTGGCTCGCGGGGCCCGAACTCACGCTCGCCGATCTTCACGCCGCGCCGATGCTGGCTTACTTCGCGCTCACACCTGAGAGTGGGCCACTGCTCGAACCACACGAGCGACTGCGGCGCTGGTGGGCGTGCCTCTCCGCGCGCGACAGCGTCCGCAGCGTGTGCGCTAGCTCGCCTGCTCCGCAGCCGTGAGCGGCTTCCAGTCCGTGGGCTGCGAGTAGAACTGCGCCGCGAACTTCCGGTAGGCCACGATCGGCTGCTCGCCTTCGATCAACGCCGGGCGCGGCACGTAGCGCTTGCGGCTCCAGATCGGCACGTCGGCCATTAGGTCCGAGGTGTAGCCGCGCACGAACAGCGCGCGCACCAGTGGCGTCAGCAGCGGTACGCGCCACTTGGGAACGCGCGCAGCGAAGTTGAGCTCGACGGTCTCGGCGTCGACGGGCGTCGGCATCACGAGCAGATCGCCCTCGAGGCCGAGGCTCTCGAAGCGCGCGTGCACGCGCGAGAAGCCGAGCCCGAACACTTCGGCGGAGAAGGCGAGCGCGGCGCGGCGCTTCGGCATCCCGAGGAAATCGAGATTGCGATCCATCGCGTAGTCGATGCGCAGCACATGGCCGTCGACGCGCGGCTCGCTGGTGTTACGGGCGTTGCCGTAGCCGTGGGTCGGGCCGAAGTGCACGAGGTCGGAGCTGTTTTCGCAGATCTCCTGCGGGTGACCGCGGAACGTGCGGCGCAGAAACTTGAACGCGCTGAAGCCCTGTTCGTCGAGCGCCGGGGGTTCCCAGTGCGGCGCTGTGCCTTCCGCGTGCCAGTACGCGAGCACGAGGCCTGCGCGCTCGAGCAGCGGCAGGCTGCGGAGCTGTGCTCGCGGCGGCAGCCGGCCGCCGGGCGTGGCGACGCAGTTGCCTTCGCGCGCGTACTCGAAGCCGTGGAACGGGCAGCGCAGGTTCTCGCCGCGCACTGTGCCGGCGCCGAGGTGCGCGCCCAGGTGCGCGCAGTAGGCGTCCTGCATCACGGGCGCGCCCGAGGCGCTGCGCCACAGCACCCACTCGCGCGCGAAGTAGCGCTTCTCGATGACGCGCTCGCGCCGCAGCTCTTTGCTCGTCGCAACGGCGAACCAGCCGTTAGGGATTGTTTCGTAGGGAACGGTCACGCGTCTGGGCCTCGCAGCAGCGCGCGAATCTAGGGGGCGCTGCGCCGGACCGCCGCAGCCCCATCGCCATGATTGCGAATCCGCCAGCGCTGCCACGCGAGCAGCGCGCGCCGCACCGAGCGCTCGAGCAGCGGCGCGCGCGTGCGCTCGATCTCGCGCTCGCCTCGGCGACGCACCACGGTGTCACCCGTCGCGAGCAGCTCCTCGCCGTTCGCGAGCAGCGTGCGCACCGGCGCGTCCGCGTGCAGCGCGTCGGCGGCGCGCGTGATGCGCACCGGCATCGCGGCGCGGTAGCGCTCCGCGACTACGCGCAGTCGCGGGTTGGTGTTGGTGGCTCCGGGTACCGCCTCGCGAATCGCGAGCAGCGGGGCGCCGGCTTCGAACGTGAGATCGAGCACGGCCCCTAACTGGTCGGGGCGATCATCGAGGTCGAGCTTGCCCTGCAGCCAGAGACATTGATAAGCGCGGCAGATCTGCGGGCGCTTCGCGTAGATGCCGCAGCCACCGCTCGGTGCGAGTGCGGCGCAGGCGACGCCGCCGAGCTTCTTCAGCTCGTCGACGCGCAGAACCGTGCAGCACAAAGAGCAATCGCCGCAGGTGCGTTTCTGCCCCTGCGGCGATGTGTCTAGGTCGCTCAGAGGAATCTCAGCTGTTCAGCAGGAGCCCCGCGCCGAACAGCACGGCCGTGATCGCGAGCCCGAAGTGGATCACGCCCGAAACCGTCGTCAGGTACTTCTGGCGCGCAGGTGCTGCGGGGCCTGCGACCGCGTTGAGTTCCAAGCCGAGCACGACGATCGCGAACACGACCCAATAAACGAGGTCGTTCTCGCCATCCAGGAAGCCGCCGGGCGCGTGCCGAGCGCCTGCCATGAACAGCAGCATCGGGATCGAGAACATCGTGTTGGTGCGTGAGGTGCGGCCCGCGAGCGCCGCCTTGTCCGGCGTGCCGTCGACGGCCTTGCCGCCCGCGGCGGTCTGCTCCGCGCTCTTGATCACGAAATCGCGCTGTGCCGGCCAGATGATGAACCACACGTTGTACGCCATCAGCGATCCGAGCAGGCCGCCCGTGAGGATGCGCGTCATGTAGCCGTCGCTGAGCGCGACGCCGTGGCCGAGCTGCATCAGCACCATCAGCCAGCCTGTCAGGAACGTGAAGGCCGCGCCCCAGCGGAACCACCACATCGCTTGGGGGACCATGCCGCGCGTCATGTCGCGCTTCACGCTGCCGCCGAGCTCGGTGCCGAAGAACGGCGTCTGGACCAGGTTGAAGTAGTAGAGCATGCCGATCCAGGCGATGCCGGCGAGGAAGTGAAACCAGCGGAAACCGAACTCGATGTATTGCGTGAGCGCGCTGTCCATGGCGGAGCCTCCAATCGCGGTTCGAAACGCGCGCATTCTATGGCGGGGCGCGCTGCGATTGAAAGCCCCAGCGCGGGAAAACTCGGATTGCGCCTGAGAGGCAGCTCTACTCGCCTGCCCAGCTCGAGACGCGTTCCGCGATGCGGCCCCAGCCGAGGCGCGCACATAGTGCGGTGAACGCGACCCGATCCGCGCCGCGCCATGCCGTGTCCTCAATGCGCGCGCTGAAGCCCGGCACGTCGCGCACGAGCGTCGCGAGTTCACGCACGCGCAGCGCTTGCTCGCGATACGCGCGCCAGTTCGCGGCGAGTCTCTCGGCGCCGCGCACGGGCACGCCGGCCCAGCCTGCCGCTTCGGTAGGAATCGCGTCGAGCGAGCCGAACGCGGCGAGCGCCGCGGCGGCCCCCTTCGTGCCGAAGCCCGGCACGCCGGGCAGGTCGTCCACTTTGTCGCCGAGCAGCGCCAAATAATCCGGGATCTGCCCGGGCGCGACGCCGAACTTCGCGCGCACGCCGTCCGCGTCGAGCGTCACGTTCTTCGCGAGATCGTAGAAGCGCGCGCTGCCGTCTTCGCGCACGAGCTGCGTGAGATCTTTGTCCGCGCTCACGATCTCGGCGTGCAGGCCGGCCTTCGCTGAGCGCTCGACGAGTGTCGCGATCACGTCGTCGGCCTCATAGTTCGGCGCTTCGTAGGTGGCGATGCCGAGCGCGCGCGAGACGTCCATGCAGAACGCGAACTGCGGCGCGAGATCGGCGGGCACCTCGTCTCCGCGCGAAGACTTGTAGGCGGGGAAGAGGGTGTTACGGAAACTCGTGATGGCGTGATCGAAGCACGCCGCGATGTGCGTGGGCTCGCGCTCGCGCAGGAACCTGAGCAGCGTGTTCGCGTAGCCGTAGGCCGCGCCGGTGGGCGTGCCGTCGGGCGCCGGCATCGGCGGCAGCGTGACCCAGGCGCGGAAGACGTAGACCGGTGCGTCGATTAGGTGGAGGATGGAACCGTCGGAAATCATCGCGCGCCGCGCACTTCGCCCGTTCCCTGGCTCCCACAGAAGTCGTCTGCGAGCAGTGAGCGCGATGCGTTAAACGACAGCGCGATCGAGGACGCCCGCAGGCCCCCGTTCTCGCTCTCGGCCTCGAAGATGCCCGGCTCCGAGAGGACGACCGCGCGCGGAACGCGAACGACGCGCGCAAGATTTCCCGCCGTATCCGCCGTTTCACTCCCGAGGTCGTGCACGCGCGTGAGCTGATTCAGTGTGAGGCGCACCCCTTCGCCGGACGCGAAGCCGGAGCCGGCGACGAGCACGCGTTGCTCGGGCGCGAACGCGCCCAGCTGGCAAAGCGGCCACTCCTCCGGGGTGACGCGAAGTCCGCCGCTAAAGGATACGGGCGGCGATTCGTCGGCCGTACCCCCGGCCGCGATCGCGATCAGCAGGGCGGCTGCCGTCGCGTGGCCCGCCCTCACCGCCGGCGGCCCTCGAACACGGACTCGGAGACGAAATCGCTGGCCTTGTGGATGTCGACTTCGCGTTTCTCGCCACTGCCGCGGAAGAACACTTCGAGCTTGCCGGAGGCGATCCCTTTCGGGCCGACCGTCACGCGCACCGGGATCCCGATCAACTCGCAGTCCTTGAACTTCACGCCGGGCCGCTCGTCGCGATCGTCGAGCAGCGTGTCGACGCCGAGCTGCGTGAGCGCTTCGTAGAGGCGCTCGCCGGCTTCGAGCGTCGCGATCTCCTTCGGGTTCAGCACTGTGATCGCCACTTCGTAAGGCGCGACGTTCACCGGCCACTTGATGCCGTTCGCGTCGTGGCAGCGCTCGACGATCGCCGCGAGCAGGCGCCCGACGCCGATGCCGTAGGAGCCCATCAAGATCGGCGCGTTCTTGCCGTCCTCGGCCTGCACGCTCGCGCCGAGCGCCTCGCTGTACTTCGTGCCGAGCTTGAAGATGTGGCCGACCTCGACGGTCTTCTTCACCGCGAGCGCGCTCTCGCACTCCGGGCAGGGCTCGCCCGCCGTAACAAGCCGCAGTTCGAGCCACTGGCTCACTGCGAGATCGCGGGCGACGTCGACGTTGCGCAGGTGGAAGTCGTCAGCGTTCGCGCCGGTGGTCATGCCGCGCCGGCCGTGCAGCGCGGCGTCGGCGATGATGCGCACGCCGGAGACGCCAACCGCGCCGAGGCTGCCCGCGCTCGCGCCGAGCGCGGCGCGCAGCTCGCCCGCGCTCGCGGGGCGCAGTTCGCGCGCGCTCGTGCCGTCGATGAGTTTCTGGAGCACGAGCTGGTGATCGCCGCGCAGCAGCACGAGGGTTGTTACGCCGTCGAGCACGTAGACGAGCGTCTTGATCTGGCGCTCGGCCGCGGCGCCGCCGCTCATGCGCGCGAGATCGTCGATCGTGCGCACGCCAGGCGTCGCGAACTTCTCCGCCGCGGGCACGCTCGCGGGATCTTCGGCCTCGGGCAGCAGCGAGGTCGCCTTCTCCACATTCGCCGCGTAGCCGCAGGCAGCGCAGACTGCGACCCAGTCTTCGCCGGCCTCGGTCTCCGCCATGAACTCGACCGATTCGCTGCCGCCCATCGCGCCCGACGAAGCCTGCACTGCGATCGTCTCGAGCCCGCAGCGATCGTAGATCTTGCGATACGCGTCGAAGTGATTCTGGAACGAGCGATCGAGCCCCGCCGCGTCCTTGTCGAACGAGTACGAATCCTTCATCACGAACTCGCGCACCCGTAACAAGCCGGACTTCGGACGCTCCTCGTCGCGGAACTTCGTCTGGAACTGGAACCAGGTCTGCGGCAATTGCCGATACGAGCGCAGCTCCTTCGCGAGCGTCGTGAACACTTCCTCGTGGGTCATGCCGAGGCAGGCGTCCGCGCCGTGGCGATCCTTCAAGCGGAACATGGTCGCGTCGATCGCGTCCCAGCGCCCCGATTGCTTCCAAAGTTCCGCGGGCTGCAGCGCCGGCAGCGAGAACTCCTGCGCGCCGATCTTCACCAGCTCCTCACGCACGATCTTCTCGATCTTCTTGGCGACGCGATGCGCCAGCGGCAGCAGCGAGTACGTGCCCGACGCGAGCTGGCGGATGAAGCCTGCGCGCACCAACAACTTGTGGCTGATCGCCTCCGCGTCGGCGGGGTCGTCACGAAGCGTGGGAATGAAGGCAGCGGTCCAGCGCACGGCAAGGCTCCTGTGATTCGCGCGATCGCGAAGGCGCGAGAACCTAGCCGCGTGCGAAGCCGACGTTGCCTCGTTCTTAGAGCGGCGTGCCGTTCTCGGGGTCGCGCGCGAAACGCTCGAACGCGGCAATCAGCTTTTGCGTGAGCGGGCCCGCGCCGCCGCGGCCGATCTGCGCGCCGTCGAGCGTGGCGACCGGCACCACCTTCGCGCCGCTCCCCGTGAGGAACACCTCGTCCGCGGCGAGCAGGTCGTAGCGCCCGAGCGTGCGCTCCTCGGCGGGCACGCCGAGCTGCTCCGCGATCTCGAGCACGCTCGCGCGCGTGATGCCTTCGAGCGCGCCGTCGCTCCCGGGCGGCGTGAGCAGCCGCCCGCCGCGCACCGCGAACACGTTCGCGACACTCGCCTCCGCCACCGCGCCCGCCGCGTTCAGCAGCAGCGCTTCGTCTGCGCCGTGGCGCTTCGCTTCCTGCTTCGCGAGCGCGTTGTTCAGGTAGTTGAGGCTCTTCACGCGCGGGTCGCGCACGTCCGCCGAGGGAGAGCGGCGGCTCGACGTGATCAGCGAGATTCCGCTGCGCAGCTTCTCCTCGGAGAAGAGGCGGATCTTGTCGACGATGCAGGTGACGAACGGCGTCGGGCACGAGCCCGGATCGACGCCGAGTTCGCCGACGCCGCGCGAAACCACGAGGCGGATGTACGCGTCGGGCTCGCTCGAGGCGCGCACGTATTCGCGTGCAGTCGCGAGCGTGAGCGCGCGGATGCCGTCGCGGCCGCCGGGTAGCGCGAGCCCTAGCGCGCGTGCGCCCACTTCGAGGCGGTCGAGGTGGCGCTCGGCGCGGAACAGGCGCTGGCTGTACACGCGCATGCCCTCGAACAAGCCGTCGCCGTAGAGGAAGCCGTGGTCGAGCACGGAGACGCGCGCTTCCGCGCCGTCCACGATGCGGCCGTCGATCCAGATTTTCATGAGGCACCTCCTGTCCCTGGGGTCGGGCTGCGCCGCCAGGCCGGGTCGCGCCCGGCGAGGCGAAGTGAGATGACGCGCGCGGCTGCGACTGCGCGCTGCGCGACGAGAAGCGGTCCGAGCGCGTCGAGCCGCGCCGTGGGCGCCGCGACAGCCAGCGCACCCACGAGCAACGGCGGCTCGGCGGCGCGAAAGACCGGAGCTGCCACCACCGACAACCCATCGATCCACTCGCCGCGGTTGATCGCGAAGCCATCGCTGCGCGCGCGCTCGATCGTGAGCCAGACCTCTTCGCTGGCGAGCCGCGTTGCAGCGGTGAAGGCGACCGGCGGGTGATCCGCGACCGCGAAGCGCGCGGGATCGAAAGCCAGCGCGAGGCGCCCGACCGCGGTGGCGGCGACGGGCACGAGCTGCCCGACCGTGGGCGCCGCGCGCAGAAAGCCGCGCCCTTCCGCCTTGTCGAGCACGACGATCTCGCGCCCGCGCGGCGCCGTCAGGAACACCGTTTCGCCGAGCGCGGCGGCCTCTGCTTCGAGCACGGGCCGCGCGAGAGCGACCATCGGGTCGCGATCGAGCGCGCCCAGGCCGAGCGCGATCAGCGCAGGCCCACTGCGGTAACGCCCCGACGCCTCCTGCTCCGCAAACCCGCGCCGCACGAGCGTCTTCAGCAGCCGATGCGCGCTCGATTTCGGGAGCCCGAGGGCGTTCGCGATCTCGGTTATGCCCCGCGCGCCGCCCGCCTCGTGGAGGTGCTCGAGCAGATCGATCGCTTTGTCGAGGCTGGTGATCGTGTCCATTGGGTCTGCCGATCGCTGTCGATGTTCCGATATTCGGAACTAAATCCTTAATAACAGAACGATCATATCGTCCGTCCACGAAGAGCGGAAGCAAAATCTCGGCCGCTATCGGGCGAAATCTTCGTCGGCTAGGATTGGCCGCGCTGCCGTCGCCCCGCTGCAGCCCCCCTCGCCGGCGCACCCCGTATCCAACCCGAAACTGACGCCCTGTGCAGCGAGGCAAAGAGTGGCTGACTTCGAGCGCATCGAGACCGCAGCGGCGTTGGAGACGCTCGCGCGCGATCTCGCGCGCCAGAAAGTCGTCGCGATCGATACGGAAGCCGACAGCTTCTATCACTACTTCGACAAGACCTGCCTGATCCAGATCGGCTGCAAGCTCGGCATCTTCTTGATCGATCCGCTCGCGATCGGCGGGCCCGAAGAACTCGCGCCGCTCGGCCCGGTGCTCGCGTCGCCCGATGTGCGCAAGGTTTTCCACGCCGCCGAGTACGACTTGTTCGTGTTGAACCGCGATTGCGGCTTCACTGCGACGAACCTGTTCGACACGATGATCAGCGCGCAGTTGCTCGGCTACCCCGCGATCGGGCTCTCGGCGCTGGTAGAGCGCCATTATGGGCTCAAGCTGCCCAAAGACGAGCAGCGCTCAGATTGGTCGGCGCGGCCGCTCAGCGACAGCCAGTTGACGTACGCGGCTGCCGACGTGGCTCACTTGTTGGAGCTGGCGGAGAAACTCGAGGGCGAGCTGCGCAAGGCAGGCCGGCTCGACTGGGCGCAGGAAGAGTTCGAGACGCTCACGCGCCGGATCTGGCCTGAGCGTTCCTTCGACACGCTCGGCTACCTGCGCATCAAGGGCGCACGCAACATGAGTCCGGAAAATCTCGGCGTGCTGCGCGAGTTGTACCTGGTGCGCGACCACCGCGCGCGCGAGATCGACCGCCCGCCGTTCAAGGTGCTCGCGAACCGCACGCTGCTCGAGCTCGCGGAGATCAAGCCGCGGACGGAAGCGCAGCTCGCCGCGGTGAAAGGTGTTACGGAGC
>JANNRF010000335.1:0-3310 GCA_031401135.1 Deltaproteobacteria bacterium | reverse complement strand
GAAGTCCTTTCGCGTCGACGACACCACGTACTTCGGCTTGGCCTCCAGCTTGGCCGCCCACTCCCGCATCGCCGGCATCGCCTCCTCGCCTCCTCGTCGCCGCGGGCGACCGCCGGCCAGTAGCTCTCCATCATCTCGTAGGTGACGCGGCCCCAAAGCATCGCCCCGCCCTCGTCCATAAGGCGGGTGAAGAAAGCGTGTGTCTCGTCGTCGGCGATTCCCTCCTGGTGGTCGACGCAGCCGTCCAGGGTGACGTTGAGGCTGAAAGTTAGAAGTCCCATGCGAGACTACTCCGAGTTGGGCATTCCGCTGGATTGTCGCTTGTCAACGAGCACCTCGTTGCGGCTAACAGGCTGCTGACGAAGTGACTCCCGCGGCGCTTCGTTCAGCGATCGAGGCGAGTTCCGGGAGCAATCGAGCGTCCGCCGCTGCGCGATTTTCCGTCGAGCAGTCACTCGTGGTCCAGCGGATCGCAGCGCTCATGCCGTTTGCATCTGCGGGAGGAGCGTTGCGAGCCGCTTGAGATTCAGCACCCAACCGATCAGCCACACCTCGTCGCGCACTCGGTAGAGCCTTCTGCGACGGAAGCGCCGCATCCCGTGCCAGTCCTTCGCCTCGCCGAACAGCTCCTCGATCTTCTTGCGCGCGCGCTGCGAGAGCCGATAGCCGAGATTCCGCACGAGCTTTCGCACTTGCTGGTGCGCCGGCTGCTTCCCGCGATCGACCGCAATGTGCGGCGCGATCTCGGCGCCGAGCAGCTTCTCGATGTGCCCCGCGACGAAGTACCCCTTGTCGGCGCCGAACGTCTTCGGCCGATATCCGAGCCGCTCCTTCGCGCGCTCGAGCAAGCTCCAGCTGCCTTCAGTCTCCGACGCCGAGGAGCGGAACGTCTCGACGCCAACCCCTAACAGGATGCGGTTTCGGTTCTCCATCAGCGCGTTCACCGTGTAGCCCGGAAACGACGCCGTCCCGAGAGCCCGTTTCGTAACAAACCGACAGTCGGGATCGGTCGGCGAGCGGTGCGTCGCGTTGCTGCGCTTCTCGCCGCGGAAGTCCACCGTGCGGTTGCCCGGGTCCTGCGGCTCGCCCTTGTCGTCGTCGTCGCGGTCCCGCGCCCGCAGCCGCCGCTTGTACTCGGCCGGATCCAGCGCCACCTCGATCGGCTCGAAGCTCTTGAAGCTCGCGTTCGCTCGCACCAGCGTTCCGTCTGCGCTCACGTGTCGGCTCACCAGTCCCTCGCGCAGCGCGCGCTCGACCGTCTCGTCGAACAGCATCTCCAGCACGCCCGACTTGTCGAAGCGCCGCCGGCGGTTCTGGCTGAACGTCGAGGCGTCCCATGCATCGCGGTCGAGATCGAGTCCCACGAACCAACGCAGCGCGAGGTTGCACTGCAGCTCCATCGCGAGCTTGCGGTCGCTCGGAATCCCGAGCAGATAGCCGCCCACCAGCGCCAGAAACAGCTGCTCCGGCGGAATCGAGGGCCGCCCGATCTTCGCGTACAGCGGCTTGCACGCCTTCCGGATCACAGCGTCGTCGATCAGCGGCCGGATCCGCCGCAGCGGGTGATCCTGCGGTACGAACTTCTCGAGCGAGATGTTGTAGAACATCCTCGGCTGCGGATCGGAGTCTCCCATCATCGTCTCGCCCCCCCGAGACCATTCTACTCTCTTAATCGGAGATGATTAGGGAGACTTTGTCAGCAGCCTGTTAGCCCGGCTACTTCGTTCTCTCGCGCCCGCCGAGCGCGCGGTACGATGGGCCCTCGTGGGCAAGCTGGGTCGCATCTGCCATCGCGTGCGCGGCGAGAACGGTCGTCGGGAGTTCTTCCTCGACTTCCGCCCGTACGGCCGCGTGTGGTCGAACCGCGGCATCGCGATCACCGACGAGGAGACGGCTCGGCGGCTGATCGAGCAGATTCGCGGGCTCGTCGCCGATGGCGCGCTGCTCGAAGCGGTGCTCGCTCGCTACCAGCCGATAACAGCCAAAGTCAACTCGGTTGCAGCGTGGCTCCCGCGCTGGCTCGAGGTGCGACGCCGCGAGTGCGCGGCGGGCTCGCTGTCGCCTAACTACCTGACGGAGCTCGAGCGGCTCGCGGCGCCTGGCGGCTACTTCTCATTCCTCGCGGACAAGAGCATTCACGAAATCTCGTTCGGAACGCTCGAGGACTTCTCGCTCTGGCTCGCGGATCGCGATCTCTCGCCGAAGAGTCGGCGCAACTACCTCGCGGCGTTCCAGGCGTTCCTGAAGTGGCTGAAGCGCCGCGGCGAGATTCGCGACGTGCCGGAGCTGCCGCTTCCGAAGTGCGACGAGCACAAGCCGCGGCTGCTCGCAATCAGCGACCAAGACTGCGTGCTCGCGGCGATCCCCGAGGAGGATCGCGGGATCTTCCTTTCGCTCGCGCACCTCGGCTTACGCCCAGGTGAGGCTCGCGCGCTGATCGTCTCGGATTATCAGGACGGCTGGCTGCACGTGAGCAAGGCGTTCAAGGGCAAGTCGATCTCGTCGCCGATCCGCGGCACGAAGACCGGCAAGCCGAAGCGGCTGCCGATCAGCGAGGAGCTACGCGAGTGGATCGAGGCGCGTGCGAAGCCTGAGGATCGATTGCAGCAACGCCCACTCTTCCAGAACCCGCGCACCGGGCAGCCCTGGCCACACAAGGCGCTCCAGCGCGTGTGGAGCGACGCGCTCGAAGACGCGGGCCTTCCGCCGATCTCGCTCTACGAAGGCACGAAGCACAGCTTCGCGACCGACGCGATTCGCCGCGGCGTCCCCGAACGGCACCTCCAGCGCTTCCTCGGCCACGCCTCGATCCAGTCGACGCGGCGCTACGCGCGCCTCGCGGACAACGCCCTGGTCGAGGTTTTGCGCACTCCGGCGCACGCATCGCAGCCCAGCGCAAAACAGCGCATTGGCGACACGTTGGCGACAAGGGTTCCGAGAACGAAACCCAACAACTCCGCAGGCTTACGCGTGGGCCCTCCTGGATTCGAACCAGGGTCTCTCCGGTTATGAGCCGGGTGCTCTGACCGCTGAGCTAAGGGCCCGCGCGGCGCAGCATAGGCGCGGTTAGTGACGTCGCGGGAATGCACGCGTCGCGGCGAGTCCAACACCGAGGCCACTGTTCGACTTCGCTCGCCTGCGGCTCGCTGCGCGCGCCGAAGCGTCGCTTGCGCTCACTCGTGCCGCAGCGCCTCGATCGGATCGAGTTGCGCGGCCTGTCGCGCGGGCCAGTAGCCGAACGCGATGCCGATCGCGGCGGAGAAGCCGAACGCCACGAGCACCACCGAGAGTTCCGGCACGAACGGCACGC
>JANNRF010000334.1:0-7259 GCA_031401135.1 Deltaproteobacteria bacterium | reverse complement strand
CTTCTTCGCTTCGCCGCCGTACTTCGGGTGCTCGAAGATGCGCGGGATTTTTCCTGAGAGTTCCCAGGCCGTGAAGAAGAAGGTCCAGTCGATGGTCGGCCGCAGCTCGGCGAGCGGGACATTCTTCAGCTCGCGGCGTCCCCAGAACGCGGGCTGCGCGATGTCTTCCGCCCGCCACGCGATTGGCGTGCGCTGGCTGCGCGCATTCGCGAGCGCGAGCAGCGGCTTCTCCTGCTTGCTCGCGTAAACGGCGCGCAGGCGCTCCTGCGCGGCACGGTTCCTCACGTCGAGCTCGGCGCGCGCACTCGCATCGAGCAAGTTCGCGGCAACGCCCACCGCGCGCGAGGCGTCGTTCACGTGCACGACGGGGTTCGCATACGCGGGCGCGATCTTCACCGCGGTGTGCTGACGGCTCGTGGTCGCGCCACCAATCAGGAGCGGCTGCGTCATTCCGCGCCGCTGCATCTCCTTGGCGACATGCACCATCTCGTCGAGCGAGGGCGTGATCAGCCCTGACAAGCCGACCAGGTCGCAGCGCTCGGCGATCGCGCTGTCGAGGATCTTGTCGGCCGACACCATCACGCCGAGATCGAGCACCTCGTAGCTGTTACAGCGCAGCACCACGCCGACGATGTTCTTGCCGATGTCGTGGACGTCGCCCTTCACGGTCGCCATCACGATCTTGCCCTTGGCCGAAGAAGCGCCGGTGAGCGCGCGCTCCTTGTCCATGAACGGCTCGAGGTACGCGACGGCTTTCTTCATGGCGCGCGCACTCTTCACGACCTGCGGCAGGAACATCTTGCCCGCGCCGAACAGGTCGCCGACGTGGTTCATGCCCGTCATCAGCGGGCCTTCGATCACCGCGAGCGGGCGCCCGAGCTTCACGCGCGCCTCTTCGGCGTCGGCCTCGATGAAGTCCGTAATGCCATGGACGAGGGCGTGGGCGAGGCGCTGCTCGACCGTCGTCTCGCGCCACGCCAGATCGACTTCACGCTTCCTGCCGCCGCTCGCGAGCGTGGCGGCGGTCTCGAGCATGCGGTCGGTCGCATCGGCGCGCCGATTGAAGATCAAGTCTTCGACGCGCTCCAATAACTCCGGCGCGATGTCCTCGTACACCTCGAGCTGGCCGGCGTTCACGATGCCGAAGTCCATGCCGGCGCGGATCGCGTGGTAGAGGAACGCGGAGTGGATCGCTTCGCGCACGGCGTCGTTGCCGCGGAACGAGAACGAGAGGTTCGAGACGCCCCCCGAGATGTGCACGCCCGGGCAGCGCTCCTTGATGGCCCGCGCTGCCTCGATGAACGCCCGCGCGTACTCGGCGTGCTCCTCGATGCCGGTGCCGATCGCCAGAATGTTGGGGTCGAAGACGATGTCTTCGGGCGCGAAGCCCGCATGTTCAGTGAGCAAGCGGAACGCCCGCTCGCAGATTTCGAGCTTGCGCGCGGTCGAATCGGCCTGGCCCGTCTCGTCGAACGCCATCACCACCACGGCGGCGCCGTACTGCCGGATGCGCCGCGCCTTCGTCAGGAAATCTGCTTCGCCTTCCTTCAGCGAGATCGAGTTCACGACGCTCTTGCCTTGGCAGCTTTGCAGGCCCGCTTCGAGCACTTCCCATTTCGAGGAGTCGATCACGATCGGCACGCGCGCGATCTCGGGTTCCGAGCCGACCCAGGCGAGGAACGTGCGCATGCACGCGGCGGAATCGAGCAGGCCTTCGTCCATGTTCACGTCGAGCAGGTTCGCGCCGCTGCGGACTTGTTCGAGCGCGACGCCGACGGCGGCCTCCCAATCGCCGGCCTTCACGAGCTTCCGGAACTTCTTCGAGCCGGTGACGTTGGTGCGCTCGCCGATCATCTGGAAGTTCGAGTCGGGGCGGACCGTGAGCGCCTCCATGCCGGAAAGGTGCGTGAAGCGGTCGCGCGGCGGCGCGATGCGGCGCGGTTCGAGATTGCGCACGGCGTCGGCGATGGCGCGAATGTGTGCTGGCGTGGTGCCGCAACAACCGCCCACCACGTTCACGAAGCCGCTCTGGGCCCAGTCGGTGATTAGGCCCGACATCTCCGCGGGCGTCTCGTCGTAGGCGCCCATCGCGTTGGGCAGTCCTGCGTTCGGGTAGGCCGAGATCGCGACATCGGCGAGTTCTGCGATCTCCTCGATGTGCGGGCGCATCTGGCGCGCGCCGAGCGAGCAGTTGAGGCCCACCAGCAGCGGGTTCGCGTGGCGGATCGAGCGGTAGAACGCTTCGAGGGTTTGGCCCGAGAGCGTGCGCCCGCTGGCGTCGGTCATCGTGCCGGAAATCATGATTGGCACGCGCTCGCCGCGTTCCGCGAACACGCGCTCGACCGCGATCAGGGCGGCCTTCGTGTTCAGCGTGTCGAAGATCGTCTCGATCACGAGCAAGTGCGCGCCGCCCTCGAGCAGGCCGTGCGTCTGATCGGCGTAGGCGCGTTCGAGCTCGTCCCAGGTCACGGCCCGGTAGCCGGGGTTGTTCACGTCGGGCGAGAGCGAGAGCGTGCGGTTCGTTGGCCCGAGCGAGCCGGCGACGAAGCGCGGCTTATCAGGCGTCTTGTCGCTCCACTTGTCGGCGGCAATGCGCGCGAGCCGCGCGGATTCGCGGCTGATCTCGCGCGCGAGGTGCGCGAGCCCGTAATCGGCCTGAGAGATCGCGTTGCCGTTGAAGCTGGTCGTGCCGAGCAGATCGGCGCCGGCAGCGAGGAAGCGCTCGTGCACCTGCACCACGAGCTGCGGCTTGGTCAGTACGAGCAGATCGTTGTCGCCCTTCAGCGGGTGCGAGTGGTCGGCGAAGCGCGCGCCGCGGAAGTCCGCTTCGTCGAGGCTCTCGGCCTGGAACATCGTGCCCATCGCGCCGTCCTTGATCAGGATGCGCTGGCTCATTAGGGCGCGGAGCTGCGCCTCGACGTTCTTCACGCGCGCTCCTGCGGGTTGACTTCGCTCGGCTTCGAAGACTTCGCCTCGCTGCGCGCTGCGTCCCCGCGCGAAGCGCGCGAGGACGAATCTTCCTTGTTGACTCCGCTCGGCTTCGCCTCGCTGCGCGCTCCGCTTGCCTTGACGCCGCTGGCGATGAACGTGGCGGGCAGGTCGGCGCCGCGCGCGGTGGATGGCTGCACCTCGACGCGCACGTCGCCGAGGCCGGCGGCGCGCAGTTGGCGCGCGATCTCGTCGGGCGCGAAGCCCATCCAGACCACGCCTAATTCCTGGCGCATCCATTCGCGTTCGTGCGAGACGAAGTCGATCGCCACCACCGAGCCGCCGGGCTTGGTCACGCGCGCCATCTCGGCGAGCGCGTCCGCAGGCGAGGGCAGGTACTGGAGGACCATGTGCGCGAAGGCCGCATCGACCTCGGCGTTGGCGAGCGGCAGCGCGGCCGCGTCGCCCGCGCGCAGGTCGACGTTCTGCGCGCCCGCGGCAGCGAGCTTCTCGCGCGCCGCTTCGAGCATGCGCGGCGAGTGATCCACAGCGATTACGGCGCAGCCCGCCGCCGCGAGCTCGAGCGCGAGCGCGCCGGTGCCAGTTCCCATGTCGAGCACGCGCAGGCCCGGCGCCAGCAGGCGCTGCAGCGCCCGCGCCCGCAGCAGTTCGTCGCCCCAGACTTTGCGGATCGCGTCCCACTCGGGCCCGACTTGGTCAAAAAAACTCCGGCTCTTCGCGCTGCGCGCCTCGAGCACGCGAGCCAGCGCGGCCTGATCGCGTCGCGCCGCCGGGTCGGCGGCCACCGACTGGCGAGCGAGCGCGAGTGCGCCCTGCCAGGTCGCGTCCGTGGGCGGCTCGAAGCGGTAGAGCACGAAGGTGCCCTCGCGGCGATCTCGCAGCAGCTTTGCCTCGCGCAGGATCCCGAGGTGCCGCGAGACGCGCGATTGCGCCATCCCGAGCACCGCCATCAGCTCCTGTACCGCGAGTTCCTCGCGCTCGAGCAGCGCCAAGATGCGCAGCCGCGTCGGGTCGCCGAGCGTGCGGAAGATCTTCTGGAGCGAGGCGGGCATCACGTCACCGAGCGAGAGCCAACCCATCGGCCGGGCAGGCTGGATCAATGAATCCGGATGGATGAATGCGGGGCAGGCTAACCGCTCGCGCGGACCGCTCGCAAGCTCAGCGGATCACGATCTGCTCCGGCGTCCCGGAGATCGTTAGGCGCCCCGCGCCGCGGGCGTCGAGCACCACGCCGTACTCCGCGAGCACGGGCAAGAGCGCCGGATCCATGCGCGTCAGGTCCGCCTCGATCGCGATCGCGCCGGTCGCGGGGCCGGCGTAACCAGCGGCCACTTCGCCGTGCGCCTTCGCCTCCACCATCGGGCCGCTCAGCGCCACCGATTCGACGTGCAGCATGCCGACTTCGTCGAGGCGCAGGTTGGCCTTCAGCGCCTCGTATGGAATCGCGACCGGCGACCCGGGCAGCGCGAGCGAACCGTCGGCACCCTCGATCTGGGCGGAGCCACTCCACTGCTCGGCGAGTCGGGCGAACGCCACCTTGGCATCGACCGCGCCCGCGAGCGGTGAACCGGCGTCGCCGAACCAAGCGGGCGGGAGCGCGGCGAAGTCGAAACGCGTGAAGTCGCCCTGAATGCGCTCGGAGGAGACCACGCCGTCGAACGCGCCGAACTCGGCGTTGGCGGCGGCGCGCAGCGTGGGAACTCCGCGCAGCCACGCGAGCGAGAGCGCGGGCGAGACCTGCAGCGAATCGAGCGCGAGCTGCTCGCCCGTCGGCCAACGCAACTGGATGCCGCGCGCTTCGAGCACCGGGCCGCGGGCGCTGAAGCCGGCATCGAGCTCGCCGATGCTCGTCGCGATGCGCGTTTCCGCCTCGATCCAGCCAGAGAGCACGGGCGCGAGCCGCTCGAATGGGAAGAACACCACCGCCGACGCCAGGATCGCGAGCAGCGTGAGCGCGAGCACCACGAGCACGCGCAGGAGCCGCCCGAGCAGACTGGGCCGACGACGCATCAGGAGCGCTCGAACGAGGAGACGGTGAACGTCACTTCGAGCATGTCGGACTGATCGGTGCGCGTGCGCAGCCGCAGGCTCTTCACGGATAACAACTGCGGCGCTGTCTCGATCAGGTGCAGGTACCGCACCACCTGCGACAGCGAGGCGTTCGCCAGCGTCACCTGCAGCTTGGTCTCGCGATAGGGCGGGCTTTCCGGTGCGTTGCGCGGCTCGATCGAGTCCACCTTCACCGCGCTCTGCTGCGCGAGATCCTGCAGCGTCGCGAGCAGGTTGCCCTGCGGGCCGTTCTGGATCTGTTGCTCGACTCCGATCAGCCTGCCGTTCACTTCATCGAAGCGCGCGCGCAGTTCCTTCACGCTCGCGTACTGCTGTTTCGCGAGCTCCGCGCGTTCGGCCGCGGCGGTACGCGCGCCGAGCAGCGGCTGCACGACCGCGACGGCAATCAGCACCACACCTGTTACGGCCAGAGTCGCCGTGACCAGCAGCTTCTCGCGGCGCGCGAGGCCGTCGAACCAGGCGCGCAGACGGTTCAGCCACTCGTTCACTGGGCTTCTCCGGAGGCGGCCACGCGAATGCGCAGATCGAAGTTCACGCCACCGCGGCGCGCATCTGCGCTGGTGCTGCCCAGCGCGATGTCCGAGAACGGCGGGAACTTCATGACCTCGGTCTTCAAGCGATCGACATCCGCGAAATCCTTCGAGTGGGCGCGGATCTGCACGGTGTCGCGCTCGATCGAGAGCTCCTCGACCACGACATCGAGATCCCCGGGCACGTGCGTCGAGATCTCGGTGAGCAGATCGAGCGCGGAGAGATTGCCGCGGTAGACGCCGAGCATCTCGGCGCGGCGCTGGGCATCGCGCAGCGCGCCTTGCATCGCCGCCAGCGAATCCTCGCCGGGGTCGGCGCCGCCGAGCGCTTCGCTGACGATCGCGCGTGCGGCGTCCTCTTGCGCGCCCGCACTGCGCGAGTTCTTCCAGACGTCGAGCCCGCCAGCGATTAGGGCCGCGGCCAGGAATGCGCCGGCAAACAGCGCGGTGGGGCGCAGATCCCGGACGATGCCGCGCAAGTCGATGCGCTCGGCGAGGTCGCCCTGACGCAGATTGATGCGCGTGGTTGTGCGCGTCGTGCCGCGCAGCGCCAGCGCCATCGCGGGCGCGAATAACAAGGTGTCGCCTTGCGCGACGAACGCGGTGCCGAGCGGGCCGCGCGGCAGCGGCAAGCGGTCGAAAGCGAGGCCGGTGCGCTCGCCGAGATACAAGTCGAGGCCCGCGAGCCGCGCGGAACCGCCGAGCAGATGCGCGCGCTCGATGTTCGCGCCGTTCTGCAGCGGCTCGAACGAAGCGAGGGTGCGCGCGAGCTCGCGCGCGAGGCGATCGAGCACCGTTACCGCCTGCGCCATGCGCTTGTTGCCGATCACGCCCTCTTCGATCTTCGCGCGCTCGGCTTCGAGCTCACCGAGGCCGCGCTCTTGCCCCACCGCGAGCGTGAGTGCGCGGCCCGCGATCGGCACTGTGCGCGTCGCCAGCACGCGGCCGTCGCGGCAGAGCGCGAGCGTGGTCTTTCGGTGGCCCACATCGGCGAGCAGGCGGAGCCCCGGCAGTTCGAGAATCGTCGCGAGATTCGAGAGCGCGAGGCCCTCGGCTTCGATCACGCGCGGCGAGATGCCCGCCTCGGCGAGCGTCTCGAGCAGCAGCGAAACCTCGGAGCGCGGCACCACCGAAGCCGCCACCTCGAGCCCGGTGGCGGTCTCGCCCGCGACGTCCCAATCGACGATGTAGTCCTTCAGATCGAAGGGCACTTGCTCCTCGACTTCGAAGGGCACCGCGGCTGCGACCTTGCGCTTGTCCTTGAACGGAAAGCTGAGGCGCCGCGTCGACAGCCGGTCGCCCGCGATGCTGACCACCACGTTCTGCGCGGGCAGATCGTGGGCGGAAAACAGGTGGCGCAGCTCGGTAGCCAGCGCGGGCGCGGGATCGTCGAGGGCGAAGCTGCGCAGCTGCACCACTTCGAGCTCGCGCCCGAGCGCTTGGCGCAGCTCGACGGCTTTCACCGAGTGGCTGCCGATGTCGAGGCCAAGCACGCGTCGCGCCATGGTGGGGCTTCCTAGCTCTAATGAACGCGGATCGCGAGCAACTTCGGCTCGGCGAGTTCGCTGCGGTCGACCACCGCCGAGACCGTTCTCACGGTGCTGCCGTACTGCGCCTCGGCAGTCACGAAGAACACGTCGGCTTCATACGTGGGCGGCGGGAACACGCCGTCGGGCAGCACGCTGCGCAGCGGCGTGCAGCTCGGGTGGT
>JANNRF010000333.1:0-5940 GCA_031401135.1 Deltaproteobacteria bacterium | reverse complement strand
TCGGCGTGGCTCGCGGCGAATCTCGCAGGGGCGCAGCCGCCGTTCGCGTTCGAGCTGATCGCTGCGGGCGGCTCGAATCTCACGTACCGCGTCGCCGACGCCGCGGGCCGCGTCGCCGCGCTGCGGCGCCCGCCGGCCGCGGCGCGCATCGCCACCGCGCACGACATGGCGCGCGAGTGGCGAATCATCTCGGCGCTCGCGCGGCCCGCGAGCACGGTTCCAGTGCCCGCAGCGCTGGCGTACTGCGACGACGAAGCCGTGAACGGCGCGCCGTTCTACCTGATGAGCTTCGTCGACGGCTTGATTCTCCGTAACAGCACGCAGGCCGAGCAGCTCAGCGCCGAGCAGAAAGCGCGCGCGACCGACGCCCTGATCGAGACGCAGGCCGCGCTGCACACGCTCGATGTCGATGCCGTCGGCCTCGGCGATCTCGCCAAGCAACGCGCGGGCTACGTCGCGCGACAACTCGCCCGCTGGCGGAAGCAAGCGGAGGCCTCGACGATGCGCCGCATTCCGTTCATGGCCGAAGTGCACGAGCGCCTCGCGCGCGCGATTCCGGCGGAAGTCGCGCGCCCCGCGCTCGCCCACGGCGACTTCCGCTTCGACAATGTCGTAATGGATGGTGCGCAGCGCGTGATCGCGGTGCTCGATTGGGAGTTGTGCACGATCGGCGACCCGATCGCCGACTTCTGCTGGTCGCTCATGTATTGGGCCGCGCCGGGCGAGCAGAGCACCTGGCTGACGAACCCGCCCACGCAGGCGCCGGGCTTTTGCACGCGCGCCGAAGTGATCGCGCGCTACGCCAGGCGCACCGGCTTCGACCTCGCGCGCCTACCTTATTACGAAGCGTTCTCGTGGTGGAAGATGGCGTGCTTGGTCGAAGGCGTCGCCGCGCGCGTCAGGGCCGGCGCGAGCGGCGGCATGCGCTCCGGTCCCGCGGAAGAGATCGTCGCGCGCGCGGACGCGTACTTCGCGCGGGCCGAGGAACTGTCGCGCGAGTTCTGAGTGCAAGCGGCGCCTCGCCGCGCGCAGCGAGACGAAGTCGAGCGGAGATCGAACAGTGGCCTCGGAGCGGCGATGCGCCCGTGCCGACGTATTTCTTCGCTGCCCCTGAGCAAGGAGCGCCGCGCCTGCCGAACTCTGCAGTGCGCTGCTGAACTCGGCAGGGGCGCAGGCACCTAAGCGCTGCAGCACGATCCGCGCGTTGGGCACCGTCTTTGCAAAACGCCTTTGGCAACCGAATCCGCGCGGAATCTTCCGGCGGAATCCAACCAAAGGATCCAACCATGTTGATCGAGGGAAACACGAGGACGAAGTTCGCGCGCTTCGGAGTCATGGCGGCGCTCGCCGCGCTCGCGCTGGCGCCGACAACTGCGGCGCAGGCAGGCAAGAAGTCGAAGCAGGCGGCGCCGCTCGCGGCGGCAGCGACGAGTACGAGCGCTCGCTTCTGCTCGGCTACCGCGGAGTTGCAGGAGACCGCCTGTCTGCTCGAAGCTCGCGACGACAACACGGTGGCGAAGGCGATCTGCCTCAATATCTCCAACGCGTCTGAGCGCTCCGCCTGCAACGCCGACGCGGCGCTCGCGCTGCGCGAAACGAACCTCTCATGCGACGAGGTCGATGACGAGCGCGAGGATCTCTGCGGCCTAATCGGTGAAGGGCGCTACGAGCCCGACTTCGATCCGGCCCACTACGACGATCCGCGCAATCCGTCGCGTCCGAACCCGTTCCTGCCGCTCGCCGTTGGCAATCACTGGACCTTTATCGAAGGCGGCGAGATCGTGGACATCACGATCCTCAATGCGAGCAAGGCGATCGACGGCATCGAGTGCATCGTCATGCGCGATCTCGTGACCGTCGATGGCGAGCCGGTGGAAGACACCGACGATTGGTTCGGCTTCCGCAACGACGGCGCGGTCATGTACTGCGGCGAGGAAGTGAAGGACTACGAGACGTTCGCTGGCGACAACCCGATTCGTCCCGAACTCACCTCGCGCGACGGCTCGTTCAAGCACGGTCGCGACGGCGACAAGGGCGGCGTCATCATGCAAGGCACGCCGCGCGTCGGCATGACCTATCGCCAGGAGTTCTCGGCGGGCAACGCCGAAGACGTGGCGACCGTGCTCTCGACCACGTACCGCTACGGCCAGAACGCGACCCTCGACGCGTTCGTTCCGCCGGCGCTCGCGAACTTGCTCTGCAGCGCTGGCGACTGCCTCGTGACAAAGGAGTACAGCCCGATGTCGCCCGGCGTGTTCGAGCACAAGTACTACACCCGCGGCATCGGCCAGTTCCTCGCGACCACCCCCGAAGAGGGTAAGAGCGTGGAACTGTTCGAGTGCAACATGGACGCGCGCTGCGCCTCATTGCCCCAGCCCTAACAGCTCGCAACGAAAGCGCTTCTCAGGCGACGCCTGCCGAGATCGGCAGGCGTTTGCCGTTTTCGGCGTGCTGCGTGCGCTCGCGCTCACGCAGCACACGCGCAGCCATGGGCACCCGGCTTGCACTGCTCGCGCAACGAGACGCGAGCGAATCGGTCTCTCGCGCCGCGACCCCCACAGAGGAGAACACGATGTCCCGAAGCGAATCCCTACGCGCCCGCGCCTTCTGGCGCGCAAGCCTGCTCGCCGCAGCCGCAGCGCTGGTCTTTCTGCCAACGGGCGCAGCGCTTGCGAAGAAGAAGAACAAGCCCGCGCCGTCGGCGAACCCGCAACACGAGAACCGCGCCTACTGCTCGCAGACGAGCGCGGCGTTGTTCGCTGCCTGCAAGCACGAGCTGCAGGACGACTTCGCCGTCGCACGCGCCATTTGCATCAACACCGTGGATCCGATCGAGCGCGAGGCTTGCTCTGAGGATTCGCATGAGGCGCTCGCGGAGGGCGCGCAAGAGTGCGCCGATGTGCGCGAGGCGCGCGAGGACGTGTGCGATCTCGTCGGCCAGGCGCGCTACGAGCCCGACTTCGATCCGGCTGATTACGACGATCCGCGCTCGCCGACGAACCCGAACCCGTACCAGCCGCTGGCCGTCGGCAACCACTGGGTCGTCTCCGATGGCGACGAGCAGGTCGATATCGAGGTGCTGGACAAGGTGAAGCTGATCGAGGGCGTGCTGTGCCTGGTGGTCAGCGACATCGTCTCCGAGAACGGCGCTCCGCTCGAGATCACCGACGACTGGTTCGCGCAGCGCAAGGACGGCGGCGTCGCTTATTGCGGCGAGCAGACGGCCGAGTACGAGACCTTCCCGGGCGACGATCCGCAGGAAGCCGAGCTGACCTCGACCGATGGCGCCTTCAAGCACGGCCGCGACGGTTCGAAGGCAGGCCTGTTATTCCCCGGCACGCCGCGCGTGGGCGACAGCTATCGACAGGAGTGGTCGCCGAGCAACGCCGAGGATACGGCCACGGTGCTCTCGACTAGTTATGGCTACGGCCAGAACGCCGCGCTCGACGCAGCTGTGCCGCAAGCGCTCGCGCAGTTGCTGTGCCCCGCGAACGATTGCGTGGTGACGGCGGAGTTCTCGGCGCTCTCGCCAGGCGGCCTCGAACACAAGTACTACGCCCGCGGCATCGGCTTCTTCCTGGCGACGAATCCGAACCGGCCCGGCAGCAGCGTGGAGCAGCTCGTCGACTGCAACTTCGACGCGCGCTGCGCGTCGTTGCCGCAGCCCTAACTAGACAGGAGCGCGTGATCTCTCGCGCCGCGGTTTGCGCTCATAAGGGGAGGCGAGGTGTTTGCCTCGCCTCGAGCGCGGGCCGCGGCGCTTGACTTTCGGCTATGCCGCCGCCTGGCTGCCCGGCTCCGGCAGCACCGTCACGGGCATGTTCTCAGGCTCGAGGCCCATGATGATCAGCGCCTTCGAGAGCCCGTGGAAGAGGCCGAGGCCGAATGCGATCTCGGCGGCCTGCGCGTCGCTGAAGTGTGCGCGCAGCTCGGCGAGCTCGTTCGCCGCGAGCGCCCGCGGTGCATCGACGATCGCATCCGCGAGCTTCAGCGCGGCGCGCTCGTGCGCGGGCAGGCTCGATGCGGCGTGGTTGTCGTCGATCTGCGCGACGAGCGCCTCACTCAGCCCCTGGGTTCGCGCCCCGGCGAACCGAACTTTCTTTCAAAGCCCGCAGTCGGTGATGGTGGCGTTGCGCAGCCGCACCACTTCCTTGATGCGCTGCGAGACGAGGCCGTTCTGCCAGAACTCGGCGTAGAGCGCGCCGAAACGCGCCGCGAACTCGGGCTGGTGTTGGAACACCGAGTAAAAGCTCGCGGGTTGTTCGGGGACGGCGGACGGAATGCGGGGCGTGGTGGACATGCGCTGCTCCTACTTGTCAGGTTCGGGCCAGGCGGCAGCGAGCCGCCGGTGGGCGTCGTGCAGGCAGAGTGACATCACGAGCGGCACGAGCTGCGCGTCGGCGAGCTGCGCCCGCAGCGCCACGAAATCCGTGTCGCTGATTTCCTGATAAGCGAACGGGATCTTCTCCGCGAGCGCGTTCACCGCGCGCTCGGCTTCGCTCGCGGGCTTCGGCCACGCGCCGAGCCCGTGCGCGGCGTCGATCACCGCGCGGCCGTGCGCGAGCAGCTCCGCCGGCGCGAGCTGCGCGGCGTCGGCCATGCCCGCGAACGCCTCGTACTTCGCGCGCAGCGCGGGCGGCAGTAATGAGAGCAGCGATTCCGGCGGCGAAGAAACGAGCGTGCTCATGCGGCCTCGAACTGGATCCAGAGTTTCTCGAGCCCGCGCAGGATGAAGCTCGGCACGTGCTTGAAATCGTTCTTGCCGGGCGAGAAGCGCCAGTTCCGCGTGCGCTCGAAGAGCGTTTCGAATGCGACTAGCGCTTCCTTGCGCGCGAGCGAAGCGCCCGGGCAGAAGTGCTCGCCGCGGCCGAAGGCGAGGTGCTCGCGCGCGTTCTTGCGCGTGACGTCGAAGCGATCCGGGTCGGGGAATACCGCGGGGTCGCGGTTCGCGGCGGCGTAGCTCACTGCGATGCGCGCGCCCTTCGGGATCGCGACGCCGCCCAGCTCGGTGTCGCACTTCGCCATGCGGAACAGCGTCTGCACCGGCGTCTCCACGCGCAGCGCTTCGTCCACCATGTTAGGGATCAGCGTCGGGTCGTCGCGCACCAGCTTCTGCTGCTCGGGGTGCTGGATCAGCAGCATGATCGCGCTGGCGATCAGGTTCGCGGTGGTCTCGTTCCCGGCCACCAGGAATTGCTGCAGGATCGAGAGCAGCTCGGGCACGTTCAGCGGCTCGACGCCGTCTAGCCGCGCATCGACGAGATCCGAGAGCAGGTCGGCGCGCGCTTCCTTCCGGCGCTCCTCGATCTTGCTCGCGAAGTAATGCTGGAGCTCGACGATCGAGCGCGCGCACTCGAGCCCGCGCTCGTGGGAGATCATGCCGCCGAGCGGCGCCACCGAATCGTCGCTCCATTTCTTGAACAGCATCATGTCCGCACGCGGCACGCCGAGCTGGTCGGCAATTACGGTCAGCGGCAGCGGCACGCCGAAGCGCTTCACCGCTTCGATCTCGCCCTCGCGATAGAAGCCATCGACGAGTTCGCGCGCGACGCCGCGGATGTACGGCTCGATGCGCGCCACCGCGCGCCCCGAGAACGCGCGCGTCACGAGCGCGCGGTAGCGCGTGTGCTCCGGCGGGTCGGCGCTCAGCAGCGTGTTCACCGGCGGGTAACCCTGCGACATGATCTCGAGCAGATCCGCCGGAGGCATCGCACCGCCACCCACCGCGGGCCCGGACTGCGACGAGAAGCGCTCCTGATCCGCCAGCACTTCGAGCAGCAGGTCGTAACGCGAGACGATGAAGAACCCCGGCCCGGGGACCTGATAAACCGGCGCCTCCTCGCGCAGCACACGGAAGAACTCGAAGGGCGACTCGGCAACGGTGGGATCGAACGGGGACATCGAAGCGAGGCGAGACATCGCGTGCGGCTCCTGGCGTGC
>JANNRF010000332.1:0-26001 GCA_031401135.1 Deltaproteobacteria bacterium | reverse complement strand
GCGGGCTTCTTCACGCTCGGGCTTGCCGCGCAATTCTCGGACCTAATCGCTGTCGAGTCGGAGCCGCGCGCGGTTGCGGATCTGCGCGCGAACCTCGAGCGCGCAGGGCGCACGAACGTGGTCGTGCTCGCGAGCCGCGCGGCGCGTGCGCTCGCGAGCTCCGAGGTAAGGCGCCTCGCGCCCGAGGTCGTGGTGCTCGATCCGCCGCGCACTGGTGTTGGCGAGAGCGAGGCCGCAGCGCTCTCGCGGCTCCGCCCGCGCCGCATTGTCTACGTCTCGTGCGACCCGGCCACGCTCGCGCGCGATCTGCGCGTGTTATTGCGCAGCGGCTACCGGCTCGCGTCGTGCGAAGGCTTCGACCTGTTCCCGCAGACGCCGCACCTCGAAGCGCTCGCGGTGCTGGAGCGCGGCGCGTGATGAACGCAAGCGCAGCGCCGCGCGGCCTGGTGCGCGACGTCTCGCTCGCCGCCGCGGTGGCGATCATTCTCGCCCAGGTCATCGGCACCGGCGTGTTCGTGAAGGCGCGCGTAATGACTTGCAGCGTGGGGAGCCCAAGCCTGGTGCTGCTCGCCTGGCTCGTGGGCGGCCTCTTCACGCTGGCAGGCGCGCTCAGCTACGCGGAGCTCGGTGCGATGTTCCCGCGCTCCGGCGGCGAGTTCCATTTCCTGCGCGCCGCGTACGGGCGCGCCACGGCGTTTCTGTACGGCTGGATGCAGATCCTCGTGGGCAAATCCGGATCGCAGGCCGCGCTCGCCGTGGCGTTCGCGATCTTCGCGAACGACTTGTTGGGCGGCGCGCTTCCGCCGCTCGCGCTGTCGCTCACGCCGCTCGCCGCGATCGCTATCTCCACCGCGCTCAACCTGGCCTCCGTCCGTAACAACGGCGGGCTTGCGAGCGCGCTCACCGTGATCAAGGTGGCGCTCGTCGCCGCGGTCGCAGTCGGCGCGTTCGTTTTCACGGACGGCGGCTTCGAGCACTTCGCCGAGAGCGGCGCCGCAGCTTCCTGCAGCGACGTGGCGCCGAGCGCGCGCTTCGGCTTCGCGGGCTTCGGCGCCGCCGTGATCGGCGCGCTCTGGGGCTTCAGCGGCTGGGGAAGTCTCACGTTGGTGGGGGCCGAGCTGAAGAACCCGACGCGCAACTTGCCGCTCGCGACGCTGTTCGGCGTCACGCTGATCCTCGCGCTCTACCTGCTCGCGAACGCCGCGTACTTCTTCGCGCTCACGCCCGAGGAGGTCGCGAACGTGCCGCTCGCCTCATCGGTCGCGCGCGAAGTGGCGGTGCGCGCCTTTGGCGCCGGCGCGGCGGCCCTAATGGCTGCGGGCCTGCTCGCCTCTTCGTTCGGCTCGCTGCACGTCTCGATGCTCACGGGCGCGCGCATTCCGTACGCGCTCGCGCGCGAGGGTCTGTTGCCGCGCTCGCTCGCTGCCGTTTCGCCGAAGCGGCGCGCGCCGTGGGTCGCAGTGCTCGTGCAAGGCGCCTGGGCGAGCGTGCTCGCGCTGTCGGGTTCGTTCGACGAGCTGACTGATTATTCCGTGTTCGGTGCGCTGCTCTTCCAGGCGCTGGCGGTCGCCGCGATCTTCGTGCTGCGGCGATCCCAGCCCGACGTGCCGCGTCCGTATCGCGCCTGGGGCTATCCGCTCGTGCCCGCGCTCTACATCGCCGCCACGCTCTGGCTCGTCGCGAACACGCTCGCAGCGACGCCCGGCCGCGCGCTCGCGGGCCTCGGTCTGATCGCGCTTGGGCTGCCCGTTTACGCGTGGTTCGCACGCACGGCGCTAGCGGAACCGAGCTCGGAGTAAGGCGCAAGCGGCGCATGGCCGCGCGCAGCGAGGCCACGCGAGCCTTGGGCTCGCGCGAGCCGAGCGAAGTCGAACAGTGGCCTCCATGTTGGCTGCGGCGCAGCGTCCGCATCCCCGCGACTTCGCTCACCGGCAACGCGCGCGCACCTTCTCTACGTTGCGCACGTCTCAGCTTCCCCTCCTCGAGAGCGAACGTGTCCAGCCGCACGCACATCCCGAGAGCGCCGCGCCCATTCGCCAGCGAGCCGCGCGCGTTCCTCTACGTCGAAGGCCCGCGCGATCGCGAGATCATCGAGGGCTGGACGTGGCGGGCGTCGTGCCGGCTGGCGGAGCACGTGAGCGAGTCGACGGTGATTCTTGGCGGCCGGCAGCCGGCGCGCGCGCGCGAGCACTTCGCCGAACAGCGCGCCGAGAACGGCCCACTGCGCGAAGTGCGCGGGCTGTGCGTGCTCGATTGCGACGAGGCGCCCGCGCCAGTGGCGCCGAACGACGCGGACGGCCTCGAGTTTTTCGTTTGGAGGCGCCGCCACATCGAGAGCTACTTGCTCGTGCCCGCTGCGCTCGCGCGCGTGCTGCGCAATTTCGACGCGCGCTCGCTCCGGGCGCTGGGCGCGGAGCTTCCCGCAGCCGACGACGAGCGCGGCTGGCGTGCACTCGACGCCAAGCGGCGGCTGGCGCTGAACGGGCGCGTGCCGTGGGGCCGTCTCGCGCGCAGCCTTCGCGAGGACGAGTTGCACCCGGAAGTGCAGCACCTGCTCGCGCGCCTCGCGTTGCTTTTCGGTGTTGCCGCGGTGTCGGAAGTCACGCCGCGCTCGGCGTCACGGGTGTAGGATCGCGCCGTCCCAAACAGGAGGGCTCTCGATGGAAACCGAACGCCCGACCTACGAGCCGCCGAGCGAAGGCGACGAAGCGTATTTCGATGCGGAGCGACGGCCGGTTTTCGACGCCACGCTGCTCGAAGCGCCCGCATCCGTGCTTCAGGCGCGCCACGCGCGCGTTCTCTCGCGCGAGGATTCGGTGACCGACGCGGTGCGCGCGATGCAGAAAGAGCACCGCGGCGTAGTCCTAATTACCGAGGACGGGACCGACGCCAGCCGCGTGATCGGCGTCTTCACCGAGCGCGACCTGCTGTTCCGCATCATCGACGGCGGCCGCAACCCGGCGACGCTTCCGCTCGAGCAGGTGATGACGAGCGACCCCGAGTGCCTAACAGAAGATGGCACCGTGGCAGACGTGCTGCGCATGATGAGCGTCGGCGGCTTCCGCCACGTGCCGATCGTGGATGAAAAGCGCCGCCCTGTCGGCGTCGTCTCCGTTCGCGACGTCGTCGACCTGCTGGTCGAGGCATTCCCCGCCGAGATCGTGAACCGCGGCGGCGACCGCCAGAGCGAGCGCGAAGGCGGCTGACCCCGCCACGACTTCCCGCGCTCTCGGGCGGCCCCGCCGTCCGTGCGGCGCCGCCCGCTCCGGCACCTCGAGCCTTCAGACCCACCCGCGGCAAGCCGAATCAACGCGTTGGACCTCCATCCGCGCGGCGCTCCTGCGCGCGCCGCGCCCAGGGGAATCGATCCAGCGCAAATGGCTCGCTCAATTATCAGGTACGCGGCGGAGATTCGCGGTGCATAAGGCGCCGCCGCTCCCGCGCGCGCTCGTCATCGACGCGGATCCCGCGTCGCGCAGCAGCGCCGCCCAGGCGCTGCGCGCCGCCGAGTTCGAGGTCGCAGAAGCTTCGGATCCCGCCAGCGCTCTCACGCAACTCCCGCACGTTCGTCCCGCCCTGGTGTTAATCGACGTCGAGCTACCCGGGCGCGACGGCATCTCGCTATGCGAGGCGATTCGCCACCTTCCGTCTGGCGCCGGCGCGGCGATCGTGATGACGACTGCCGTCGATCGCCCCGGCCTAATGGAACGAGCTTTCGCGGCCGGCGCCAGCGACTTCGTGCGCAAGCCCCTCGACGCGCAACTGCTCGTCTACCGCGCGCGTTTCCTGGTGCGCTCGAACGAAACCCAAAGCGCACTGCGCGCCGCGCTCAGCGAACTCGAGGTGAGCCGCGCCTCGCTCGCCGATGCGCACCGCATCGCGCGCATCGGCAGCTGGCATTGGGAACCCGGGACGGGCGAGTTGCACTGGTCCGAGCACGCCGCGCGGGTCGTGCAGCTTCCGCCGCCCGAGAAAACCGGCCGCGGCTTCGCGCGTTATCTCGCGTGTGTGCACCCGGCGGACGCCGCCTCGGTGGAGAAGGCGCTCGCGACGACAGCGGCGGAGGGCACGCCGCTCGACTCCGAACACCGCGTGCTCGCGCCGGGCGGCAGCGAGCGCAGCGTGCAGCTGCGCGGCGAACTCGAGTGGGACGTCGCGGGCCGCGGGCTGCTCCACGGCACCGTGCAGGACGTGACCCAGCGGCGCGAGAGCGAGGAGCGCATCCACCGCCTCTCGAACTACGACGCGCTCACGGCGCTGCCGAACCGCGCGCTGCTCACCGAGTCGCTGGAGAGTGCGATCGCGCAGGCTCGCGGCAAGCGCGAGCGCGTCGCAGTGATCGCGCTCGGGCTCGACCGCTTCCGGCGCATCAACGACGCGTACGGTCAAGCGTTTGCGGATGACTTGCTACGGCGGACCGCGAAACGGATCGCCTCGAGTGCGCGCGGCGCAGAAGAGTTCGCTGAGGCCGGGGATCCGATCGTGTCGCGGCTCACCGGTGACGAGTTCGTGGTCGCGATCGGCGGCGTCACGAGCGCCGCACAGGTCGAGGGTTTCGCGCGCCGGCTGCTCCAGGCGGCGAGCCGGCCGGTGCTGCGCGAGAACGCGCGCGTTGAACTCTCCGCCACGGCAGGCGTCGCGATGTTTCCCGACGACGGGCACGATGCGGGCCGCCTGGTGCAGAACGCGCAGGCCGCGATGCAGCAGGCCAAGCGCACGCAGCGCGGCCAATACCGCTTCTACAGCGCGCAGCTTTCGAGCGAGGCAGCGCGGGCGGTCGAGCTGGAGCGGCTGCTGCGCAGCGCGCTCGAGAGCGGCGAGGGCCTAATACTCGAGTTTCAACCGCAACTCGCGACCGACGGCGAACGTTGGCAGGGCGTCGAGGCGCTGGTGCGCATGCGCGGGCCCGACGGCGCGCTGATCTCGCCGCTCGACTTCATTCCGATCGCCGAGGAAACCGGACTCATCCTCCCGCTCGGCGCGTGGGTGTTGAACGCCGCTTGCCGCGCCGCCCTCGCGTGGAGCATCGACGGCGAGCCGCTGCGCGTTGCGGTGAATGTCTCGAGCCACCAGCTGCGCCAGGGCGATCTCGTCGAGCTCGTGCGAGCCGCGCTCGAAATCAGCGGGCTCCCGGCGGAGCGCCTCGAACTCGAGATCACCGAGAGCGCGTTCGTCGAGGATCTCGGCACTGCCGCCGAGACGCTGAGCGCGCTGCGGCGCATGGGCGTGCGGATCGCACTCGACGATTTCGGCACCGGCTTCTCGACGCTCTCGAACCTGATGCGTCTCCCGATCGACGCGCTCAAGATCGACCGCTCGTTCGTGGCCTGCATTGAAAGCGAAGACCACGCGCGCGCCGTGATCGCCGCCGTGATCGGCATCGCCTACCGATTAGGGCTGACCGTCGTCGCCGAAGGCGTCGAGCTCGAAGAACAAGCGCGCTTCCTACGCGCCGAGCGCTGCCACGTCCTGCAGGGCTACCTGATCGGCAGACCCATGCCCGCCGCCGAAATCGAGAAAAAGCTCGCAGAGCAGAGCTGAGCGCGACCGCCTACCGCCGCATCCAGCGCAGCTTCGGCCCTCGTTCGCGGCGAAGCGCCGCTTGCGTTCATCGCGCCGCTTCCGCGAGCGCTTCGAGTTCGCGCGGGATCGCCGGCCCGGCCGGCTGGTAGGCGATCTCCGTAACACCTTGCGCCTCGAGTGCGGCAAGCTTCGCGCGCCAGCCGGCGCGGTCTAGCGCGAGGCCCTGCTTCGCGAGCAGCTCGCCCGTCACGAACGCGCGGTCGCGCTGGTTGACGGCAATTAGGTGCTGGTCATGGAGTGCGAGATGGCGCGTGCGCTCGGGCACGGCGTCGTATTGCGCGGCCCACTCGGCGCCGCCGGGCAGCGCGCCGGCCTGACGGTTTTCGACCGCCCAGTGCAGCAGCACCGCTGCGGCGTGCCCCGCGGCCGCGAGCGCGCGCGCGGAACCGGCGCTCTCGCCAGGATCGAGCACCGTGCCGAAGGCGAGCAGCACGCTCCACGCGAAGCCGCCGATCGGCGCGGAGCCGAACACGCCGTCGCCGAGCTCGCGCGCTGCGGCGACGCCCTTGGGTCCAGCGGCGGCGATCACGAACGGCACCTCGAGCGGGCGCGGCGCGGCATACCCGTCCGGGTGCAGCATCTGAATCGCGCGCCCCTCCCACTCGACGATCTCGCCGCGCAGCAGCGCGCGCACGGCGCGCACGTACTCCGTAACAAACGACCAGGCGAGCGGGCGCTGGCCGAGTGTGAGGCGCCCCGTGAAGCCGGAACCGATCGCGACCGCCACGCGCTCCGCGCCGGCCAGCGAGGCGAGCGTCGCGATCGCGGCAGCGTTGGTCATCGGGTGACGCAGGCTCGGCACGAGCACCGCGGGCCCAAGGCCGATGCGCTGCGTGCGCTCGGCCGCGCGGCAGAGCTGCACCCACACGTCGGGGTAGAGCGCGGGCGAGTCGTAAAACCAGGCGCGCCGGTAGCCGAGCTGCTCGGCGATGCGCGCGTGTTCGTGGCTGTCGTTCGAGGTGGCGAAGGCGCAGGAGAGCGTGATGGGCATCTGGGCTCCGACCGAAGTGGAGCGCGACGTTATCGCGGCGTCAGGCGAGGTCGGGGACGCCCAGCACTTCGAAGCCGACGGATCGCGCCGCGAGACCGAGTTCGCGATCGTGCGTTGCGACGCGCAGATCTGGGATGACGCGCTGCGCAGCGAGTGCGCTGGCGAGATGGATCGCGTCCAAGGAGCCGAGGGCGGTCGGGAACGGCTCAGCGGCCCTCGTGAGGATGGCGGCGTCGAGGCGAACGAAGTCGAAGCGCCTCAGGTGCTCGTGAAGCAGTGCTCGCCGCTCCGCGATCTCCGAATCGACGAGGCCAACTCGAATCCGGACACGATCGATGGCTCGGAAGCACTCGAGCCGGATGAGGTCGCTCGAGAACCATCGCTTGCTCGACCCCCACTCTCGCAAAGCTCCACGCTCGCGAAGCGCGACCCTCAGCAGGACAGAACTGTCGACATACAGCTTCATCGCGAGCGACGGTCTTCGAGGAGAACCTCCAACGAGGAAATCGGCCAGTTCGCCGGCTTGATCCGCTTCCTGCGAATCGTCGCAACGTCCAGTTCGGCGGGCGTGATGTGCACACCTGAGACTTCTCGATGGATCGGCACGATTCGCGCGATCGGCCGGTCGCGGTCGGTGATCTCGATCTCGGCGCCCCGCTCGACCGCCCGCAGGTGCCGTGAGAGCTGGCTCTTGAGTTCTGCGATCTTGACTCTCTTCATGGCCTGAAGAGACCCGATCAGGCCTAGTTCGTCAATCGAACCCTGACGAGAGCGTCGAGGGCCGCGGTGCGCATCCCATCCCCGGGGTTACGCTACGCGCCCATGTCCACCTCCCTCGACTTCCGCTTCCACGCCGAACGCACCCCGAACCCCCAGTCCATCAAGTGGGTGCTCTCGCAAGAGATCGCGCCGGGCGGCGTGACGGCGCAGTTCCAAGAGCCGGTGGGCGCGGATACCTCGCCGCTCGCCGCGCGTCTGTTCGCGATCCCCGGCGTCGTCGGCGTATTTCTCGCGCCGAGTTTCGTGACGGTGACGAAACGCGAAGACCGCGAGTGGACGGATCTCGCGCAGCCCGTGGTCGATGCGCTGAAGGCTTTCGCGGCGGCTGGAGAGAGCGCGCTCGGGCCGGCGTTCTCCGCCGAGCATCGCGCTGAGGAGAGCGGCGTCGTGGCTCGCATCAAGCACATCCTCGATACCGAGGTGCGGCCTGCGGTCGCGCGCGACGGCGGCGACGTGGTGTTCGCGGGCTTCCACGACGGCGTCGTCGAAGTGGTGCTGCAAGGCTCGTGCGTCGGCTGTCCTAGCTCGACAGCCACACTCCGCTTCGGTATCGAAGGTCGCCTTCGCGAAGAAATTCCCGAAGTGATCAAGGTCGTTCAGGTCTAGGTCGATCTAGAGCAGTCTGTCGCTGTTGCCGCGCGCGTTTCCCCCAATCGCACGCGGCGCTCGAGTTGGAACGAGCCGCCGAAATTGCGCGCAATCTCGCGCACCGCGGAGTGGAGTGGTGAGCGCATGGGGGAGCCGAGGCCGGCGCAGCAGCGCATGCGGATGCGCGGGCGCCTGACGATCGCGGCGATCTGCACCGCGTTGCCGCTCGCGATCGTGGCGCTGTTCGCGGATGCGGGCGGAGGCAAGGCCGCTCGCGCACCAACGCTTCCGCCGCTCGAAGTCGCGCCCGCGAAGCGCGCGCAGCCTGCGCCCGCGCAGACGGCGCAAGCAAATGCGCCGGGCGCGAGCACGCAACTTGCCGCCGCGCCTGCAGCGCCGCGCGCGTCCGCGCTGCCGCCTGCCGCGCTCGCCGCGCCAACGAGCCGCGCCGCGCTGCGCGCGCTCACGGAGCGCGATGGTTCGTTCGAGCGCACCGTCTCGCTCGCGCCCGAGGCGCCGGTGCGGCTGCGTTACACGCTCGACCCGGGGCTGACGCGCGAGATCTGGCGGATCGTCGATCAGGGTCGCGTTACCCGCGCGCATATCGTCGTAATGGATCTCGAGACGGGTGCGCTCGCGGCTTACGTCTCGACCGATCCGATCACGTTCCCGCCAGACCGCGCCTACCCCGCGGCTTCGCTGGTGAAGGTGGTGACCGCCGCGGCCACGCTCGACGCCGCGCCCTCGCTCGCGCGTGGCACCTGCCGCTTTGCGGGCAGCCCCTACGTGTTGACGCCCGCGCGTGTCAACGCGCCAAAGCGCGGCACCGAGATCACACTCCAGAAGGCGCTCGCGACTTCCAATAATCAGTGCTTCGCGCAGTGGGCGGTCCACCGGGTTGGCGCGCGCGGCATGCTCGACGCGATCGATCGCTTTGGCTTGCTCTCGCCGCCGGCGCCCGACCACCCGCCGGGCGATGTCGAGGACCCGGGCACCGACGCCTATAAACTCGGCCGGCTCGGTTCGGGCCTCGACGGCCTAATGATTACGCCGCTGCATGCGGCGCAGCTCGCGGGCACGCTCGCGCACGGCCGGCTGCTCGAACCGCATTGGCTCGCTGCAGCCTACGACGAGAAGGGGGCGGCGCTCGGCGTCGCGAGCGCGCCGCGGGAGCGCGTCGTGCTCTCGGAGCAGCTCGCCGATCAGTTGCGCGGGTTGCTCGAAGAAACCACCGAGCGTGGCACCGCGCGGCGCGCGTTCCGCCCGCGCGGTCGACCGCTCGTGCCAGGTATTACGGTCGCCGGCAAGACAGGCAGCCTGAACGGCACGAACCCGTCGGGCCGCTACGAGTGGTTCGTAGGTGTCGCGCCCGCGAAGGCGCCGCGCATCGCGGTCGCGACCGTCACGGTGCAGGGACCGCGCTGGTGGACGAGCGGTAGCCAGCTTGCGGCCCAGGTGTTTCGCGCAGCCTTCTGCCCGGCCGGGCGCTGCAGCGCGGACGCGGTCGATCGCTTCGGCTCGAAGCGGGCAGCTAGCGAACTCGCGAGCCGCGGCGCGGCCCACTCGCCCTCAGACCTCGCGCCGAAACCCTGAGAGCACGCGCGAGACGACGCTGCCCAGGCCCGCGCTCTCGCCGTCTTGCAGCGACTCGACGCTCGGCAGGCGCGCGACGAGGCGCTCGAGCCGCTCCCCCGTTTTCTGGTCGATCCCCTCGAACTCGAGGCCGAGGCCATCGCCGGCGTCCTGCAGCACGCGTCCCTTGACCACGATCGGTTCTTCGCGCGGCGAGACGTACAGCGCGAGTTCCATCACCTCGCCCACCTGAAGGTTCGGGTGGTACTCGATGCGCATGCCGCCCACCGAGAGATCGCGGCCAAGCAGCACCGAGTCCGCCTCGTCATCGAGCCGCATGACTTCGCTCGCGAACGCGGCGCGCGGGTGATCTCGGCGATTCGCGGAGTTCGGGTTCGGCGCCGCGACCTCCACAACTGGCTTCGAGAGCGCAGCGAGAGTCGCGAGCGAAGCGGAGGCCTTCGCGGCCGGCGCAACCGGCCCTCCGGCACGTGCGGCCGCCGCCGCAGGCTTGGCGTCCTGCGGCGCCAGCGGTGCAGGTCGGGCGGCGGGTTTTCCGCCAAACACGCGCCCGTCGTCGATTCCCGCCGAGTCCGAGAGGCGCTTCAATAGCGCGCGCAGCTCGGCCAGCTTTTCCTTGGTGAGGCTCTCGAAGGAGAGCCCCATCTCGAAGCGTCCGTCCGGCCCCGGCTTCGCGGCCACGCGCACCACTTTGCACGGCAGGCTGAGTTCCGTCGGCGAGAGTTCCTTCGGCATCGGCAGGTTGATGCGCGTGCCGGCGCTGAGCGTCTGTTCGCCGAGCAAGCGGCAGCCGCGCTGCGAGATGTCGGCGAGCAGCGCCTTCTTGCGCCGGAAGCCCGAGCGGAAGGAGATCTCGGTGCCGAGCGCGAGGCGTTCCTCGCGCCGTTTCTCCGGCCCGGAGTAGAGCGCGCGGAGCAGCACGAGCCGCAGCGCGTACGGGTGCACCGGGCGTCGCAATAACAAATCGAAGCCGACGCGTCGCAGCATCGCGCGCAGCGTGTTCGAGTCTTCGGTGACCACGGCAATGCGGGACGGCGCAGAGCGCGGCCAGTCTTTGGCGAGCATCGCGCGCCGCGGAGTCGTCACGAGCACGCGTTCGGGCGGCGTGATCTGCGGCGGGATTGCGGCGCCACGCAGGTGCGCAAACTCGACGCCGAGGCCATTGAGGAGCGTGACGATGTCGTCGAGCTCCCCATCGTCGACTATCAGCAGTGCAGGCCGCGAACGCATCCGGTTTCCCTCGCTCGCGTTTTCGGCCCGGCGCGGGTCAGCCTGAAGGGGTGCTTGTTGGGTCGTCCGAGCGGACGGATGCCCGGGCGACGAACGCGAGCGCGAGCCCAGAAGCGGCTAGCCAGAGGCAGGCGCCGAGCCAGGACTCGGGGTGAGGGAAGGCCGCGGCCGCACCGAGTTGCTGGAGCGTTGCGGCGCTGTTGTTCGCAACGTGGCAGATCACCGCGGCCCAGGTGCTTCGCGCGAGCCAGGCGACCGCACCGAGCGTGCAGCCGAGCGCGAAGGCCGCCGGCGAGTGCACGAGGTCTTGATGCAGGAGCCCGAACGCCGCCGCGGCGGCGACGATGCACCACGCGCCCAGCCGGGGGGCGAGCGCGCGCTGGAGGAGTCCGCGGAAGAGCAGTTCCTCGCCGATTCCTGGCGCGATTCCGAACGCGAGGAGCGTGAGCCATGGGCTTTGCGGCGCGGCCGCGGCGGCGATCGCGTCGAGCCGCGCGAGCGAACCCTGCGAACGCAGCGCGAACTGCTCGAGTGCGAAGCTGAGCGCGCCCGAGAGCGCGAGCGTCGCCAGCACACACGCGAGCAGCGGCGCCGCAGCGAGCTGCACGCGCGTGAGCCCAAGGCGTTCGCGGGGCGAGCCGCCGAGCGCGAGCGCCGCGAGCCCCGCGAGCCCGCACCAGAGCGCCTGCAGCGCGAGGGTGTGCCAGAGCGCGAGGTTCGCGGGCGCGATCTGCGTGCGCAGCGCGAGCGGCAGTAGAGGGGTCGCGCAGGCGGCGAGCAACGCAATCGCGAGTGGAGAGCGCCAGCGCGGAGTCACGCGCGCAGCTTAGGCTGCGCACCGCGCCCAAAGCAGCGAGCGCTCGCTCTATGCTGCGCGGCATGGCGGCCGCCTCTGCACTCGCCCCCGCATTCCTCGTCGCGCTCGACGTCATGCTCGACTCGAACTTCCGGCGCTCCGTCGTGTTGATGCTCGACCACGATCCCGAGCGCGGCGCGATGGGTCTCGTCATCAACCGCACGACCGATGTTCCGCTCGCGCAGCTGTGCAAAACGCAGGATCTGCGCTGGCTCGGGCCCGTGACGACGCGCGTCGATTGGGGCGGCCCGGTTGGGCAAGACCAAGGTTGGGTGCTGCTCGACGACGCGGCGGCGGACGGCGTCGAGGCGGTCTCGTTGATTCCGGGCGTGCACTGGGCGCGCTCGCGCGAGGCGCTGACGCGAGTCGCCGAGAATCCCGGCGCGACCGCGCGCGTGATGCTGGGCTACGCGGGCTGG
Source organism: Deltaproteobacteria bacterium (assembly GCA_031401135.1). GTDB lineage: Bacteria > Myxococcota_A > UBA9160 > UBA9160 > UBA6930 > VGRF01. The sequence continues at coordinate 13,961 of JANNRF010000332.1, read as the reverse complement.
GCGGCGGGCCAGCTCGAACAGGAGATCGCGGCGGGCGCGTGGCTGGTGGTGCCCGCCAGCCGGCGCATCGTGTTCGAAGAGCCGCTCGCCGTCTGCTGGGAGCAGGCGATCCGTAGCCTCGGCATCGACCCCGCGCTGCTCGTGCCGAGCCACGGGATCAATTAGGGCGGCTCACTCGCTGCTGGCGGCTTGACTGCGCCCTGCGCCTTTCGCGGCATACAGCGCACGGTCGGCGGCTTCGAGCAGCGAATGCGCAGAATCGATGCCGCTCCGCCAGGTTGCGACGCCCGCCGAGATGCTGACGGCCAGGCGCCTTCCTTCATAACAATACGCGCTGCCGGCGACGTTCGCGCACAGACGCGCGGCGAAGAGCCGGGCGCCGTCCGGTTGCGTTTCTGGGAGCAGCACCAGAAATTCGTCGCCTCCGAGCCGCCCGACGCAATCCTCGCGCCGAGTCGCGCGGCCGAGGGTCACGCCGAGTTGCTGGAGCACCGCGTCGCCCGCGAGGTGCCCGTGGCTGTCATTGATGCCCTTGAAGCGGTCGAGGTCGACGAGAACGATGGACAGCGTGCGCTCGTGGCGGCCCGAGCGCGCGATCTCGCGTTCGAGCTGCTCGAGCAGGAAGCGGCGGTTCTTGAGCTGGGTCAGCGCGTCCACACCCATTAGGCGGAACACGGCCTCGTGATAGCTGGCCTCGACGTCGCCGCGCTCGAGGTACTTGAGCGCAGCCTCGCCGATACGAATCAGGTCGCCGCTGCGCAGCGCTTGCGGCTCGCGGGCGCGCAGCAGCTGTTCGTTGACGAGCGTCCCGTTGGTCGAGTCCAAGTCCTCGAGGGTGGCCTGGCCGCCTTCATGCCGGACGACGCAGTGTCGCCGCGAGACGCCCACTGCCTGAAGCATCAGCTCGCAGGCTGGCGCGCGGCCGAGCACGACCTCGGCGTGATCGACCGCGACTGAGCGCGCGATCTCGGGCCCGTTGAGGCAGACCAGGAAGCGCGACGGCAACTCGGGAGAGAGCAAATCGGAGCCGCAGTCCAATTGCTGGGTTTTGCTCGTGAGGATCGGGCCAGCCATCGCTCTGCTTCCTCGTCCAGCCCGCAAGCGAAGTTGACGGCCCAGTTCACTCTGCAACGCCGACCATTTCAAAAAGGAAGCATCTGGTTCGAATTAAGAACTAGACCTACGCTGCGCCGCCCATGCCCGCCTTTCGCTACGACCAGTTTTGCCCCCTCGCCCGCGCGGCCGAAGTGCTAGGCCAGCGTTGGAACCTGCTGGTCCTGCGCGAGCTGCTGCTCGGGCCGCAGCGCTTCGCCGATCTGAAACGGCGGCTCGAAGGCGTCAGCAGCTCGGTGCTCGCGGCACGTCTCGCGGAGCTCGAGTCGAACGGCGTGATCGAGCGTCGCCAACTCGCGCCGCCCGTGGCGCGCGACGTGTACGCGCTAACGCCCCACGGCGAAACCCTGCGGCCCGTGCTCGCAGGTCTTGCGCGTTGGGGCATGCAGTGGATGACGCCGCCAAAGCGCGGAGATCACGTCGAGCCCGACTGGGTGAGGCTCGCCGCCGAGATGTTCGCGAGCGCGGGACCGACGCCTCCGCGCACCTTCGAACTGCACGCGCGCGCGCAAGGCGCGGCGCCCGAGGCGCGCTTCAAGGTCGCCGGCGGGCCAGGCGGAACGCGCATCGCCGAACCGTCGGCGCGCATCGACGCGAGTGTGTCGGCGCCCGCCCAGCTGCTGATCGGCCTAATGGCTGGTTCGGTGCGCGCGGCCGACCTAGCGCGCGCGAGCCAGATCACGATCGCGGGCGACGTCGACGCGCTCGACGATTTGCCTGGCCTGTTCTCGATGTCCAGCGCGCCCAACAACACAGCCACTTGAAAGGAAACTCGACATGGCACTCAAACTGATCGGCGCAGGCCTCTCCCCGTTCGTACGCAAGGTTCGCGTCGTCCTGGCGGAGAAAGGCCTCGCGCACGAGCACGAGCCGCTCACGCCCTTCGGCCCGAACGTCGAATACCGCAAGCTCCACCCGCTCGGAAAGATCCCGACGCTGACGGACGGCCCCGACAAGGTGATCCCCGATTCGTCGGCGATCGTCGTCTACCTCGAGCGAATCGCGCCGAACCCGGCGCTGATTTCGGCGGACGCTTATCAGGCCGCGCGCACCGTCTGGTACGAGGAGTACGCCGACAGCACGGTCGGGGCTGCCTGTTCGGTGGTCTTCCAGCAGCGCGTGCTGTTCCCGCTGATGATGAAGCGGCCGACGGACGAGGCCGCCATCGCGAAGGCCGCGACCGAGTTGATCCCGCCGGTGTTCACGTATCTCGAGCAAGAGATCGGCGACAACGAGTACCTCGTGGGCAACCGCTTCTCGCTGGCGGACATCGCGACGGCCTCGCCGTTCGTGAACTACGCCCACGGCGGCGGCACGATCGACCGCGGGAAGTACCCGCGGCTCGCGAATTATGTAGAGCGGCTGCACTCGCGGCCGTCGTTCAAGGGCTTCATCGCGGAGGAGCAGGGCTTCGTCGCGAAGCTCAGGGGATGAGCAAGCGGCGCCTCGCCGCGCGCAGCGGAGGCCACGCGAGCCCTTGGCTCGCGTGAGCCGAGCGGAGGTCGAACAGTGGCCTCGGTGTCAGCGATCGCTCGGTCAGTCGTAATCGGTTCACGATTCGTGAGGACACCATGAAGGTGACGATCTACGGCTCGCGGCTCTCTCCCTTCGTCGAGAAGGTGATCCGGGGCGTGCAGCGCAAGGGTCTCACCTGGGAGTTGATCGAACCGAAGAGCCCCTCGGATCTCAAGAAGTGGAATCCGCAGACCGGCAAGATGCCGGTGGTGGATTTCAACGGAGAGCGGCTCTTCGATTCGACCTTCATTCTGCGCCGGCTCGACGAACTAGTGCCCGAGCCGCCGCTGGTCTCGGACGACGCCGTAACAGCTGCGCACCAACGGCAGCTCGAAGACTGGGCCGACGAGGCGCTCTACTGGTACGTGATGGCGTTCCGCTGGACGCCGAAGAACGCGCCCGCGACCGCGAATCGCCTTCTCAGCGGTCTGCCCGTGCCGGGCTTCTTGAAGCCACTGCTCGCGCCGATCGTACGGCGCGTTGCCGGCGGCCAGGTCAGGGCTCAGGGAACTGGGCGCTTGCCGGAGCCGGTGCTCGCGCGCGAGTTCGGGGAGAAGCTCGACGATCTCGTGCGCATGCTCGGCGATACGGCGTTCCTGTTCAGCGAGACGCCGAGCGTCGCCGACTTCGCGGTGTACGGGCAGCTGAAGAGCGCGGATGACGAACTCTCGCCGGAGACGCGCACAGCGATTAGGCGTTCGCCGAAGCTGGTCGAGTACATGAAGCGCGTCGAGCAGGCGACCGGCGGATGAGGCTGCGCGCACGGTTTTGGTTCGCGGTGATTGCCCTAGTTGTTGGGACTTCGGCGCACGCGGATGACGCGTTCTTTCGCCGCTGCGAAATCGAGCGCCGCGCAGCGCTGGTGAACGGCGACACCGCAACGCTCGGGCGCCTGATGGCGGACGGCGCGCAGTACATCCACTCGAACGGCGAAATCGACGACGAGGCGAAGTTGAAGCAGCGCCTCGCGAGCGGTGCGCTGCGGTACCGGATGATCGTTGCGAACGAAGAGAGCTACGCCTGCAACGCGACGGGCTGCGAGGTCAGCGGCACACAGACGCTCGAGGTCACCGCCGAGGGCCGCGAGTTCACGCTGCGCAACCGCTTCCGTGTCACGTGGCTGAACGTGGCCGGCGCCTGCCAGTTCGTCGCTTACCAGTCTTCGCCGCTCGCGAAGTAACCCCACGCCGCGCCGAGGACTAGCTGGAGCGCGAGAGCGGTGAGCACGCTCTTGTAGAGGCGCGTGAACCAGCGCTCCGAGATGCGGTCGAGCAGCCGGCTGCCGACCCAGGTGCCCGCGATCGCGCAGGCCGCGCCCCCGGCGAGAAGCATTAGGTGCTCGCGAAAGGCGAAGCCGAAGCCGGCGTAGAGGACGATCTTCACCACGTGGCCGAGCGCCTGAACGCCAGCCTGGGTGCCGATCACGGCCTGGCGCGGCAGGCCGAGGTTCAGGAAGAACGGCGCGACCAAGGGGCCCGTCGCGCCGGTGATCACGTTCAGGAAGCCCGCGACCACCCCGAGCAGCGTGAAGCGCAGGTTCGGGCTTGCGCCGAGCAACGCGCCGAGCGCGAGCCAGCCCGGGCGCCAGGTCGCGAGCAGCACGAACACGCCGATCACGGCTTCGAGCGCGTGTTCGGGAAGGCGCTTCGCGACGAGGATGCCGAGCGCGCCCATCGGCAACAGCGGCAGCCCGTAGCGCCATAACAGGTCGTAGCGCGCGTGTTCGCGCTGGATGACGGTGCGCGAGAAGTTCGAGGCGAGCTGAATCGCGCCGTGTAGCGGGATCGCCTCGAGCGGCGCGAGGAACACGAGCATCACGCTGAGCAGCGTCATGCCGCCCGCCATGCCGACGATCGCGGAGAGAATCGCGGTGAGGAACGCGGTGATAAAGAGGATTGCGAGCGGGGCTGTGCCGAGGGCAGTGGCTTCCATCATCGCGTCTCGCAGGCCGCTTCGGCGGGAAGTGCGCCCACGTAGCGCACGTCGGGGCGAATCAGGCGTCCACGCTCGCGCTCTTCGTCGAAGTGCGCGAGCCAGCCCGCGACGCGTCCCAGCGCAAACACCGGCGTGAACAACGCGCGCGCGAAGCCGAGCGCGTCGAGCAGCACCGCGGTGTAGAACTCGACGTTGGTGTCGAGCTTGCGCGCGGGGTAGCGCTCCGCCAGCACGCGCACCGCGACGCCCTCGACGGCGCGGGCGCGCGCGAGGTAGCGGCTGCTTTCGCCACTCGCTTCGAGCCGCGCGATCGCCGCTTCGAGCACGGCGGCGCGCGGGTCGCGCACGCGATACACGCGGTGGCCGAGGCCCATTAGGCGATGGCCCGCGTCGAGCTCGGCACGCAGCCAGGCCTCGGCGTTCGCGGGCGCGCCGATGCCGTCGAGCATGTCGAGCACCGGGCCGGGCGCGCCGCCATGCAGCGGACCCTTGAGCGCGCCGATCGCGGCGACGACCGCGGAGACGGCATCGCTGCCGGTGGACGCGACCACGCGCGCCGTGAAGGTGGAGGCGTTCATGCCGTGCTCGGCGACCGTAACAAGGTACGCGTCGAGCGCGTCCAACTCGGCCGCGCTCGCGGGCGCGCCGCGCACACAGCGCAGGAAGTCCGCGGCGTGCGAGAGCGCGGGATCGGGCGCGACCGGCGCGCGCCCCGCGCTGCGGCTCGCCCACGCCGCGGCGAACACCGCGAGAGAGCCGGTAATGCGAACGCGCAGGGCGTGCGCGCTCTCGCCAGGCGCAGCGCGCAGGCTCGCCGCCGCGCCGCGCAGCGCTTCCATCGCGTCCGGCGCCGCGAGCGCCTCACCGAGCGCGGGCAACAGCGCGAACGCCCGCACGCGCGCCTCGCCGAGTTCGCGCGCGAGTGAAGCGTGCGCGGCTGCATCGGGCAACGCGCACGTCCAGAGCAGCGCCGCTACGTCCTCGAAGCGCTTCGTGCGCGCCAGGGTCTCGACGTCGTGCCCGCGCACGATCAGGCGCCCGCGCTCACCGTCCACCAGCGAGAGCCGCGTCTCCGCAACCACCACGCCGTCGAGCCCGGCTCGGATTTCGCTCTCGTTCGCCATCGCCGTCTCCTCTGCGCTCGGCCGGGCGCAGCCTCGCGTGTGCTTCGAACTCGCGGCTAGCATCGACGCGCTCGATCAATCTGTAAATCTTGATCAATCAATCAACTCGAGAGGCCACAGCATGCACACCCCCCGCACGAACCCTCGCGACGACCTGAGCGCCGCCGAAGCCGCGAACTACCTCGGCGTGAAACTCCCGACGCTCTACGCCTATGTGAGCCGCGGCCTGCTGCGCTCGCTCGCGCACGAGGGCGCGAGCCGCTCACGGCGCTATCTGCGCAGCGACGTGGAGGGCTTGCGTGCACGGCAGCGCGGGGCCGGCGCAGCGCGCGCGCTGGCGTGGGGCGAGCCAGTCCTCGATTCAGCGATCACCGCGATGACGCCGCGCGGCCCGGCCTATCGCGGCCTTGTGGCCTTGGACCTCGCGCGCCGCGGCGTCACGTTCGAGGCGGCGGCCGAGCTGTTATGGACCGGCGCGTTGCCAGCGCCTGATCTGCGTTGGGAGCTGCCCGGCGACGCGCCGAACTGGAAAGCGATTGCGCGGCTCCTGCCGAGCGACGCGAGCCGCACGAGCTGCGCGATCGCACTCGTCTCGATCGCCGGCGCTCAGGACCGGCACCGCCACGACAAGCGCACCCTCGCCGTGCTGCCGCGCGCGCGCCGGCTCGCGCGCTTGCTCGCGTGTTCGCTCGCGCTGCCCGCAGCGCCCGAACGCGCCGCGGAGGCGTGGGGCGAAGCGAGCATCGCGCGCGCGGTGTTGCGCGCGAGCGGCGTGCGCCCGCGCGAGCGTGCAGTTATCGCGGTGGATCGCTGGCTGCTGCTCTCCGCCGATCACGAGCTGAACGCCTCGACCTTCGCCGCGCGCGTCGCGGCCTCCACCGACGCGGATCTGTACGCGGCCGCGCTCGCAGGCCTCGCCGCGTTCTCAGGCCCACGCCACGGCGCCGCCTCGGATCGCGCGGAGGCATTAATCGCCGAGATCGGCAGCGCAGCCGACGCGGAGCGCGTGCTGCGCGAACGCGCTCGCCGCGGCGAGCACATGCCCGGCTTCGGGCACCCGTTCTATCGCGAGAGCGGCGGCGATCCGCGCGCGCTCGTACTGCTCGAAGAAGCCTGGGAGCTCGGCCCGCGCGTGCGCGAAGTGCAGTGCGTCAACGCGCTCGTGCGCGCGATGGAACTCGCGCAGCGCCCGAAGCCGAACGTCGACATCGGCATCGTCGCGCTGCGCGCGGCGCTCGGGCTCCCGGCCGGCGCGGCTTCGGGCGTGTTCGCGGTCGGGCGCAGCGCGGGCTGGACGGCGCCCGTGCTCGAGCAATACGCCAGCGAACAAATTCTCCGCCCGCGCGCGCGTTATCTCGGTGTGCAACCTGAAATCGCGAGCGAGTAACGCAGCGCAACACCGGTAAGATGCGCCGCGCGGAGGAGCCCCTGTGAACCCTGAGTGGTTGGTGAACGGCATCGTGCAGTACGTGGTGCTGATCTTTTCGATGACCATTCACGAGGCGGCGCACGCGTGGTGGGCGATGCGAAGCGGCGACTCCACCGCGTATCTCGGCGGGCAGGTTTCGCTGGATCCGATCCCGCACATCCAGCGTGAACCCGTCGGCATGGTGCTGATTCCGATTCTCACCTACGCGATGAATGGCTGGATGATGGGCTGGGCGAGCGCTCCGCTCTCGATGAGCTGGATCATTAACAATCCACGCCGTGCAGCGGCGGTTTCGCTGGCCGGGCCGCTTGCGAATCTCGCGGTCGCGGTCACCGCGGGCATCGCGATTCGCGCGCTCGTGGGCAGCGGCTCGATTCCGTTCGACAGCCTTTACGGCGTCGGTGCGAATGGAATCTCCAACGGTCTCGGCTCAGTGCTCTTTGCCTTCTTCTTCCTGAACACGCTGCTCTTCGTCTACAACCTGCTGCCGATCCCGCCGCTCGATGGCGCGAGCGCGCTCGGTCTCTTCCTCAGCGAGGAGGCAGCCGCTCGGCTGCAAATGACGATCCGACAGCCGATGGTCGCAATGATGGGCTTCGCGATGTTCATCATGGTCGGCGGCAGGCTCGCGTGGCCGATCATCTCGCTGCTGCAATCGCTGCTGTTCTTAGGGATGTGAGGCGGGGTACTGGCGTCGCAGAAACGCGAACGCTTAGGCGCAGCCACCACCGAGGCCACTGTTCGATCTTCGCTCGGCTCACGCGAGCCAAGGGCTCGCGTGGCCTCGCTGCGCGCGGCGAAGCGCCGCTTGCTCAGCCGATCGAGCGTTCCCGGTAGCGGAACTCATCTCGCCTTGGCTCAGAGTGCGTCGCCGTAATCAGTGCATGCTGCGGCGAGAGCCCGCACGCGGGATCGGTGTTTGCCGCGTCGCCGGTCAGCGCGAACGCCTGACAGCGGCAGCCGCCGAAATCTCTCGCGCGCTCGGGACACGAGCGACACGGCTCGCGCATCCATGCCTTGCCGCGGAACGCGTTCATGCCAGGCGCGTCTCGCCAGCACTCTGCGAGGCTGCGCTCGCGCACGTTCCAGAACTCGAGCGGAAGCTGCGCGGCGTTGTGGCACGGCAGTACGCGGCCATCGGGGGCGATCACGATGTGTGCGCGCGCCCAGCCGCCCATGCACGGCTTCGGGCGATCGCGGAAGTAATCAGGCAGCACGAACAGGATCTCGGGGCGCGCGTGCGCCTTGGTTTCCTCCGCAACCGCGCGCGCCGCGTCCTCGATTTGCTCGCGCGTCGGCAACAGCGCGGCGCGGTTTGCGAGCGCCCAGCCGTGGTATTGCGTGTTCGCGAGCTCGAGACGATCGGCGCCGAGTTCGCGGGCGAGCGCGATGATCTCGCGCACGCGGCCGAGGTTGCGCCGGTGCAGCACGACGTTCAGCGTGAGCGGGAGGCCGAGGCGTTTCGTGGCGCGCGCGAGCTCGCACTTGCGCGCGAAGCTCTCGGTCCCCGCGATTTCGTCGGAGGAGGCGGCCTCCGCGTCCTGCACGGAGATCTGAACGCTGCGCAGGCCGAGTGCTTGCAGCGCGGCGAGGCCCGCAGCCGTGAGCGGCGTCGCGGCCGTAACAAGGTGCGTGTAGAGCCCGGCGCCCGCCGCGGCGCGCACGATCTCGGGGAGATCGCGGCGCGCGCTCGGTTCGCCGCCGGTGAGGCCGGCGTGCACGCAGCCGAGCTCCGCGGCCTCGCGAAACACGCGCGCCCAGTCCGCCGCCGTCAGCGCGTCCGGGAAATCGCGCAGGTTCGTCGGGTTCGAGCAGTAAGGGCAACGCAGCGGGCAGCGGTAGGTGAGCTCCGCGACCAGGTTGTACGGGCGCGGCGCGTTCATGCGAACTTCCTAGGGCGCGGCCAGCGCGAACGTGCCGGCGTACGCGGGACTCGGAGGCCACTGTTCGACTTCGCTCGGCTCCGCCTCGCTGCGCCCGCCGCTGCGCGACGCTTGCTCACGCCGTCGCCTCGAGCACGCCGAGTTTCTGCATCTGCTCGATGAACTCGTAACAATCGCGTTCGACCGTTTCCGTGTCGGCGTGGCGCGCCCGCATGAAAGCCGCCACGTCGTCGACGCAGCGTGCGCCATCGCACGCGCCGAGGATCTCGCGCCCGCTGCCGGTGAGCTTCACCGCGCGCTCGGGCAGCACGACCAGATCTTCGTTCGCGCGCAGCTGCGCGGCGGCCGCGATCCGCGGCTTCGTGGCGCTCCACTCGACCGCATCGAGCAGCGCCCACAGGATCTCGCATTTCTTCGTGAGCGCGGCGACGCAGCGCTCGGCGTCTTCGCCCGTCTTCGCGTGCGCGCGCACGAAGGCCATGCCCTCGGCGGCGTCGCGCGGCGCCTGGGTCGTGCGCGAACGAAAGTAGGCGAGGCCCGCCGGCGCGATCCAGCCATAATGCTTCTCGAAGGCCGCGGCGCGCAGGCCGAGCAGCTCACCGGCGCGAGTCTCCGTCAGCGACGCCGCCACGCTCGCGAGCAAATCGCTCGTCGTAACAAGCGCGACGTAGGCATCGCATGCGCGCCGCACGCCGGGCAGCACGTTGCGCAGCGAAGCCACCTCGCGCCGATCGAGGCCAACCGCGTCGGCGAGCTTCAGCCACAGTTCGAGGCCGCCTTCGCGCTGCGCGTCGCCGTCGTGATCCGTGATGCGGCGAATCCAGCTGCGCCGGAACTCGCGGTCCTCGGATTTCGCGAGGATCACGCCGTCCTTGATCGGGATGCGCGTCTGGTAGTAGTACCGATTACGGACCCAGCGCCGCAGTTCCTCGGGCGTGAGCGTGCCCGCGTGCATGCGCAGATTGAACGGGTGCTTGTCGTGATAACGCTCGTCGAGCAAGCGGTGGAGGCGCTGCTCGAGTTCGTGCCCGGCGCCTTCGCTCGGCTGCGCCTCGCTGCGCGCTTCGCTTGCGGTCCGGTCGTCGCCCGCCGCACTCACATCGTGATCTCCAAGCCGTCGTGCGCGATCTCGATACCCGCGGCGCGCACTGTCGCCGCCTCCGCGGACGCGGCGTCGAGAATCGGGTTCGTGTTGTTGATGTGCGTGTAGAACGTCTTGCCGCGCATGCCCCGTAACAACGCGAGGCTGCCCTCAGGCCCCGAGATCGGCACATGGCCCATGGCGATCGCGTCGGGCGCACCGGGGCGCAGCGCGCGCAGTTCGTCTCGCGTGAAGAACGTGCCATCGACGAAGCGCGCGTCGGCGCCGGCGAGTTCGGCCTGGGTCGCGGTGTCGAGCTTCTGGATTCCCGGCGCGTAGACGAGCCGCTTGCCGCTGCGTTTGTCGACGACGCGCAGGCCAAGCGTTGCCTCGACCGAGTTACTCGCGTGGGGCTGCGCCCAAGTGGGCACCTTGCCGGGCATGGGGAACAGCTTCGCTTCGAGCTGCTCGCCGCGGTCCAGGAAGAACGGCTCGTCGATCTTCACCGTGCCGAAGGCGGGCGCGAGGATGCGGAAGGCGGCGTTGTGATCGAGCAGCACGTCGCGGATCCACGCGGTCGTAATCACTCGATACGGCAGCGATTCGCGCAGTACGAGCAGGCCGATCGTGTGATCGAGATCCGCATTCGTGACGACGATCGTGTCGAGCGGCACATCCCGCGTCCCGGGACGCGGGTGAAGACCTGAGAAGCGCGCGAGCTGATCGCGCACGTCCGGGCTCGCGTTGACGAGCGACCAGCGCGCGTCATCGCCCGCCGAGATCGCGAGCGACGGCTGTGTGCGCGCCGGCACGGCCGGATCGCCGGCGCGGGCGCGCACCGAGTTCGGGCCGCCGCAGTTCCACTGCGGGAGGCCGCCGCCTGCGGAAGAGCCGAGCACGCGGATGCGCATCGATTAGGCCTTCGCGAGCGCGATGCGCGCGGTGCCGTCGTCGAGCGCGGCTTCGCTGGCGTGCATCGAGCCCGTATCGAGCGCGCCATCGAGATCGATCTCCACGGCGAGCACGTTCTCGGCGATGTACGCGGAGAAGGCGCGAGCCGCTTCGCGCTGCGGCGCTGCGAGCCCGAGCGCGAGCCGGATGCGATCCGAGACCGCGAGGCCTGCCTCGCGCCGCGCTTGCTGCACAGCGCGCACGAGATCGCGCGCGACGCCCTCCTGCTCGAGTTCCTTCGTGAGCGCGAAATCGAGGACCACGATCATCTCGCCGGACGCGAGGGCCTGACAAGCGACGCCGGGCTTCGGTACGAGCCGCAACGAGAACTCCTCACCCGAGAGCTGGTGCCCCGCAACTGTTACGGTGCCGTCCGCGTTGCGCGTCCAGTTTCCTTGCTTCGCAGCCGCGAGCACCGTCTTCATCTCCTGCCCGAGCCGCGGCCCGAGCGCGCGCGCGTTCGCGGAGAGGTTGAAGCTCGCGAAGGCCTCGATCGCGGCCTCACTGCGCACCGCTTTGACGTTCACCTCGTCCTCGATCAGCGAGGTGAACGCCGCGAGCCGCGCGGCCGACGAGCCCGCGATCGTGAGCGCCGCGAGCGGCTGGCGCACGCGCACCTTCTCAGCGCGGCGCATCCCTAATGCGGTCGAGCACACGTCGCGCACGCGATCCATGTCCGCGACGAGTTCGGCGTCTGCGAGCAGCACGTTCGAATCGGGCCAATCTGCGAGGTGCACGCTCTTGCCGGTGAGCCCGCGATAGATCTCGTCCGTGAGGAACGGCACGAGCGGGCTCGCGACGCGCATCAGCGCGCTGAGGCAGGTGTAGAGCGTGTCGTAGGCCGCCTGCTTGTCAGGGTTCTTCTCCGCGCTCCAGAAGCGCGGCCGGCTGCGGCGGATGTACCAGTTGTTGAGGGCGTCGAGGTAGGCGACGACGGCTTGGCATGCGCCCGCGATGTCGTACGCGTCGAAGGCGCGCTGCACGTCCTCCACCAGCACGCGCGTCTTCGCGAGCGCGTAGCGATCGAGCACGGCGCTCGCGCTGGCGATCTCCCTGGCCGTGACGCCGTCCGCGTTCGCGTAGAGCGCGAAGAAGTTCCAGGCGTTCCACATCGGCAGCAGCACCGCGCGCACCGCGTCGGCGATCGGCTTGCCGTCCTTCTCGACGCGCAAATCGCCGCCGCGCAGGATCGGCGAACTCATCAGGTACCAGCGCAGCGCGTCCGAGCCGTGCTTCGCGAACACCTCTTCCGGTTCCGGGTAATTACGCAGCCGCTTGCTGAGCTTCTGGCCCTGCTCGTCGACCGTCACGCCGTGGCAGATCACGTTCTTGAACGCGGGCCGGTCGAACAGGGCGGTCGCCAGCACGTGCAGCGTGTAGAACCAGCCGCGCGTCTGCGCGACGTACTCGACGATGAAGTCCGCGGGGAAGTGGTGCTCGAACCAGTCCTTCTTCTCGAACGGGTAGTGCACCTGCGCGTACGGCATCGAGCCCGACTCGAACCAACAATCCACAACGTCGGGGATGCGGCGCATCATGCTCTCGCCGCTCGGGTCATCAGGGTTCGGCCGCACGAGCAAGTCGATCATCGGCCGGTGCAGATCTGTTACGGGCACTCCGAAATCGCGCTCGAGTTCCGCGATGCTGCCGTACACGTCGGTGCGCGGGAACTTCAGGTCGTCGCTGCGCCAGACCGGCAGCGGGGTGCCCCAGAAGCGGTTGCGGCTGATCGACCAATCGCGCGCGTTCTCCAGCCAGTTGCCGAAGAGGCCGTCGCGCACGTGGCCGGGGATCCAGTTGATCTGCTGGTTGTTGGCGACGAGCCGGTCCTTGAACTCGGAGACGCGCACGAACCACGACGACATCGCGCGGTAGATCAGCGGCGTGTCGGTGCGCCAGCAGTGCGGATAATTATGGACGATCGTCTCGCGCTTGATCAGTGCGCCGCGCGTCTTCAGGTCGCGCATGATCGTCGGGTTCGCGTCGAAGACGTGCCGGCCCGCGTAGTCCGAAATTTCGGCGGTGAACTTGCCCGCCTCGTCTACGGGCACGAGGACCGCGATGTCGGCGGCAGCGCACACCGCGAGATCGTCCTCGCCGAAGCCCGGCGCCATGTGAACCACGCCCGTGCCTTCGGCGACGTCCACGAACTCCGCGGTGAGCACGCGGAATGCGTTCGCGTGCCCTGCGAAATACGGGAACAGCGGCGTGTAGCCGCGCCCCGTCAGCTCTGCGCCCTTCACGGTGCCGACGCGCTCCGCGCCCGCGAGTTCCGCCGCGTACTTCTCAGCGCACGCCGCGCCGAGCACGATGCGCTTGCCGTCGCGCGCGAACACCGCGTAGTCGAGCGCGGGGCCGACCGCGAGCGCGAGGTTCGAGGGCAACGTCCAGGGCGTCGTCGTCCACGCCCATAGCTCAGTCGGCGCCGCGTCTTCGCCCACTGGCTTCAGCTCGAAGCGCACAGTAATCGCTGGGTCCTGCTTCTCGCGCGTGGAGTTGTCCATACGCGTCTCGAAATTCGAGACCGGCGTCTGCGCCGCCCACGAGTAAGGCAGCACGCGCACGCCTTCGTAGATCAGCCCGAGATCCCAGAGCCGCTTGAACGCCCACAGCACGCTCTCCATGTAGGAGCCGTCCATCGTCTTGTAGTCGTGCTTGAAATCCACCCAGCGGCCGGCGCGGGTGATCGTCTCCTGCCACTGCTCGGTGTATCGCAGCACCGAGGAGCGGCAATAATCATTGAAGCGCTCCATGCCGTACTCGAGAATCGCCGCGCGCCCGGAGACCTGGAGCTGCTTCTCGGCTTCGAGCTCGGCCGGCAGCCCATGACAATCCCAGCCGAAGCGCCGCTCGACGCGCCGCCCGCGCAGCGTCTGATAACGCGGGATCACGTCCTTCACGTAGCTCGTCAGCAGATGCCCGAAGTGCGG
>JANNRF010000331.1:0-6367 GCA_031401135.1 Deltaproteobacteria bacterium | reverse complement strand
AAAGCGCGCTCACTGCACGTAGCCGAGGCTCTTCAGCCGCTCGATCTCCTCGGCGCTCAGGGTGGGTTCGCTCGTCGCGCTGGTCTTCAGCCGCACCTTTTCCGCCTCAGCGCGCCACGCAGCGAGCGCAGCGCGCAGGCGCGTCACTTCCTCGGGGTGCTCTGCCGCGAGATCGTGCTGATCGAGCGGATCGCGGCGCGCGTCGTAGAGCTCGACGGCCGCCACGGCCGCGCTCGGGTTCGGGCTCGAGTTCTCGATCAGCTTCCACGCGCCGTCGTTGATCGCCGTGCCCTCGCGGTCTGCCCACGGCAGCCCGCCGAGGTCGAGGCGATGCTCGGAGATTGCCGGACGAGGCGCCCAGCTCGGCGCGCCCTCCGCGGGCGCCGCAGATTCCGCGAGCAGCGGCACGAGGCTCTGGCCCTGCATCGGCGCGGTGGTTGTTACGGACGCCAGCTCCAGCAGAGTCGGCATCACGTCGATGCTCTGCACGGTCTGCTCGACGACTCGCCCGGCCGGCACGCCCGCGCCCCATAACAGCAGCGGGATGCGCGTGACTTCGCCGTACACGCTGCGGCCATGGAAGCTCGCGCCGTGCTCGAGGAACTCCTCACCGTGATCGCTGGTGAAGACGACTAACGTGTTCTCCGCGAGCCCGAGCTCGCGCAAGCGCTCGAACACGCGCGCGAGCTCCGCGTCCATCGCGCGAATCGAGGCGTCGTACCAATCGCGGTCCGTCTCGAGGTAGGCGCCTGCATCGATCCCGGCCGCCGCCAGCTCGCTCGCGAGCGGCATGCCGAACGCGCGCATTAGGGGATGCGCGATGTGCTTGCGCAACTCCGCGTGCTCGCGCTCGTGGCGCGCGCCGTCCTCGGCGCTCGCGAAGCGCGTGTCGTAGGGGCGCAGCGGCCGATACGGGCTGTGCGGATCGGTGACGTGCAGGTACGCGAAGAACGGCGCATCGCGGTGAGCGTCGAGCCACGGCAGCAGGCGGTCGACCTGCTCGCGCGCGGTCTTGCTCGATTCAGCGTCGTTCGAGACCGAACTCTCCAGCGAGGCGGCTTCGTGAAGCTCTTCGAAGCCCTGCTCGAGATGCGTGAGCTTGCCGACGAAGAAGTTCGAGGAAAGCGCTAGCGAGGAGAAGCCGGCGTCGCGGAATGCCTCCGCGAGCGTGCTGGCTTCGTCGGGCAGGCGGTCCGCAAAATTGCGTACGCCGTGAGAACTCGGATAGAGCGAGAGCATGAGCGAGGGCACGGAGACTTTGGTCCAGCTCGCCTGAGAGATCGCGTCGCGGAACAGCGTGCCCTCGCGCGCCATGCGCGCGAGGGCCGGCGCGGTTTCGCGCGTGTGGCCGTAGGCGTCGAGGTGATCGCGGCGTAGCGTGTCGGCGAGAATCACGATCACGTTCTGCACACCAGCGCGCGGCACGGTGCTGCGCACCGCCGGCGCACCCCAAAAGCCGATCGCGCCCGCGCGCTCGGATTCGAGCGTCAGCGCGAGCTCGATCGATTGGCCTGCGTAGCCTGTTAGGTCGATTCGCAGCGGTTCCCAGCGCAGCGGCTGGGTGAGAGTGCGCTCTGCGAGCAATGTCTCGCTTTCGCCCGCCCGCGCCGAGATGCGGAAGCGCAGCGCGTCGTCCTCGATCATGCCGAGCGCAAGCTCGAGTTTGGCGGCGGGCGGCACGACCACTGGGAAGCGCAGCGTCTCTGGCGCACGCGCGACCAGCGTCTCGCGATAGATCTCGGAGAGACCGTGCCAACCGGGACCTGATGCCACGCTCGCGAGCCGCTCCTTCGCGAACACGACGCGCACGGATTCGATCTCGAAGCTCGCACCGGCGACGTCGGATGGAGAGAGGAGCAACTCGCGGCTTCCATCGGACGCGATCGGGAACTGCGGCTCGAGCGTGTAGGTCCGAAGTTCCGGGCCGGGCACAACGGGCCCGCCGATCGGCCACAAGATCGTCGGCTGCGCGAAAGCATCCTCCCCTGCCGCCGCGGCTGGCCGGAGATTCGCTGCGATGTTCTGCCCGGTCGAAACGCGCATACGCAGCTCGAGCGCATGCACGAAATCACCCGGCGGCGAGCTCGCAGGCAGTAACAAGCGCAGCGCGGGAGCGGCGCTGGTCGTGCGGCCTGTGAGCTTGCCCGCGCGCACCGCGAGTTCGGCGACGCCCGGCCCTGCCTCGAACTTCGTCGCCTCTGCGCCTTCGAAGCGCAGCTCGGTGCGCGGCGGGACGACGGGCGGCGGAGCCGGGTGATCGACGCGCTCGGGCGCGAAGGCAGCGACGAGCCGGATCGCCCTCGGCGTCTCGGCCGTAGGCGGCGGCTCTCCGCAAGCGAACAGCAGCAGTGACAGCGAGATCAAAAGGAGCGCTCGGGGGATCGGCATCTGGCCTCCTCGCGCGGACGCGCTGGCCTAGTCTTCGCCAACCGAAGGAGGATTGCGATGCCGGGAGACCTGACGTGGCTCGCGCAGCTGCAAGAAGAAGTGCTCGAGCCGCAGCGCCCGATCTGCGACCCGCACCACCACCTATGGGATCGCCCGAGCCACGGCGAGCCGTACCTGCTCACGGACCTACTCGCCGACACGGGCAGCGGGCACCGCATCGTCAGCACGGTATTCGTCGAGTGCGGCGCGATGTACCGCGCGGACGGCGACGAGGCGCTGCGCATGGCCGGCGAGACCGAGTTCGTGCAGGGCATCGCCGCGATGAGCGCGAGCGGTCATTACGGCGAGACGCGCGCCTGCGCGGGCATCGTGAGCCGCGCCGATCTCACGCGCGGCGCCGACGTGCCGCGCCTGCTCGACGCGCACATTGCAGCCAGCCCGAACCGCTTCCGCGGCATCCGCCACGCCTCCGCCTACGACCCGAACCCGGAGATCCGCCGCTCGCACACCGCGCCGCCGCCGGGCCTGTTAGGGGAAGCCGGCTTCCGGCGCGGCTTCGCCGAGCTCGAGAAGCGCGGCCTCAGCTTCGACGCCTGGCTCTACCACCACCAGATCCCCGAACTCACCGCCCTCGCCCGCGCCTTCCCGAACGTCACCATCGTGTTCGACCACTTCGGCGGCCCGCTCGGCATCGGCCCCTACGTCGGTAAGCGCGCCGAGATCTTCGCGCAGTGGAAGCGCGACGTGGACGAACTCGCGCGCTGCGAAAACGTCGTCGCGAAGATCGGCGGCCTGCTCATGTCCATCAACAACTGGGGTTTCGAGGGCCGCGCGAAACCGCCGGGCTCGCAGGAGATCGCCGACGCGACGCGGCCTTGGTACTCGCACGCCATCGAGCGCTTCGGCCCGCAGCGCTGCATGTTCGAGAGCAACTTCCCGATGGACCGCGTGTCGTGCAGCTATCAGGTGCTGTGGAACTCGTTCAAGCGCCTGGCAACGGACTTCAGCGAGAGCGAGAAGAGCGCGCTGTTCCACGACACCGCAACCCGCGTCTACCGCCTCAGCGCCTGAATCAATCCAGCGCCCCTCGATGGGGCGCTGGATTCACCCTCCCTTAGTTCAGCTGCAAGCCCAGCGCGCGGCGGCTGCGGGTGGGCCGGCGGAGGCGAAGTAAAGCGGAGCAGGAGACGCCGGAACTGGAAGGGCTTTGGAACTCCGAGCATCGGTTCACCTCGAACGCCACAGCGAGCCATGAGCCGCAGCCGGCCCGCCCGCGGCCGCCGCTCCTCGATGCCCTCGCCTCCTACGCCTCCACCTTCGCGTAGTAGTTCGTCGCACCGATCTTGCGCACGTCGCTGAGCCAATCGCTGTCGTAGTGCTCGGTCGGGCCCTGCAGCGCGTCGACCATGCTCCAGGCTTGGCGCTTGTAGGTCCAGTTCTCGGGTTGGAGGCGATGCGCGCTTCTGAAGAACGGGCGCGCGTCGGCTTCGCGGGCTGTGCGGTGCAGATGTTGGCCCAGCTCGAAGTTCGCGGCGGCTTCGGACACGGACTTCGGGCGCGCAGCGGAGCGCGCGATCACCTTGTCGGGTGTTAGGGCGAAGCGGCTCTGCTTCCCGTTACGCGCCCAGTCGCGCAGCATCGTGACGGTCGCTTGCAGGTCGACGTCGAGCTTCGCGGCTTCCTTGAGCATGTCGCGCATGCGCTGCGGCGTCTCGGGCGGCAGATCCACGTCGCCGTAGCCGCGCTCGCGCGGCGCGAAGGCCGGCTCGGCGGGGCGCACGAGTACGCCCTGCTCGTCGATCCACACGCTCATCGGCACGTTGATGATGCCGAGCGTGGCGCCGAGCGAGTGCTCAGGGTCGAGCAGCTGCGGGTACGTCGTCTTCGCGGCGTCGATGAACGGGAAGGCTGACGCGATGTTCGTGTCCATCGCGACCATCACGATCTCGAGGCCGAGCGGGCGGAGCTCTTCGCGAACTGCCTGCCACACGGGCAGGTCCATGCGGCAGCCTCACCAACTGGCCCAGGAGCACATGAAGACTTTGGTGCCTTTGAGCGAGCCCAACCGGAACGGGTTGCCGTCGCGATCGGGCAGCGTGATTTCGGGCGCGACCGCCGTTGTTAGGGCGCGGCCACCCGAAACGGGGCCGAGCGCCCAGAGCTTGTGCGCGTCGCTCGCGACGAGCGCCATGCCGAGTGCGTCTGCGACCGCGGGCACGTTCACGCGCCCGTCGCTCCGGCGCGCGCTCGCGGGCAGCGGGATGCAGACTTCGGCCTTGCACGCGCCTTCGGGCTTCAGCTCCCAGCCGGTGGCGCGCGCGAAATCCGCGGCGCTCGGGTCGAGGCGATCGAGAATCATGGGCGGCTCCTTCGAGTGCGCGGCCACTCTACGCCAAGCCGCGCGCGGCCGAACGAGCGACTGAGCTAGAAAGCCGCTGCATGCCGCTCGCGATCCCGACGCCCGAGAACATCACCGCGGAGTTCTTCACCGAGGTGTTGCGCGCGAACGGGCATGCGGGCGCGCGGGTGTCGGGCTTCACCGCCGAGCCCGTGGGCACGGGTCAGATCGGGCGCTGCGTGCGCTTCGCGCTCGACTACGCGGGCGACCCGGACGGCGCGCCGCGCACTCTCGTGGGCAAGTTCCCGTCGCAGGATCCGCTCTCCAGCGGAACCGGCGTGCAGCTCCGCAACTACGCGCGCGAGATCTTCTTCTATCGCGAGCTCGCGGCGCGCGTACCGATCGCGAAGCCGCGTTGTTATTACGCGGAGATCGTGGGCGAAGGGCCGGAGTTCGCGCTGATCCTCGAAGACATGGCGCCCGCGCAGCAGGGCGATCAGCTGCACGGGTGTTCGCCCGAGATCGCGCGCGCGGCCCTCGTCGAGCTGGCGAAGTTGCACGGGCCCACTTGGAATGATGCGCGGCTGCGCGGCCATTCCCTAATCGTCGAGCCAAGCGCGGAGGGCAGCGTGCAGGCGCGTGAGTTCTACGCCGCGATGCTGCCGGCGTTTCTCGCGCGTTTCGCGCCGCGCCTCGAACCGGACGAGCGCGCGATCATCGAAGCCGTCGCGAAATCGAACGGCCCGCCGCACGCGTACCCGGCCGCGCCGCTGGCGCTCGTGCACATCGATTACCGCCTCGACAATCTGCTGATCGACGAGCGCACTTCGCCGCCGCGTGTCTCGGTGGTCGATTGGCAGAGCCTCGTGCTCGGCTCGCCGCTCTCCGACGTCGCATACTTCCTCGGCGCGTCGCTCTTGCCCGAAGTGCGGCGCCCGATCGAGCGCGAGCAGGTGCGCGCTTATTACGACGCGCTGTGCGCCGAGGGCGTGCGCGGCTACGCCTGGGAGCAGTGCTGGAGCGACTACCGCCGCGGCGCGTTCGCGGGCTTCGCGGTGACGGTGATCGCCTCGGTGATCGTGCAGGAGACCGAGCGTGGCAACGCGATGTTCACGGTGATGGCGCGCCGCCACGCCCGCCACGCGCTCGATCTCGGCAGCGCCGAGTTCCTCTAACAGGTGAGGCCGTCATGACGCAGATGAACGAGCTCGCTTTCTACACGCTGGCGGGGCAGCCGCAGTCGCCGCGCGAGTTGATCGACGAGGTGGCTCAGGCGGAGACGCTCGGCATCGGCGCGTGCTTCATCTCGGAGCGCTTCAACATCAAGGAGGCGGCGACGCTCTCGGGCGCGGTCGGCGCGGTTTCGCGCGAGATCGGCATCGCCACCGCCGCGACCAACCACAACACGCGACACCCGATGGTGACGGCCTCGTACGCAATGACGATGCACCGCCTGACTGGCGGGCGCTTCTCGCTCGGGCTCGGCCGCGGCATCGTGCCGATGTTCAAGGCGTACGGGCTGCCGAGCATTATGACCGCGCAGCTCGAAGACTTCGCGGGCCTGATGCGGCGGCTGTTTCGCGGCGAAGTGGTCGTCGGCCACGACGGCCCGTGCGGCAAGTTCGGGATGCTCGCGCTCGG
>JANNRF010000330.1:0-1583 GCA_031401135.1 Deltaproteobacteria bacterium | reverse complement strand
ATCGGGCAGAGCATTACGTCGATCTCGCGGAAGTAGCTCGCCCACTGCGCGCGCAGGCGCGTTCGGAACTCGTTCAGTGCGAGCCACTCGCGATGTCGGAGAGCCGCGCCGCGCGTCTGCTCCGAAAGCGGGTCGCTGTCTTCCGGCCGCAGCGTCACGGCGGCTGCATCCAGACGCGCGAGCAAAGGCGCGGGGAAGCCCGCGGCCATCACGCTCCAGAGCAGCCGCGAGTAGACGCGGTGCTGGGCGGCGCCGTCCACGGGCCGCGTCTTCGCGTCGATCTTCGCGCCGGCTTTGGCGACGGCATCGATCGCGCTCTGGAGCACGTCGCGCACTTCGCTGTCGATCGGTCCCTGCGCGTCGTCGAGCCACACACCCACGCGCAGATCTGCGAGCCGGTTCGCGCGCGGCGGCGGCAGCGCGAGCTTCCACGCTGTCGCTTCGCTCTCGTCAGCGCCCGCGAGCACGTCGAGCCCTAATGACAGATCCGCCGCGCTGCGCCCCATCGGGCCGCCGACGCCGAGGTCTCCTTCGGCGAGCGCGCCGGGCGGGCCGGGGATGTGGCCGCGCATCGGCACGATGCCGTGGCTGGTCTTGAGCCCGTACACGCCGCAATAATGAGCCGGGTTGCGGATCGAGCCGCCGATGTCGCTGCCGAGTTCGAGGCTCGTGAGCCCCGCGGCGAGCGCGGCGGCCGAGCCGCCCGAAGATCCGCCGGGGCCGCGCGTCACGTCCCAGGGATTATTGGTCGTGCCGTAGACGGCGTTGTAGGACTGGAAGTCGCCGGCGTAGAGCGGCAGGTTCGTCTTGCCGAACACGACGGCGCCCGCGTCGATCAGGCGCTGCGCGGAGGTCGCGCTCTTCGCGGGCACGTGCTTCGCGAGCTCCGGCGCGCCGGAAGTGCAGGGCATGCCCGCCACTTCGAAGGAGTCCTTCACCGTAATAGGCAGCCCGTGCAGCGCGCCCCAGCTCTCGCCGCGCGCGAGCGCCGCATCCGCCGCGCGCGCCCGCTCGCGCGCGCGCTCGGTATCGAGGTGCACGACGGCGTTGATGCGCGGGTTTAGCTTCGCGACGCGCGCGAGGAAGTGATCGAGCAACTCGACGCTCGAGACCTCGCGGCGGCGCAGCGCCTGAGCAAGCTCGGTAGCGGAGCGGAAGTGAAGTTCGGTCATTGGGATCACCCTCGTGCGAGTTCTGATTTCAACGTGAGAGCCCAGGGTGTCACCGCGGGCTGCGGCTCCGCAACCGGGAATCGCGCTACCAATGCTGCTTCCTTGGAGGCGCAACATGGATCTCAGCTTCGGCCCCGAGTACGAGAACTTCCGGCGCGATCTGCGCGCGTTTCTCGAAGCCAATCGCGCCTAGGCGCCGGCCATGCGCGGCGGCGAGATCACGTCGCTCAAAGATCCCAAGATCACGGCGTGGCAGAAGATCCTGATCGCGCACGGCTACGCGGCGCGCACGATCCCGAAGCAGTACGGCGGCGGCGGCTTCGAAGCGGATCCACTGATCGCGACGATCCTCGCCGAGGAGTTCGGCCGCGCGCGCGTTTCCTCCGGCGTCGGCGGCCAGGGCCCCGACAT
>JANNRF010000329.1:0-9378 GCA_031401135.1 Deltaproteobacteria bacterium | reverse complement strand
CGTTCCGCACGCGCGCTTCCCTCGTCGCGAAGAGCTTCGGCAAGGCGAGCTACGGCCTAATCGCCGTGAACGTGGGCGGCGGCGGATACCAGCCGCCGATGCCGATGATGCGCGGCAAGATGGAGATGATGTCCGCGGACGCGGCGGTAGCGCCGAGCTTCGAGGGTGGCACCAGTCACGTGCGCATGGACGTGAATGGCACGATCGAACTCGAGTAACGCGCGGGCGGCCGCTTCGCAGCCGCTGCTACCGCGTTGACTTCGCTCGCCTGCGGCTCGCTGCGCGCGGCGAGACGCCGCTTGCTGGCTGGCGCCTCGGCGCGCGCCCCTCAGTGCTTCGCGACGAAATCGCGCAGCGCGGCCAGCGCCTCGGGCTCGTCGAGCAGCGGGGCGTGGCCGCGGTTCGGCACCGTGACGGCCTCGAGGTCCGGCTTGCGCCGCTGCATCTCGGCGAGCGCCCTGGCGGAGAGAATGTCCGAGTGGGCGCCGCGGATCGCGAGCGTGGGGATGCGCGCGAGCGGTTCCCACAATAATCAGGGGTCCGCGGCGGCCGGCGTCGCAGCGGAGCCAGCGAACGGCTCGGCGATGCGCGGGTCGTAGTCGAAGCGCACGCCGCCATCGGGCGTCGCGACACAGGTGCGCTGTGCGAAGGCGAGCCAGTCCGCGTCGCTAAAGCCCGGGAAGGCGGCGCCGTTCGAGGCTCGACACGCGTCGGCGGCTTCCCGCCAGTTGCGCAGCGGCGCACTCTTGCCGACGTAGCCGCGGATGCGCGCCAGCCCCGCGGCATCGACGACTGGGCCGATGTCATTGAGCACTGCGCCCGCCAACGCGCTCGGCTGCGCGGCTGCGAGCAACATCGTCAGCAAGCCGCCGAGCGAGGTGCCGATCGCGAGCACGCGCGGCGTGCTGGCTGCCGCGAGCAGCGCGAGCACATCGCGCACGTAAATGCCCGGGTGGTAGTTCGCGGGGTTTGGGTCGTGGGCGGAGGCGCCGCGCCCGCGCAAATCCGGCGAAAGCACGCGGCGCGTGCGCGCGAGTTCCAGCGCGAGCGCCTCGAAATCCCGCGCATTGCGCGTGAGGCCGGGCAGGCACAGCACCGGCAGCGCACTCGCGCCCGCGGGCGCGGCGTAGTCGCGGTACGAAAGTGTTAGGCCGTCGCTCGAGCTGAAGCTGCGGGTTCGCCACATGCCGGCACTTTGCCGCGAGCCTGGGGCGCGGCGCTAGGCGCCGGTTGAACGCGCGCTGCAACTGGCTTCGCGCGTTACCGTCTGCCGTCTGCCACCTGCCGCCGGAGGCGCCACATGTCTAAACGAGCCACGCCCGCAGTTCTGCTCTTCGCAGTGTTCGGGCTCTGGGCGTGCGCTGGCTCCGTTTCGCAGCAGCGCATCGAGTTCGATCCCGCCGGCCCGCAGCTCGTGAACGCGCCCTTCGGCGAACTCATCGAGCAGTGGGTCAGCGCGCCCGGCAACCTCTACATGAAGCGCCCACGGCCGGATTTCACGAGCTATCGCGCGATGCGGATCGAGCGGCCGGGTTTGTTTTACGATTCGCGCGTTACGCCACCGATCTTGCAGGATCACGGCAAGCTCGTGCGCGCCCTTGAGGCGTCGGTCGCGGAAGAAGTCTCCCAGAGCATTCCGCTGCGGATTACGACCGAGCGCGGCGCTGGCATCTTGCGCGTACGCAGCGAGGTGACAGGCCTCGAGTTCGATCGCGCGCGCGCGACGAACTCGCGGGTCACGGCGATCGTGCAGCCCGGCGCCTCGGCGATTTTCGTGCTCGATCTCTCCGACGACGCGAGCGGAACTCCGCTGCTTCGAGTTGCGGCGCGGCGTCAGCTGCCGGGCGGGATCTACACCGGACCGTGGGCTCCGGACATCGATCGCTCGCTGGAACTCTTCCGGGGTTTCGCCGAGGACGCGAGAGACTGTCTCGCGCTCGTCTTCAAGCCGGGCGTGGCGCCGGAGTGAACAAGCCGTGAGAGAACCCGAGCGCGAGCAGGCGTCTCTGAAATCGACGGCGAGCGGAGCTGGCTTCGATCTCTCACTGTTCTGGCGCAACTCGATGCTCTGGCCCGTAACATTTTGCGTCGTGGGTGGCCTCGCCGCACTTGGTGCCGGAGCTGTCTCGATGGCGCTTACCCAGCGGAACCCGCTCGCGAAGCTGGCGCTCGGCGTCGCGGCGGCGATGACCGTGTTCGCGATCTTCGATCTGCGCTCGCGCAAGGGGGCGCTCGGCGGAGTCGCACTGTTGGTATCGCTGTTATGGGCGCTCTCGATAGCGGGGGGCGTGGTGCTCTCGCGCTTGGGCGATTAGGCATCGAGCCCGGTGCTGTGAGGAGAAGTGACGTGCGGCGACTCGGCAAGCTCTCGATCGGAGTGCTGTTCGTCGCGCTGTGCGGCTGCTCGGCGCCACTGCGCAACGTGCAGGGACATCCGCTGCCCGTTGACGACACGCCGACGCTCGCGGAAGCCGAGGGCCTGATCCGCGGCGGCGCATCCGTGAAGGGTTGGCACGTCACAAAGCTAGGCGAGGGGTCGCTGCTCGCGACGCTCACGGATCATCAGGTCGGCGTCGAGATCCGCCACGACGCGACTCAGTTCGACGTCACGTACAAATCGAGCCAGGACCTCGGCTACGACGGGAAGAGCCGCATCCACCAGAACTACAACCGCTGGGTGAACACGCTGGTCGAGGACATCTCAGGACTCGAGATCCACGAAGGCGGCAGCGCGAGCTGGCTGGAGTGAGCCGGCGGCGGTGCGAGCGGTTTGAGTTTCCGAAGCTGGGGCTGTAGAAAACTCATCCACGCACCAGTCGCCGAGATTCGTCGCCGGGCGGGAGTGCGACGGTTGGCACGACGATATATCCGTCGGTCAGGTCGCCGATGAACTCGCTCCGTTCCCAACCCCAGCGCCACAGATGGAAGGCGAGGAACGCGCAGACAATTGCGTCGAGGCCGTCTTCGTACTGCCTCAGCGCAGCGCCAGTTAGTGCCTGAAGGTCACAGGAAAGAAAGCCGGCGAGCGGAGCGCTCGAGCCGAGAGAGCGGCCTACTCCCAAGCATTCGGGCGCTCATGAGTTTCCGAAGCTCATCGAGCCCAGCGCGTCGCTCCGCGACTCGGAGCTTCTTTTTCTTGTACTTGATGATTCGGTTCCGATTGAACAGAACTACCTGGGCCGGGTGGTGATAGACCTCGAAGAACCAGTCGCCCGATTCGTCCCAGGCTCGATCGGGAGCAGCGCAATGGCGGAAGCCTGCCGCCTCGAGTTCGTGCGCGAGCGCAACACTGCCTGCATTTGGATAGAGAGTCAGGTTGGAGGGGTAGGCCCCGGCGTGCGCTGCGCCAAACTTCTGGGTGACAAGGCGTTCGCACTGCCGTTGGCCAGCAGCGTTCCGAATGACGAGCGGCGCGTCGATCGCAACGACGGTCGTCTCGGCGCGATGGGCGAGGATGAAGTCGAAGACTGAGTCGAGACTCGTCGCTCCGCTACCGAAAGCGACCGGCTGTGCTCCATGGATGTCGCCTCGGAATGCGGCGAGACCCGAGTGATTGCCCTCTTTCCACGCGACGTCGACGCCGACGAACGAGGCCTCCATGTCACTCCCCCGCATGGCCCGCCCTACAAATCCGGCGTCGTCACTTCGTAGCCGCCTGCTGCGAGCGCGGCGCGAATTTCTCCTAAGTGCTCGCCGCCGCGGGTCGAGAGTACGAACTCCACCTGTGCTTCCTTCAGCGGCACGCGGCCGAAGCTGCGCTCGTGGGCGATCTCGATCACATTGGCGCCGCTCTCGGCGAGGATGCGCGTCACATCGGCGAGCGCGCCGGGGCGGTCGCTGAGTTGCACGCGCAGGCGTACGAGCCGGCGAGAGCGCGCGAGGCCGCGCTCGATGATCGAGGCCAGCGCGAGCATGTCGATGTTGCCGCCGCTGAGCACGACGCCGACGCGCTTGCCCGCGAACAGCGCGCGGTGGCGCAGCACGGCGGCGAGGCTCGCGGCGCCGGCGCCTTCCGCGACGGTCTTCTCGACTTCGAGCAGTAACAACACGGCCTCTTCGAGCTCGATCTCGGACACGAGCAGCATCTCGCGCGCGTGAGTTCGGAGGATCTCGCGCGTGAGCACGCCCGGGCGTTTCACGGCGATGCCCTCGGCGACAGAATCGCGGCCGCACGCGATGGCTTCGCCTGCGAGCGCCTGCCGCATCGAGGGAAAGCGCTCGGCCTCCGCGCCGTAAAGCGCGACGCCGGGCGCGGCGAGCGCGCAGCCGGAGGCGAGGCCCCCTCCGCCAACGGGGATCACGAGCGCATCGAGATCCGGGTGCGCTTCGAGCATCTCGAGCGCGACGGTGCCTTGGCCCGCAATCACGGCCGGGTCGTCGTAGGGGTGCACGAATGTGAGGCCACGCTCGGCGGCGAGCGCATTCGCGCGGTCGCTAGCGGCGTTCAGGTCGTCGCCGTGCAGCAGGACCTCGGCGCCTAATCGCCGCGTCTGCTCGACCTTCACGTTCGGCGTGTAGCGCGGCATCACGAGCGTCGCGCGAATCCCGAGCCGGCTCGCGTGGTGCGCGACGGCCTGGGCGTGGTTGCCCGCGGACATCGCGACGACTCCGCGCGCGCTCTCGGCGGGCGTGAGCATCAGCAACTTGTTGAGGGCGCCGCGCTCTTTGAACGACGCGGTGAACTGGAGGTTCTCGAACTTCACGAACACGCGCGCGCCGGAGAGTTCGGAAAGCGTGCGCGATTCGAGGCACGGCGTTCGCACCACAGCGCCCGCGATGCGCGCCGCCGCAGCGAGGATGTCCGCGCGAGTGACGCCTCCGCTCACGCGTGGCTCCGAGCGCTCACAGCAACGCACTCAGCTCGGAGATTTTCACCACGCGCGTCTCGATCGGCGGAAACTCTTTCGCCTCGACCCAGCGGAACAACATGCCGCCTTCGGCGTGCCCGCAGGTCGAGAGCCAGTTCTTGAAACGCGGCCCCGGGTTGCGCGCCGCCACCACGATTCGCACGGAACCGTCGGGCTCGTAACTCGCGACGAACTTGTTGGTGTGGATTTTCGCGTAGCGGTAGTCGAGCGATTCCATCCAGAAGTTGCTCAGCTGGAAGTTCCAGAACGCGCACTCGGGGATGCGCGTCGGGCGGATCCAGAGCGCTTCGTCCTCGGCCAGCCGCCAGCGGCTCTGGCAATAATGGATCTGCGCGTCGCCGCCGACGCGTTGGCAGCGCGCTTGATCGTCCGAAGGCAGCTGGTTCACGTGCGCTTCGTACTGCCCCGTCATCCAGTCCACGAACAGGTTCGAAGTGCCGCGCACAAAACCGACCACGCGCTGCAGCGCTGCTTCGAGATGCGCCGGGTCGATCTGCGGCACGCCGCTCGCGCCGACGCGCTCGATCTTCATCTGCGCTGGCGTCTCGTTCGCGCGATCGCCGAACGTGATGCGCACGATCAGTTGGCTTGTACCCGGTTGCATCGGCAGCCAGTTCCCTGGGCGCGGCTCGCAGGAAACCGCGATCTCGTACGTGCCGTCCGCGTTGATCTTCATGTCGCGGCCGTCGAGCTGGCCGGTCGGCGTCATCGTGCCGTCCTTCTCGTAGCCGCCGCCTTTGGTGCCGAACGATAGGTAGGGCGCCGTGCCGCGTGTGCCTGTGATCCGGTACTCGAACGCGCCGCTCACGTTGGCGTTCCAGTAGATGTTGTCAGGGTTGTCGTTGCCGATCTTGATCGTCTCGTTCGAGAGTTGGTAGAAACCTGAGAAGTGCGGGTCGCCGAATTCGAGCTGGGCGCTGAGGCCCGCGCGCAACAGGCGCGTCAGGTAACGGATGCCCTCGGCGCGATCGAGCGCGGTCGCGGGCGTGCCTTCGCGCAGGATCGACTGGCCGGTTAGCTCGAGCGCGCGGCAGAACTCCGTCCACGTGCGCCCATCGATTACGCGCTTCACGGCTTCGCCACTCGACATTGCGTGCTCCCCGATCGTGCGGCGCAGAGTACGATGGCCGCGAAGGAGGTGCGATGCGCTGGCAGGATCGCGTGAGCAACAAGCTGGTCTCGGCGGCGGCCGCCGTCGCGAAGATCGAATCGCGCCAGACGGTGGGCGTGGGCACGTACACCTGCACGCCGCAGACGCTCTGCCGGGCACTTGCCGAGCGCGGGCGGCGCGGCGAACTCGAGCGCGTGCGCATCGATCACGCCGCCTCGCTGTTTTGTTGGACAACGCCGGACTTGAAGCGCGCCTTCGAGTTGCACGACAATTTCGCGACGCCGTTCAACCGCGCCGCCATCCACGCGGGCGAGGTCGAGTACCTCCCGATCAGCGTGTGGCAGGCGGGCGTGGTGCCGCCGCACTTCACGGCCGCCCCGGATTTTTTCCTGGTTCCGATCTCCCCGCCCGACGCGCACGGCTTCTGCAGCTTCGGCCCCGGCGTCTGGTTCTCGAACCTGCTCGTACGCAGCGCGAAGACCGTAATTGCCGAGGTGCACCCCGAGTTCATCCGCACCGGCGGCGACAACTTCGTGCACATGGACGCGATCGATTTTTTCGTCGAGGCCGAGGACGTCGCCGATTCCGTGCAGCCGCCCGGGCCGCCGCCGAACGAGGAAGAACTCGCTGCGGTCGACACGATCTGCAACCTGGTCGCCGCCGAACTCGTGAACGACGGCGACACGCTGCAAATCGGCATTGGCACGGTCTCGGCTTCGCTCGCGAAGTTCCTGGGCTTTCGCAACGACCTCGGCATTCAGACCGAGTTGATTACGGGCGGCAGCGCGGAGTTGGTGAGAACCGGCGTCGTCACCGGCAAGTACAAATCGATGTACCCGGGCAAAGTCGTCGGCAGCGCGCTGGTGGCGCTCGGCCGCGAAGAACTCGAAATGATGGACGGCAACCCAGTCTTCGAGCTGTACGACTTCGGCACCACCGACGACCTGCGCCGCCTGATCCAGCAGAAGAACTTCGTGACGGTGAACAACGCGATGCAGGTGGACCTAACAGGCCAGGTCTCGGCGGAATCGTTCGACCATCGCCCGTTCTCAGGCGTGGGCGGGCAGACGGTGTTCATGATCGCCGGCGCGTACTCCGAGGGCGGGCGCTCGGTGAGTGTGCTGCCTTCGAGCTCGCGCCCGAGCGGCGGCACCGCGCGCGTCACGCGCATCGTGCCCGCACTCGGCGCGGGCACCGCGGTGACGGTGCCGCGCACGTTCGTTGACTATGTCGTCACCGAGCACGGCATCGCGGAACTGCGCGGCAAGAGCATCCGCGAGCGCGTGGGGGCGATCCTCGAAATCGCGCACCCGGAGTTTCGCGAGGAACTGCGCGCGCAGGCGCGAACGCTGTATCGGATCTGAGGGAGACGCGCGAAGTGGAGGCGGCCGCAACAACCGGGGGTGTGCGCGAACCCGACAGCGCGCCGCAGAGTGCAGCGGCGTTCGGCGCAGCGCCCCTCGGCATGGCCGCTTCGATCGCGCTCTACCTCGGTGTTGTTGGGGGCAGCGCAGCGCTCAGCGCCGCCGCGTTGCGCGCGGGCTGGAACGCCGGTGCCGTCGCCGGCGGCGCGTTCTTCTCACTCTGCGCGTTGTTCTTCGGCCTCGAACGCTGGCGCCCGTGGCGGCGCCGCTGGCTCTCGGGCTGGAGCGATCTGCGCGTCGATCTGCCGCTGATCCTGCTCGCCGCTCCCGTGGGTTTCCTCGTCGTGCAGCCCGCCGTCGCGCTCGCGGGCCGCTCTGCGCAAGCGCTCGACTCCGGGCTCTGGTCCGCGCACTGGCCGCTCGTGGCCCAGGGTTTTCTCGCGCTCCTGTTAGGCGATTTCTTCCGCTACTGGTTCCACCGCGCTGAGCACGCTTGGCTCCCGCTTTGGCGCATCCACGCCACGCACCACAGCGCCGAGCGCATCTACTTCCTGAACGGCCCGCGCCTCCACCCGCTCGAGATCGCGCTCTCCGGCGTGCTCCAACAAGTTCCGCTCGTGCTGCTCGGCGCGAGCGAAGCGGCCCTCGCCCTCAGCCTCGCGCTCACGGTTGCGATCGGACGCTTCCAGCACGGCAACCTCGCGCTCACGCTCGGCCCGCTGAACTACGTGTTCTCGGCGCCCGCACCGCACCGCTGGCACCACGCGCGCGAGCCCCGCACCGCGGCCTGCAACTTCGGCGGCGATGTGCTCGTGTGGGATCTCCTGTTCGGCACGTTCTTCCTGCCGAAGGGCCGCGAGCCAAGCGACGACGTCGGCATTCCGGACGGCACCGCGTTTCCGCGCGACATCCTTGGCGTGCTTGCTTCGCCTTTTGCGTGGCCGCGCTTTCGCACGCCGGAGTAAGCTGCCCCAGCCGGAGGTGCGACATGAACCCGGACTACGCGCTCACGCCCGGCGGCGTCGCGGACTACCCCGTCAAGGTCGGCTCGATGCTGCTCACGCTCGTCGACCCCGAGCGCGGCTTCGAGCGCGCCTACAACCGCTGGTACGAGCGCGACCACTTCTACGCGGGCTGCCTAATTGGCCCAGGCTTGTTCGCGGGCGCGCGCTGGGCGGCGACGCGCGAACTCAAGCAGCTGCGCTGGCCCCGCGAGAGCGCGATCGCCGCGCCCTTCGACGCCGGCTCCTATCTGGCGACTTATTGGGTGCTCGCGGGCGCGCACGACGATCACTTCGAGGGCTGGGCGCGCCCGCAGGTGCGCCAGCTCTACGGCGAAGGCCGCGGCTTCGCTAAGCGCACCCACGTCCACACCGCGCTCTTCGACCACTTAGGCGCGAGCTACCGCGACGCCGACCCGGTGCCTGTCGAGCTCGCCCTCGACCGCGGCTACGACGGCCTAATCGCTGTGTGGCTCGACGGCGTTGGTCGCGACGCGCGCACGCTCGCGCTCGATCTCGGCAAGGAACCCGTGCCTGAATTGCTCGCCGAATCGAACGTGGAGATCGCGTCGTCGTGGACGCCGAGCGCGGGCGAGAACGAACCGAAGAACGTGCCGATGCACCTCGGCTCGCGCGCGGGCGGTCCTGAGCGCCTATGTCAGCTGTTCTTCCTAACAGGCGACGTGCGCGTGCCGCTCGAGCGTTTCCGCGACTACACGCGAGCGATCGAGAGTGCGGGGCTGGCGAAAGTGCAGCTCGTGGCGCCGCTGCTGAAGACCGTGCCGGGGACGGATCGGTACGTGGAGGAGCTGCTCTAGAGGAGCTTCTTGAACGCCTCGATCCTCAGCCCCGCGTCGCGGACGAGGCCGCCCATCGTGTAGGCGTTGATCGGATTCGCGCGTGGAAGCGTGAGAATCCGCGTGCCGTCGGTCATGACGACGTGTTTGCTCTGGCGCGCTACGCGGAATCCTGCTCGCTAGAAGGCGCGAATCGCCAGCTGATGAGGAATGCCGGGCAGCTTCGGCACGGCTCAA
>JANNRF010000328.1:0-35573 GCA_031401135.1 Deltaproteobacteria bacterium | reverse complement strand
AACCCGGAGGCGGTCGCGGCGATGAAAGCGCTCGAGTTCCTCGATATTCGCGAGACCTCGATCGCCGACGTGGTGGGCTCGCGCATGATCGCCGACCCGCTGCACCTGCTCGAGTGCTGCATGATCTCGGATGGCGGCGGCGCGGTCGTGATCGCGGCAGCCGACGTCGCGCGCAACTGCAAGAAGAAGCCGGTCTGGATCCTCGGCGGCGGCGAGGCCACGAAGTACCCCGAGAACGGCGGCGACATCACCACCAGCGCCGCTGCGCAATCCGGGCCCAGCGCCTTCGGGGAGGCGGGCATAACAGCGAGCGAGCTCGACATCGCGATGATCTACGACTCGTTCTCGATCACTGTGCTCACGATTCTCGAGGATCTCGGCTTCAGCAAGAAAGGCGAAGGCGGCGCGTGGGTGGAAGGCGGACGCCTGCGCTTCGACAAGGCCGGCGGTCCCGCGCTCAACACCGATGGCGGCGGCTTGTCCTCTAGTCACCCCGGCATGCGCGGCATCTTCCTGCTGATCGAAGCCGCGCGGCAACTGCGCGGCGAATCGACTTCTCAGGTTCCGAACGCGCGGCTCGCGGTGGCGCACGGCAACGGCGGCATGCTGGGCAGCCGCCACTGCGCCGGCACCGTCATCCTCGGGAGGGATTAGGCATGCAAGCGAAGCACGCAGCGAGCGACCCCGTTGACTCCGCTCGGCTTTGCCTCGCTGCGCGCTTCGCGTGCCGGCGAGCGGAGTCGAACCAATGAGCGCCGCCACCACGCAGAAGCCGCCCGCGACGCGCCCGCTGCCTTCGCTGAAGGAGCACGACACCGCGCCGTTCTGGGCCGCGACCAAGGAGCAGCGCCTCACTTATCAGAAGTGCGACGACTGCGGCGCCGTCATCTGGCACCCGCGCGCGCACTGCACCGCGTGCCTCGGGCGCGCGCTCTCGTGGCACATCTCGGCGGGCCGCGGGGCGGTCTACTCTTACAGCGTCATCCGCCAGAGCTACCACCCGTTCTTCCGCGGCAAGATTCCATTCGCAATCGCCTGGATCGACCTCGACGAAGGCCCGCGCATCCTCTCGAACCTAACAGGCGTCGCCGACCCGACGCGCGACGTGAAGATCGGCATGCGCGTCGCTGTGGAATGGGAGCCGCACGAGGAGCTGGCGATTCCGCTGTTCAAGCCGGCGTGAGCAGCACTGCCCACGCCGGGCTCGCGGCCGAGTTCTACGTCTCCGATCTCACGCGCAGCCTGCGCTTCTACGTCGATCTGCTTGGCTTCGTAGTCGCTTACGAGCGCCCCGAGGAGCGCTTCGCTGCGATCTCGCTCGGCGCTGCGCGAATCATGCTCGAGCAGTTGCGCGCGACGACTTCGGCGAGCCCCGAGCAGATCGCGCGCGGCGAGTGGCGGCCGGCGGCGCTCGAACGTCCCTTCGGGCGCGGGCTCAACCTCGAAGTTCCTTGCGCAGATGTCGCGGCCGTGGCGCAGCGGATTGGGGCCGCGGGTTGGCCCGCGCTGGTCGATCTCCATGAGAAGTCGTATCGCGTGGGAGATGGCAGCGTGCGCGTGCGCCAGCTCGTCGTCGCGGATCCGGACGGCTACCTAATTCGTCCGTCGCAGCGGCTGGAGTCAGGGACATGACGCTCTCGCAGCCGCTGACGCGCGACCTCCTCCTGCCTGCCGCAGATCTCCTCACCGACGCGTTCTTCAGCAACCCAGCGCACATCTACATCTGCCCGGGCGAGCCCACGCGCGCGCGGCGGCTGCGCTGGCTGATGGGCTTCAACGTGCGAGCGCAAGCGCGCGTCGGCGAGGGCTTCTGCATCGCGAGCGGCGGGCGGCTCGACGCGATGGGCTTCTGGCACGCGCCTAACACGCGAGAGCCCGGGCTGCTCGCGCTCGCGCAGGACGGCCTACTCGCCGCGCCGTTTCGTCTCGGCTGGAGCGGCGTGCAACGCATGCTCGAAGTATCAGATCGCGTCGAGGAACTCAGGCGCGCCGCGCTCGGCGACCGCGGCTCGTGGTACCTCCATAACATGGTGGTGCGCGAGGAGCTGCGCGGTACAGGCATCGGCAGCGCACTGCTGCGCGCGCAGCTCGACGACGTGCTCGCACGAGAACCGCGCAGCGCGGCGGTGCTCGCGACGCAGCGGCGCGAGAACGTCGTGTTCTACCGAAGGCTCGGCTTCGAGGTCGCATCCGAAGTGCAGATCGGCGCGGGACCCCAGCGTTTCATGAACTGGTTGATGGTGCATCCGGGCTCGTGAGGCGTGATTGGACGTGAAGTGACGCTTTCTGCCACTGGCCAGGGTCGCCCTCAGCTGCCAGCTTGTGGTCACCGATGTGACCACCTGGAGGCAGCCATGCGCTCGGTTGGGATCCGTGAGCTCAAGCAGAACGCGAGCAAGCTCGTGCGGACGGTGCAGAAGACCGGGGAAGAGGTCTCCGTGACCGTGAGAGGCGAGGTCGTGGCGTTGCTCGTCCCGGCCAGGCGGCCGCGCCGACGGAAGTCGAACTCTGTGTGGGCTGATTTTGACCAACTCGCGCGGGAGATCGGAAAACGCTGGAAGGGACCTGGCGCGGTCGCGACCGTTCGAGAGGGACGTCGCTGATCGTCATCGACGCGAGCGTTTGGGTGGCCTCCCTCGTGGTCGGCGACGCGCACCATCAGAGAAGTCGTGCGTTCCTAGAGGCTGCACGAGAGCACTCCGAGACATTGGTGTCCCCCGCACTCGTGGTTCCAGAAGTTGCGGGCGCGGTGGCTCGCCGAACGAACTCCGCGCTTCTCGCTCGGGGCGCCGTGAGGGCGATGAAACGCTTGCCGGTCCTTCGCCTTTTCGTCATGGACGAGACGCTCGTCGACTCCGCCGCAAGGATCGCAGCCGATTACGGCCTGCGCGGCAGCGATGCGTTCTACGTCGCCGTGGCGAAGCGGCTGTCGGTCCGACTCGTCACCTGGGATCGCGATCAGGCGAAGCGCGCGATGAGCGTGATCGACGCCGGCCCGCCCGCGACCTGAGCGACGGCCCCTACCCCAGCTTCACTCTTGCCGTCCCTAACACGCGCGTTTCGCCTGCGGCGTTGGTGATCGTCAGGTCGATCTCCGCCGTACGCGCCGCGGCGTCGAGGTCCGTCACCACGCCGGTCACTTTGTGCACCTCGTCGGCGATCACCGGCGCGCGGAAGACAGTGTCGATCTTCTCGATCTCGGCATTCGGCGCCCAGCGGTGAATCATCGCGACGAGAATTGCTTGACTCATTACGCCCGGCACCAGCGCGCCAGGCAGGCCTTCCTTGCGCGCGCCTTCGTGATCGGTGAAGCGCGGCGCCATCATCTCCGCGGCGCGCGCGAACTTGCGCACATTCGGCAGCGTGAGATCCGGCTCGAACAGCGGCAGTTCTTCACCGAACTCCGCGTCCTCGAAGCGCTGCACGGTCACGGCGCTCCGTCCTTCGCGCTCTCTTCCTTCGCCGGCTTCTCGCGAATCACCATCCGCGAATCGACGATCGACACCAGCGTGTTATCAGGGCCGCGCACCTCCATGCGCGCGACCAGGAAGATCATGCGCCCGGAGCGGCCGGTCTTTTCGAAGATCTCGTGCAGGTGGCTGCGGCCCACCAGCGTCGTGCCCGCGCGGATAGGCGCCTGAGGCATTACGGCTTTGCCGGCGTCGAGCGGGATGCCGCCGAGGCGCGGGAAATCCTCGGGCAGCATGCGGCGGCCGTGGAAGCGCGCCGGAAAGGTGGGCACCGCGCGAAACTCGGGGTGATTCGGATCGGTGTAGTGCGCCGCCGTCTCACCCACCGCGCTCGCGAAATCGACCATCGCTTCGGCGCGCACGGCGAACTCGCGCTCGTCGAAGTCGAGATTCAGGAATTTGCTTTTCAGCTCTTCGATTTCCACGACACCGCCTCGAATTCTCCCGCGCGCAGCGCTTCGACCAGTTCGTGCTCGCTCGCGATGTTGCCTGGGAAGCGCGTCGCACAGCGGCCGATGTGGCTCACGATGTGCGCGTCGCTGCCGCCAATTCCCAGGTAACCCAAGCGCGCTGCCATCGCTTGCGCTTGCTCGTCCTCGCTGCCGCGGCTGCCGCCGTTGTACGTCTCGACGATGTGCACGCCGGGCGGCGCGCCGCGCTCTGCGACGTGCGCGCACATCCCCACGCGCGTGCGGCCGGGGTGGCACGGCACGGCCACCGCCCCGCAGCGCTCGCTGGCTTCGAGCACTTGGCCGATCGGGAGCCGCACGCTTTTGAAGTCGAAGCTGGCGACGAGTTCTGGCGTTACGCCGAATACCAGCACGTGGCCATAATCAGTCTCGACTTCGCTCGCCTTCAAGATCGTGAGCCCGTGTTCGCGGGCGAGCGCGGAATAATCAGACTCGAAATCGAACTGGCGATGCTCGGTGAGCACGAAGCCGTCGATCGGCAGCTCGCGCTTGCGAATCCATTGGCAGTAGTTGACGACCTGCGCGCGGCCGTCGTCGCTTTTCACCGAGTGGCTGTGTAGATCGAGGATCACGAGCGCGCCCTCGCCGCTGCCGCGAGCCGCGGCCACTGCGCATCGAGCTGACTCAGTAGCGCCGCCTCGTCGCCGGAATTGTCGAGCACCACCTGCGCGCGCTTCTTGCGCTCTGCGTTCGTGAGCTGCGCATCGATGCGCGCCTCCACCTGCGCGGCGCTGAGCCCGCCGCGCATAATGGCTCTCGCCACGGCTGTGTCGCGATCGACCACCACGACCCAGATTTCGTCGACGAGCGGCTCCCAGCCAGCCTCGAACAGCACCGCGGCTTCGAGCACCACCACAGCAGTGGGCTGCGCGGCTCTAATCGCCGCGATCTCCGCCTGCGCGAGGCGCCGAATCTCGGGCCACACGATGTCCGTGAGGCGCTTCAACAACTCGGGCTTGCCGAACACTCTGGCGCTGAGCGTTGGCCGGTCGATCAAGCCCTCCGCGGCACGCACTTCGGGCCCGAACGCGGCGATCACCTGAGCGTGGGCCACGCTGCCGGGTTCGTAGGCGCGGTGGCCGAGCTTGTCGGCATCGATCACGCGCGCGCCGCGGCTCGCGAGTTCGCGAGCGACGGTCGACTTGCCAGATGCGATGCCTCCCGTGAGGCCGACCGTGATCACGCGCTGCCCTTCCTCTGCGACCCGAGCCGGTGTCGCGAAGGGCGGCAAGGTATCGGCTCGCGCGACCCGTCGCGACGGGCCGCAAGGTAATGGCTCGCGCAACGTGTCGAGACGGGCCGCGAGGTAATGGCTCGCGCAACGTGTCGAGACGGGCCGCAAGGTCCAGCTAGCGCGACGTATCGAGGCGGGCAGGCGCGGGCGCGAGTGACTTACGCTCGGCGGCTGTGCGCAATGTCGCCTTGTTCGTGCCTTGTTACGTCGATCAGCTGCGGCCCGCGGTCGGGCTCGCCGCGCTCGAGTTGCTCGAGGAGCGCGGCCTCGCGGTCGCGGTTCCTGGCGACGCGGCCTGCTGCGGGCAACCGTTCCTCACGGCGGGCGCACCTCGCGACGCGGCGCGCCTCGCTGAGCGCTTCGTGCGCGTATTCGCGCGCTACGACGCAGTGGTCGCGCCTTCGGGCAGTTGCGTCGCGACGCTGCGCACGCATCTCGCGCACCTCGTTCCGAGCGACGAGGCGCGCGCGCTCGGGGAACGCACGTTCGAGCTGTGCGAGTTTCTGTTCGCGCAGGCACGCGAGTCGGGAGCAGCGGCGGGCGCGGCCATCGGACGCGCAACGCCGCGCAGCTTCCCGCACCGCGTCGCGCTGCACGCCAGCTGCCACGCGCTGCGCGAGCTGCGCCTCGGCACGCCGAGCGAGACGCGCGAGCCCCCGCGAATCGACCCCGCGCGCGAGTTATTGGGGAGCATCGCCGGCATCGAGCTCGTGCCGCTGGCGCGCGCCGATGAATGCTGCGGCTTCGGCGGCGTGTTCGCGGTGGAAGAGGAAGCCGTTTCCTGCCGCATGGCGCTCGACCGGCTCGCGGATCACCGCGCCGCGCACGCGGAGGTCGTCACCTCCACCGACATCTCCTGCCTGCTGCAGCTCGAAGGCGTGGCAAAGAGGCGCGGCATTCCGATTCGCGCGTTTCACGTCGCGGAGATTCTCGCCGGGCGCGCCAGTGGAGTCGTGAGCGGAGGACGCGCGTGACGCACGCGGAGCGCGCAGCCGCGTTCGTCGCAGACGAAGCGCGCACCAGTTGGCACGACCAGGCGCTCTGGTTCGTGCGCGCAAAGCGCGATCGCGCGGCAGACGGCGTCCCCGATTGGGAGGCGCTGCGCAGCGAGGCCGCCGCCATCAAACGCGAGGCGCTCGCGCGCTTGCCGGAGCTGTGGGAGCGCTTCGAGGCGGAGGCGACGAAGCGCGGCGCGATCGTGCACTGGGCGCGCGACGCCGGCGAGCACAACGCGATCGTGCACGAGCTGTTACGAAAGCGCGGCGTCACGCGCGTGGTCAAGAGTAAATCGATGCTCACCGAGGAATGCGGGCTGAACGAGCACCTCGAAGCGCACGGCATCGAGATCGTCGACACGGATCTCGGCGAGCGCATCGTGCAGCTGCGGCGCGAACCGCCGAGCCACATCGTGATGCCCGCGATCCATCTCAAAAAAGCTGAGATCGGCGAGCTGTTCGCGCGCGAGATGGGCAGCGCGCCCGGCCTCGACGACCCGACCGAGCTGACGCGCGTCGCGCGCCGCGATCTTCGCGCACGCTTCCTCGGCGCGGGCGCAGGCATTACGGGCGTGAACTTCGCGCTCGCCGAGAGCGGCGGCTTCGTGGTCATAACGAACGAAGGCAACGCCGATCTCGGCACGGCGTTGCCGCCGCTGCACATCGCGAGCGTTGGGCTCGAGAAGATTCTGCCGCGCGCCGCCGATCTGCCGGTGTTCCTGCGCCTGCTCGCGCGCTCGGCGACCGGCCAAGCCATTACGGTCTACACGTCGCACTACCACGGCCCGCAGGCGCCGGATCGCGAGCAGCACATCGTCGTCGTCGACAACGGCCGCAGCCGCCTGCTCGCGCATCCGTCGTTCTGGGAAGCGCTCGCCTGCATCCGCTGCGGCGCGTGCCTCAACACCTGCCCGGTCTACCGCCGCAGCGGCGGGCATAGTTATGGCGTGACGGTCGCGGGCCCGATCGGCTCGGTGCTCGCACCGGCGCGCGACCCCGTGAAACACGCGGACTTACCCCATGCGTGCAGCCTGTGCGGCTCGTGCACAGACGTGTGCCCGGTGCGCATCCCGCTGCACCACCAATTATTGACCTGGCGCGCAGAACTCACCGCGCGCGGGCTGCGCAGCCGAACGCGGCGCGCTGCCAGCTCGCTCGCGCGCTTCGTGATGGAGCGCCCGGCGCTCTTCGCTGCGAGCGGCGCGGCGGCGCGACTTATTGGGCGCACGCTGCCCGCGAGCTGGCTCGCGCGGCTCACGACACCGTGGACGCGCGGGCGCGAGCTGCCCGAGTTGCCGCGCGAGAGCTTCCGCGCGCTCTACGCGAAACGGAGGCGCGCGCGTGGCGAGTAGCCGCGACGCGACCTTCGCCGCGATGCGCGCGGCGACGGCGCAGCTGCCGCGCGCGCACACCGCCCGCGCGCCCTACGCGCCGCCGCGCCTTGACGCGAGCATCGAGACGCTCGCCGCGAGCCTCGAAGCCGCCGGCGCGGCGCTCCTGCGCTGCGCGGCGCACGATCTCGGCGCCGTGCTAGCGCGCATTCCAGGCTTCGCGCAGGCCGTGCACCTTTGGTCCGC
This sequence comes from Deltaproteobacteria bacterium, assembly GCA_031401135.1. Taxonomy (GTDB): domain Bacteria; phylum Myxococcota_A; class UBA9160; order UBA9160; family UBA6930; genus VGRF01. The sequence goes on along the minus strand of JANNRF010000328.1, from coordinate 27,827 downwards.
GCTGCCCGAGGCGCCCGCGCGCGGTATCGCCCTCACTGCGCAAACTCCGCACGAACTCGCCGCTCTCGACTTCGCAGTCATCAGGGGAGGGCTCATCGTCGCCGAGAGCGGCGCCGTTTGGAACGTGCCGCGCTCGCCCCTCGAACGCGCCGCCGCACTGCTCGCCGAGCACCTCGTACTGGTCGTCCCTGATAACGCGATCGTGTCCTCGCTCCACGACGCCTATGCGCGCATCGACCCCGCGGCCGGCGCCTTCGGCTGGTTCCTCGCGGGCCCCTCGAAAACCGCCGACATCGAGCAAGCGCTGGTGCTCGGCGCCCATGGGCCCTGCGCGGCGACGGTGGTGCTGACCGGCAGCGCAACCTAACTGCGCTCTTCCGTTTGGTTGAACGCGAGATCGTTCACCTTCTCCGTTCGAGCGGGTCTAGGATGGAGCCGCAGCGGGCCGGTTGCTTGTGCAGGAGCGCCCCATGCGAGCCAGTCGACTCGGAAGCGCCGTCCGCGGCGCCCTCTTCCTCTCCGCCCTCATCTGCGGCGCCGCCACTGCGGAGGCTCCCGCCGCCGTCGATCCGGACGAGTTGTTGTTAAAGGGCGGAGTTCGCGTGCCCGTGCGTTTGCAAGCGCAGACGTCGCTTGCATCCGTCACGGCGCGCCACTTGTTGATTCAGTTCGAGAGCGGGCGCACCAAGCAGGGGCTCGAGGAGTTGCGCGCGCGCGGTGTGAAGGTGCTCGAGTGGGTACCCCGGAACGCGGTCTCCGCGCTGGTGCCGGCGGGAGTCGATCCCACTGCGATCCCGGGAGTGCGCTGGGCTGGCGCCCTGCGAGCCGTGGACAAGCTGGCTATCGCAGCCGCGCCGATCCCCGAGTTGAAGCGCGTGCTCGTTGACTTCTTCCCAGATGTTAAGGGCACGGTTGCGCAGCGAGTCATCAAGCGCAGCGGCGGCAAGCAGATCTTCAACGCGTATCTGCGCAAGAACACGTTGCTGGTCGAGATCGCCAGCGGCGATCTCCCCGCGCTCGCTGGCGCCGACGAGGTGAGCTTCATCTATCAGGCTTCGAAGGCCGTCGAAAGGAAGAGCCCGATCTACAGCTGCCCCGGGCCGATCACGGACGTAGGCCCCATCGCCAACTACGTGGCGAACGGTGAGGGCTGGGATGGCCAGGGCCTCGGCGCCGCCCAGCTGAAGTACTTCTTCGTGAACGGCACGCCGGACGTGGCGAACGAGCAGAGTGAAGTCACGCGGGCGCTCAATGTCTGGAGCCAGTACGCCGCGATCGCGTGGTCGGCCGCGAGTTCCAGCGGCCAGACTCGCTCGTTCGACATTCTCTGGGCCAGCGGCGACCACGGAGACGGCAATTCGTTCGACGGGCCGTCCCAGGTTCTCGCGCATGCCTATTTCCCGTCGCCTCCGAACCCGGAAACCATCGCGGGCGACATGCACTTCGACGAGGACGAGCTCTGGCAAGCCGGCGGCAACATCGACGTATTCACCGTCGCTCTTCACGAGGCGGGCCATGCGCTTGGCCTCAGCCATTCGAGCGACCCGAGCGCCGTGATGTACCCGCACTACATCGGTGTCGTGAGCGGCCTCCAGCCCGACGACATCGCAGGCATTCGTTCGCTCTACGCAATCGCGGGCGGCGGAAGCGGCGCGGACGCTTTCGAGCCTGACGACTCTGCCGCCGCGGCTCAGCTGATCGCCGCCGGCTCGCAGCAATCGCACAGCATCATGCCGGCGGCCGACGTCGATTTCGTGAGGTTCTCATTGGCGGGACCCGCGGACGTGGCGATCGAGACGTCGGGCGGCAGCAGCGACACGCGCATGTGGCTGTACGACGCGAACTCTGCTCAGCTCGAATACAACGACGACATCTCTCAGGCGTCGCTGTTCTCGCGCATCGACCGCAGCCTCGCCGAGGGCAACGCGCTTCCGGCCGGCACCTATTACGTAAAGGTCGACGAGTTCGGCAACAACGAGACGATCGCGAACTACAACCTGAGCCTCCAAGTCGTCTATCACAACGTTGGCGACGTCTACGAACCGGATGGGAATGCAGCGCAAGCGGTCCCGATCTCGTCGGGGTTCCCGCAGACGCACAGCATCCGCCCGGGGAACGACGGCGACTACACGCGGTTCTCGCTGAGCGAACCCTCCGAAGTCGTGATCGAAACCTCCGGCGCCAGCGGCGACACGCGTATGTGGTTGTTCGCGCAGGATCTCAGCGGCATCGAGTTCAACGACGACGGCGGCTTCGACTTGCTCTCGCGCATCGATCGCACGCAGGCCGAGGGCAACTTGCTGCCACCGGGCACCTATTACGTGCTGATCGACGAGTTCGACAACGACAACGAGATCGCGAGTTACCAGATCCGGGTCGATATCACGCCGCTCGGCAGCGGCGACGACGCTTACGAGGAGAACGACTTCGTCGAAGAGCCCTGGCACCCCGGCTTCAACTGGGAGGGCACCTGGCTCTCGGCGCTCGACGGCCCGGGCATTCAGGCCGACGACGACTTCTTCCGCATCGACGTCACAGCCGGCAATGAGCGCGTGCTCGTCGACTGCCGCTTCTCCCACGCCGCCGGCGACATCGACATCTACCTGCTCGACAGCGCAGGCGGCGTCATCGGCCAATCGGACGGCTTTGTCGACAACGAGGCAATCGACATCGTTGTGCCGGCCGGCGGCGGGACTTACCTCATCGTCGTCACCTTCGAGGACGCCGGAAACTCATACGACCTCTGGTGGGACGACCTCGCGCGGCCGGCTGCGGGCCCGAGCAACGACCATTTCTCAGGTCGCATTGGGCTGACCGGCGCGAACGCGAGCGCGAGCGGGAACAACGCTGGCGCGGGCAAGGAGCCGGGCGAGCCCGATCATGCCAGCGTCCCCGGCGGCGTCTCCCTGTGGTGGACCTGGACGGCGCCGCTCTCGGGCGATGTCGAAATCAACACGTCGGGCAGCCAGTTCGACACGCTGCTCGGCGTCTACACCGGCGCGCAGGTCGCAGGCCTCACGCACGTCGCCTCGAACGACGACATCGGACCGGACTTGACCAGCGGCGTCTCGTTCGCCGCGACTGCGAACACCGCGTACGCGATCGCCGTCGATGGCTACAACGGATCGCAGGGGGCGATCACGCTCACGGTCGCCCAACAACCGCCGCTGCTCGCGTTACAAGCGTCGTGGTCGAGCCTCGCGAGCAAATGCAAGGCGTCGACGGGGGTGTGCAAGCTGAAGGGCAAGCTGCTGGTGCGCAACATCAGCGCGGGCGTCTCGTCGGCGGCGCAAGCGAGCATCTATCTGTCGGACGACAACACGGTCGATGCGGGCGATCGCACGATCGGCGGCGGCTCGATCGCGGCGCTGAAGGCCGGCAAGTCGAAGAAGATGAAGCTGAAGACGAGGCTACCGGCCGGTGTCACGGTCAGCGGGAAGTTCGTGATCGCCGTGCTGTCGAGCGGAGGCGCTAGCCAGACCGTCGTGTTCGGTCCGATGTTCTAAGAGGCGCGGCCCGATTCGGGCGGTGCGCGCGGCGGCGAGTCTGTGGGATTCTCTCGCCTCTTCCTGAGGGAGCCCCGCATGTCCGAAGCCACGCTCGTCATCCGCAACGCCAGCATCGTCGATGGCACAGGCGAGCCCGCCTTTGCGGGCGATCTCGCCATCCTCTGCGATCGCATCTCCGCCGTCGGCCACTTCTCGGGCCGCGGCACGCACGAGATCGACGCGCGCGGCCACGTGCTCGCGCCGGGCTTCATCGACATCCACACGCACTTCGATCCACAGCTGTGTTGGGACGGGCTCGCGACGCCGTCGATCGAGCACGGCATAACAACCGTCGTGATCGGCAACTGTTCGCTCTCGCTCGCTCCGGTGCGACCGGGCGCGCACGGCAAGCTGGTCTCGATGTTCGCGGTGATCGAGGACATCAAGAAGCCCACCTTCGACGCGGCGGTTCCGTTCAGCTGGGAGAGTTTTGGGGAATACCTCGCGCACATTCGCCCGAAGCTCGGCGTGAATGTGGGCGCGCTGATCGGGCACTCGGCGCTGCGCCTCTACGTGATGGGCGCGGCGAGCCAGGAGCGCGTCGCGACGGACGCGGAGATCGCCGAGATGTGCCGGCTCGTCGAGGAGGCGATGGCGGCGGGCGCGCTCGGCATCTCGTCGTCGTATGTGGACATCGACGAGAATATGAAGCCGGTGCCGAGCCGATTCGCGGACGTGCGCGAGAAGATCGCGCTCTGCAAAGCCATGATGAAAGCCGGCCGCGGCGTGTTTCAGGTAGTGCCGTACTTCCCGGATCCGGCGGAGCAACGCGCGAACATCCGCGAACTCGGCGAGATCAGCCGCGCGTCGGGCGCGCTGTGCTCGCTGCAGCCGATCCTCTCGAGCCCGGCCTCGCCGCTCGCGGCGGATTCGATCGCAGCGCTCGAGCTGGAACGCGCCAGTGGCGCGCGCGTGTTCGGCCAGGTGATGCCGCGCTGCTTCGACCTCAACATGCGCCTCGCCGAGACGAGCATGTTGTTATTCGCGCTGCCGGGCTGGAAGGCGATCATGGATCGCCCGAAGTCCGAGCGCGTTGCGCTGTTCGGAGGCCGCAGGCCGGCGCTCGTCGCCGAGCTGAAGGGCGCGCTCGGCATGAGCAGTGCGCTGCCGTTCCTGCGCGTCGGCTTCGCGCGCGCGCCCGAGAACCAGCAGTACCGCGGGCGCGTGCTCGCCGAGATCGCGCAAAGTGAGGGCAAGGAACTCGGCGACGTGATCCTCGACATCGCGCTGCGCGACGACCTCGAGACCGAGTTCCAGCTGAAGGACGCGCTCAACGCCGACAAGCCGTCGGTCGCGAAGCTGCTCGATCACCCGCTGCTGCACTTCGGCGCGAGCGACGCCGGCGCGCACATCACACAGTTCTGCGGCACCGGCGACACCACGCACCTGCTCGAGCATTATGTCCGTAACACCCGGCAGATGACGCTGGAGCGCGCAGTGCACCGCATGACCGGCGAGCTGGCGCGGGATTGGGGCTTCGCAGATCGCGGCGTGATCGCCGTGGGCAAAGCCGCGGATCTCGTGCTGTTCGATCCCGCGCGCGTCGCGTGCGCGGCGGAAGAGTTCGTGAACGACTTCCCGGGCGAAGCCAGCCGTTACGTGCGCCGCGGCAGCGGCTACGACGCCGTGATCGTGAACGGCGAGATCGTGCTCCGCGACGGGAAGTACACGGAGGCGCGGCCGGGGCGCGTGGTCTGACGGCGCGTCCGTGACGCCTTTTGTCAGCGCAGAAGTCGCGCAGGTCTTTGCGAGTTACCCGGCGCGCATGCGGCGCAAGCTGCTCGCGCTGCGGGAGTTGATCTTCGCCACGGCCGCGTCTACCGCGGGCGTGGGCGAACTCGACGAGACGCTGAAGTGGGGCGAGCCCACCTACATCACCACGACCAAGACCGGCAGCCCGGTGCGGATCGCCTGGAAGGCCAGGAGCCCGCAGCAGTACGCGATGTACTTCAACTGCCAGACGGACTTGGTTGAAACGTTCCGGGGCTGGTTCCCGCATGAACTCACGTTCGAAGGCAATCGCGCGATCGTGTTCGACGATTCGGACCGCGTAGCCCGCGCGTCCCTGAGAGTCTGTATCGCCACTGCGATGACGTATCACCGAGACAAGCGGAAGCCGCGCGGAAGCAGGCGCCGGGTTGCGCCGCGCGGCCGTTCGCGTTGAGGCGCGCGGCCGAGGTTCAAATCCCCGCTCTGCTCAGCTCCGCGTCCGCGCGCGCGGCCAGCAGCGGCGGACGCGTGCCGATCGCGATCATGCGCGTGTCCTTGCTCTCGCCGCGCGCGAAGCGCGTGTAGAGCTGCTGCGAGACGACGGCCGTCTTCCAGTAGGCGAAGCCGGTCCACCACGGCAGCGCTGTTAGGTCGGCGCCAGTGCGTTCCGCGTAGCGCGCGGCGATCTCCGCGCGCAGCGGCAGGCCCATCTCGAGCATCCCGGGGTGGCTGGTGAGTTCGCGGAAGCTCGTGTCGCCGGCATCGGGCCAGTATTGGAGCAGCGTGCCGAGATCGATCAGCGGATCGCCGAGCGTCGTCATGTCCCAGTCGAAGATCGACTTGCAGCGATCGGGGTCGGCGGGGTCGAACTGGCAGTTGTCAGGTTTCAGATCGTTGTGGACGAACGCCACGCGCGCCGCGGTGGGAACGCGCTTCGCGAGACGCTCTGCGACCGCGTCCATCACGCCATCGTCGTTCGGCGGCCGCACCAGATCCCAACGCTTGCGCCAGCCCGCGACCTGACGCGCGGCGAATCCCTCAGGCTTGCCGAGATCCGAGAGCTCGCACCTCGCGGGGTCGAGCGAGTGCAGCTCCGCCATCGCGTCGGCGATCGCGAAGCCGACGCGGCGGCCGACGTTTGCGTGGTGCTGCATCGAGGCGGGAATCGAGGTGCGCACGACTTCGCCGGTGCGCCGCTCCATCACGAAGAAATCCGCGCCGCACACGCGCTTGTCTTCGCAGAACGCGAAGGCGCGCGGTGCGAGACGCGTGTGCTGCCAGAGCCGCGAGAGCACTCTGTACTCGCGGCGCATGTCGTGCGCGCCCGGGGCGATCACGCCGAACGGCGGGCGGCGCAGCACGAGTTCGCGCGCCTCGTAGCCCAACAAGTAGGTGAGGTTCGCGGCGCCGTTCGGGAACTGCAGCACCTCGGGGCCACTGCCGAGCGAGACGTCCGCAGGAACGTTCGCGTGCAGCCACGCGTCGATCGCGGCCCAATCGAGCGCCTCGCCCGGTCGCACCGGCGCGAGCTCGGCTCCCGTGCGCGCCTCCGCCATATCCTTTTCCACTCCGTTCGCCTTCGGCTCACTGCGCGGTCTGAGGCGCTTGGCGCCTCGGGCCGCTTGCACGAACGATGCGCAGTGGAGGGCCAGTGCTGTGCCAGCCCTACTCCACCCCGTCCGCTTCCATCTCCTCGAGCACGTCCGCGAACTGCGCGCGCGCGGCGTCGCGCAGCTTCGGCAGATGCCGCGTCGGGAACAGATCGCCCGCCATGCTGAAGCCCGAGAGCACCTCGCGCGCGAGCGTCACCTTGTGCACTTCGGTCGGGCCGTCGGCGAGACCCATGTGGAACGATTCCACCAGGTACTTCGAGAACGGCATCTCGTTCGAAGCGCCGAGCGAGCCGTGCAGCTGCAGCGCGCGCGCCGAAACGTCGTGCAGCACGCGCGGCATCATCGCCTTAACAGCTGCGATGTCTTTGCGGACTTTCTGATAATCCTTGTAGCGGTCGATCTTCCAGGCGGTCTGCATCACGAGCAGCCGGAACGTCTCGAGGTCGGTCCACGAGTCCGCGATCTTCTCCTGCGTCATCTGCTTCTTCGCGAGCAGCTCGCCCTGCGTCGAACGCGAGAGCGCGCGCTCGCACATCATCTCGAAGGCGCGGCGCGCGAGGCCGATCGTGCGCATCGCGTGATGGATGCGCCCACCACCGAGGCGCGTCTGCGCCACCACGAACGCGCCGCCGCGCGGCCCGAGCATGTTCTCTTTCGGGATGCGCACGTTCTCGTAACGGATGTAGGCGTGCGCGCCGTGCTCGGGCGCTTCGTAGCCGAGGCCGACGTTGCGCACGATGTTCACGCCGGGCGTTTCCTTCGGCACCAGGAACATCGACATGCGCTGATAAGGCGGCGCGTCCGGATCTGTTACGGCCATGACGATCAGGAATTCCGCCCAGCGCGCGTTCGACGAGAACCACTTCTCGCCGTTGATCACCCAGGAGTCGCCGTCCGCGGTCGCGCGCGTCACGAACACCTTCGGGTCCGCGCCGCCCTGCGGTTCCGTCATCGAGAAACACGACACGATGTCGTTGCGCAGCAGCGGCTCGAGGAACTGCTTCTTCTGCGCAGCGGTTCCGTAATGAGCGAGGATCTCGCTGTTGCCCGAATCGGGCGCCTGACAGCCGAAGATGATCGAGGCGCAGCGCGCGCGGCCGAGGATCTCGTTGATAAGCGCGAGCTTCACTTGCCCATAGCCGCGCCCGCCGAGCTCCGGCCCGAGGTGGCAGGCCCAGAGCCCGCGCTCTTGCACTTCCTTCTGCAGCGGCTTGATGATCTTGTTACGGAGCGCGTCCTTCGTGTCGTAGGGCGAGCCGATCACGAAATCCAGCGGCTCGATCCGCTTCTTCACGAACTCGTCGATCCAGTCGAGTTCTTTCTGGTACTCGGGGTCGGTCTCAAAGCTCCACATGGGCGCCTCCTCTCGGGTGAGGCGCGCATGATATGCGCGAGGCGGCTAGCGCCGCTTGTAGATCCCGACGAACGCGTCGGTCCAGCTGGCGCCGGCATCGCGCGATTGCTGCCAGTGCTGCTTCACGGCGCCGGCCTCCTTCGGCCTGCGAGCGCGAAGGCAGCGCGCTTCACTTCTTCTGCGCAGCCCGCATGCGGTGCAGCTCCTCCCAGCCGAGATAACTCTCCAGCCCGTCGTCGCTGTAGAACAGCACCGGGCCGTCGCAGATGAACAGGTACTCGGTGTCTTCGAGCGCAGTCGTCGCGCCGTGCAGCACGCCATTCGGCTCGTAGTCGTAATCACCGGCGTTCAGCACGCCGTCGCGCACTTGCAGCTTGCCGGAGAGGATGAAGGTGTGCGCGGCGGAAAGGTGCTTATGGCGTGACGCGACGTAGCCCTTCTTCCAGCGGAACAGCACCGCCCAGCGGCCGGATTCCTCGCCGGTCCAGAGCACCTTCATCCACGCCATGTCCTTCTCGGTCTCGATCCACGGATCCGTGGCGCGCACGATGATGTCGGCGAGCTGATTGTTCACCGGCGTGATGTCTTGCATGAGGCCCATCCTGGTTCTCCTTGCTGGCCGCGCGGCCGGCTCTCGAAATTCGGTTGAAGCGCACGCGCGCGCTGTGGTAACTCCGCTCGCATGCCTGCTTACTTCATCGCTCAGTACGTCGTGAAGAATCCCACGCTCTACCGCGAATACCAACAGGGCGCTGGCCCATCGGTGGGCGCGTTCGGCGGCAAGCTCGTCAGCTTCGACATCGCGTCGGAGACGATCGAGGGGAAGCCGCCTGGGCAGCAGACCGTGATCATCGAGTTCGAGTCGGTCGAGAAGGCGAAGGCTTGGTACGGCTCGCCCGAGTACCAGAAGGTGGTCGGGAAGAGGCTCGCGGCGACCGAGGGGTATGCGGTGATTTCGCAGGCGATGAATGTTGGGGCGGCGAAGTAGGGGAAGAGGAAGAGCCGAGTTGCGTAGAACCTGACTCGGCGGCGCGATCCGAAGAGCGGCCGCGAACCGAAGAAGTGGTTGCGGCGCGGGACCTGCGCGAAAGCCGGCGGCGCTCCTCGGGTGCCGCCTTCGCTCGATGGCTCGCGCGTGCGGCTGGGGTATTGCGCTGCTCGGTGGGCCAGAGCGCTTCGGTCCCGGTGCGTTTCCTGCTCCGCTTGATTCTCGCTCAGGCGGCCCCCCACCGTCGCGCCGCCGGCTTTCGCGCAGGGACTCGATGCGTACTTGGGCGGAGCTTGGGGGTGGGAGGGTGAATCGACCGCGCCGTTGAGGCGCGGATCGATTCATTGATTGCGAGGTCGTGCGGCGGCTATTTCGCCGGCCAGCGCGCAGTCACGACGCGTTCCCTAATGCGCCAGCCGCTGGCGGTCTTCACGAGCGCGTCTTTGTAGTCGCCACCGAACATCTTGCCGCCCTCGCTCGGCACGGCGTATTTGCTCCAGGCACGCGCGGCGCCAGCTTCTTCGTAGACGTAGAGGTTGGTGTTGTGGTGTGCGGGCGGGTGGCTGGCTTTCTCGAAGAAGGCGATGACTGCGGGCAAGCCTTCGTGGCGGCCGGCGTTGTAGGCGATCACGTCGAAGATGCCGTCGTCCGAGAAGATCTCGCCGAGGCGCGGCCACTGCTTCGCATCGACGAGGTGTCCGTAATGGGCCATCAGCTGCTGGATCTCGACGATGTCGCGCGTTTCCATGGGCGGCTCCTCGGATCGCGAGCGTGGCACAGGCTCGCGGAGCCCGGGCAGGCGAGCGACGCTCGCGCGCGATGAGAGGAGATCTCGCGACGCTCGACGCGGTGGGGCACGCGGAGCTGGTGCGCACGGGCGCGGCTTCGCCGCTCGAGCTCGTGGATGCGGCGATTGCGCGCATCGAGCGCGGCGATGCGCGCCTCAACGCGGTTCCCATTCGCTGTTTCGAGGAAGCGCGCGAGGCGGCGAAGCGCGAGCTGCCGAATGGGCCGTTTCGCGGCGTGCCGTTCTTGCTGAAGGATCTCGGCGCGACGCAGGCCGGCTTGCCCTACACGGCGGGCAACCGCGCGCTGCGGGCTGCGAGCTATCGCTCGCCCGAGGACAACACGCTCGGCGCGCGTTTCCGCGCGGCGGGGCTGATCGTGCTCGGGCGCACGAACACGCCCGAGTTCGGCTTGCAGTCGATCACGCAGCCCGCAGCGTACGGCGCTACTAACAACCCGTGGGATGTCGCGCGCACCCCCGGCGGCTCTTCGGGCGGCGCGGCCGCAGCGGTTGCTGCCGGGCTCGTGCCGGTGGCGCACGGCAATGACGGTGCGGGCTCACTGCGCATTCCCGCGGCGTGGTGCGGCGTGATCGGGCTGAAGCCGACGCGCGGGCGCATTCCGATCGAGCGGCATTGGGTCTCGCGCTACGCCGCCGGCTTCGTGCTGACGCGCAGCGTGCGCGACACCGCCGCGTTTCTCGATGCACTGCACGGCGCGGAGCCGGGCGACCTGTTTCGCGTGCCGCCGCCGGAGCGCCGCTTTGTACGCGAACTCGCGCGCCCGCCCGGTGCGCTGCGCATCGCCGTGGTGAGCGAGCTGCCGGGCATCGCGCTGCACTCCGAAGTGCGGGCGGCGCTCGAGCGCACTGTTGCGCGACTCGAAACGCTCGGGCATCGCGCCGAGCGCGGCGGACCGCCGGCGCTCGCCGAGGAGGAGCGCAAGCTGCAGACGTTCGTAATGGGGCCGGTCGAGTATCGGCTCTGCCTGCGCGCGCTCGGTGAAATGTTAGGGCGGCCTGTGACGCGCGCTGACGTCGAGCCGTACTTGTGGACGCTGGCGGAGTTCGGGGGCGCCGCGATCTCGGCGGAAGATTTCGTGCGCGCCTCGGAGTGGGAGCAAGGCTGGGTGGCGCGGGTCACTGAGTGGTGGGCGCATTCGGGCTTTGACTTGTTGCTGACGCCCACGCTGTGCGAGCCGGCGCCCGAGACCGCCTCGTTCACTGCTAACGCCGCGAAGCCGTGGGCGCTGCTCGAGCAGATGATTCCGCACATGGCGTTCACCGAGCCTTTCAACACCACGGGCCAGCCCGCGCTTTCACTTCCGCTGGAGCGCAGCGCGAACGGCCTCCCGATCGGAATGCAGTTCGTCGCGCGCTTCGGGCGAGAGGACTTGCTGCTGCGCCTTGCCGCACAGCTCGAAACCGCAGCGGGCGGTTCGCTCGTGCGGGCGGTTGTTACGTAGCCGCGGGCCCAGCCGGCGCAGCGCTCTCGCCGCGCGAGACGACGACGGCCGCTGCGAGATCGCCCGTCACGTTCACCGTGGTGCGGCACATGTCGAGGAAGCGGTCGACGCCGAATACGATGCCGATCGCGTCGGCTGGCACGCCAATCAAGCCGAGGATCATCACGATCACCGGCAACGAGCCCGCCGGGACGCCCGCGGTCCCGATGCCGCCGAGAATGCAGATGAACACGACCAGCACTTGTTGGGCGACCGAGAGCGGCACTTCGTAGATCTGCGCGAGGAACAGCACCGTGACGCCCTCGAAGAGCGCGGTGCCGTTCTGGTTCGCGGTGGAGCCGAGCGTCAGCACGAAGCGGCTCACGTGCTTCGGCAGCTGGAGTTCTTCGTCCGCCACGATCAACGCGGTCGGCAGCGTGGCGGCGCTCGATGCGGTGGAGAACGCCGTAATCATTGCGGTGCGCACGCCGCGGAAGAAGCGCAGCGGGCTCATGCCGCCGAGCAGCCAGACCGAGAGCGAGTAGACGCCGAATTGGTGGAGCGCGAGCGCACCGACCACGATCGCGACGTAGCGCCAGAGCTGCAGCACCTCGGCGCCGAGCCGCGCGGCGATCGCGAACACCAGGCACGCGACGCCGAACGGCGCGAGCTTCAGCACCAACGCCATCAAGCGCATGACGACGTCGTAGAGCCCGCGCAGCGCGTGCTCGAACGCGCGCGCCGCCGGCGTGCGAGTGCTCGCAAGGCCAACGCCCAGGAAGAGCGCGAACACCATCAGCGCGAGCATGTCGTTTTCGGCCATCGACTTGACGACGTTGCGCGGCACGAGGTTGACGAGGAACTCGACGCCCGAGGCCTGCTTCGCGGCCTCGATGCCGGTATCGCGAGCAAGCTCCCTCAATGCCTGGAGGTCTGCGCCGGGCTGAAGTGCGTTCACGAGGCCGACGCCGATTGCGACCGCGATACTCGAGACCACGACCGTGTACGCGAGCGTCTTCAGCGCGATGCGGCCGAACGCGAGGGCATCGCCTAGTTCCGCCACCGCCAGCGCCAGCGAGCTCGCGATCAGCGGAATCATCAGCATCATGAACAGGCCGATGAAAATCTTCCCGGCTGGGTCCATCACGTTCGTGAGCAGGCTCGCGAGCCAGCCGGCGTCGCCCGCGAACCCGTGAGCGGCAAGGCCGAGCGCGAGACCTGACAACAAGCCCACGAACATTCGCAGCGGCGCGCCGTGATTCACGCGCGCGGAGTTAGCAGAGCGTGCGCGGCGAGTCGCGAGCGCCTAAGCGACGAATGCCGCGAGTGCGAGAGAGGTGCCGGGGCGCCGGCGATGACGCTCGAAGCCCGTGGCAGCGACCGCGGCGCCGGCTTCGCTCGCGAGCAGCTCGCCCAACGCCGCGAACGCTTCGGGCGCAGGCACCGCCGCGAGGCGCGCGGGCAAGCCGAGAAACGCGACGAGTTCTGCGAGGTAGGCGCGGTCGTGAATCGCGTGCCACTCGGCGAGCACGTCGCCAGGGATTTTGGCTTCGTCCGCGTCGAAGGCCCAGAACGAGTTCGCGGTTTCGGGCCGCAGCGGCCCTGATAACACGCCCCACGGCCGATCGGGCGCGCCCATCGCAGGCGCAATCGGGTTCGCATCGCCGACATCGCGCAGCACCACCTGCCCGGTCGGCAGCCAGTTCGCATCGAGCTGGAGCAGCAGGTTCTGCGGATTCGGCGTCTCGTACTGCAGGCCGTAACGCGCCGCGAGCAGCGCCTTCGCACGCCCAACCGCGGCGGCATAATGACGCGCCCAGAACGTTTCGAACGCTTCGCCATGGCGCGCGGCGATCTCACGCCCGCACCACGGCAGCGAGAAGGCGGGCAGGTAGTAATACCCGTCCGCGAACGGGCGCAGATCGCGCACAATGAAGCCGCTCTCGCTGCCGCGCACCATCGCCACGATCAGCTCGCGCGCGATGCGCACGCGCGGGTCGGCGCCGAGCGCGGCGTCGATGCGCGCGATGCGCGCGGAGTTCGCGATTGCGTCGCGCGCCTCCTCGCGCAGCAGCGTCTTCTCAGGCTGCGTGAAATCCGGGTGCGGCCGATCGGTCGCGAGCTTCACCGAGATGGGCAACGCGGGATCGCTCACGATCGCAAGCGAGCGCGAAGACGTGAAGCGCGCGGGCCAGCGCTCGGCAACGGGCGCGTCGAAGAAGGCGACGCTCGCATCGCGGTTCAGGGGGTGCTTAGGGAACAGCACGCGCTCGCCGCGCACGAAGCGGCGCACGAGGGCAGCGGGCGTGCCGGGCGCGATGTCGAGCGTGAAGGCTTCGGCGGGTGCCTCGGCAACGCACAGCGGCACCGGCTCCGTGCTCACGCGGAAGCCGAGTAGGTTCGACTGCTCCTCCCAGCGCAGCCACTGCTCGAGCGGGCTGTACGCCGCTGCGAGCTGCTTCGGTACCGGATGCGCGAGCGACGCGGACACGACCCACCCCCAACCCTCTAATCGGGGACGTACCCGACGCGCTTGAGATTCGGACGTGCGCTGCGTTGGCAATGTGATCGCGGCTCCAGCAGCACACGCGCGTGCAAGGGCGCGCCTAACAGGGCGGCGCGTTTGGGCTTTCCACCCAATGCGGCCGGCGCCCCGACTGCGTCGATCGAAAATTCTCGGTGCTATCGTGCCGCGCCTTCACAGGAGGTTCCGCCATGGAAATTCGCAGCGAGCGCGTTCAGATCCCGGTTTCAGGCGGCGGCGCGATGGGCGGCTACCTGGTGCGCCCTGCAGACACGACACCGCGCCCCGGCGTGATCGTGTACATGGAGATCTTTGGCGTGAACTCGCACATCCGCGACGTGGCGGATCGCGTCGCGCGCGAAGGCTACGTGGCGCTCGCGCCGGATTTCTTTCATCGCACGCACCCCGGCATCGAGCTCGGCTACGACGAGGCCGGGATGGGCACGGGCATGAAGGGCCTAATGGCTCTCGACGCGGAGCAGATGGTCACCGACGCGCAGGCTGCGCTCGCGTTCCTGCGCAAACAGCCGAACACGACCGCGAAGACCGGCGCGATGGGCTTCTGCATCGGCGGCCACATGACCTATCTGACGGCGTGCGAGACGGACATCGCCGCGGCGGCGTCGTTCTACGGCGGCGCAATCGCGGCGCCCCAGGGCCCGGGCGGCAGAGTCTCGACGCTCAGCCGCACGCTGAAGATCCGCGGCAAGCTGATCTGTCTAATGGGCGCGAAGGACGCGCTGATTCCGATGCCTCGTGTGGATCAGATGCGTGAGGCCCTCGAGCAGGCTGGCACGCGCCACGAGGTGATCGTGTACGACGCCGCCGATCACGGTTTCTTCTGCGACCAACGCGGCACCTTTCACAAGCCGTCGGCTGACGATGCCTGGGCGCGCGTGAAGGATCTTTTCGCGGCCGAACTGCGTTGAACACCCTGAACGATTAGGGCGAATTTATAATGCTCGATGCACGCAGTCTTGAGAGTCGCCGCGATGAAATCGCCGCGAGCATCCGCCGCCGCGGCGTGCGCGCGGACCTCGACGGCGCGATCGCGCTGCACACGCAGGCCGCCACGAAGCAGCACGAGCTGAACGAGACGAATCGCCGGCGCAACGAGCATCAGGAGCGCGGCAAGAAGAAGCTCACGCCCGAGGAGCGCGCCGAGCACGGCGCGGAGGGGCGTGCGCTGAAAGAAGCCGTAGCGCGCGTGGAGGCCGAAGCCGAGGGGCTGCGCGCAAAGCTCGACGCGAAGCTGCGCGAGCTGCCGAACTTTCTGCACGCCGCGGTGCCCGACGGCGGCGAGGATGACGCGCGCGAGCTCCGAAGGTCCGGCGAAGCGACGCAGTTCGCGTTCGTTCCGAAGGATCATCTCGCGCTCGGTGCGAGCCTCGATCTGTTCGACTTCCAAGGCGGCGCGAAAGTCGCAGGCCCGAAGTTCTATTTCCTGAAGAACGAGGCGGTGCTGCTCGAACTCGCGCTGCAGCGCTACGCGCTCGAGATCGTGCTCGCCGAGGGCTTCACGCCCTACGTAACACCCGACCTCGCGCGCGCCGAGATTCTCGAAGGCATCGGCTTCAATCCGCGCGGCGAAGAGACGCAGATCTACTCGATCGCGAACAGCGATCTGTGCCTGGTCGGCACGGCCGAGATCACGCTCGGCGGGCTGTACGCGGACACGATCCTGGAGGAGGAGCAGCTGCCGGTCCTAATGGCCGGCATCTCGCACTGCTTCCGCACCGAAGCCGGCGCCGCAGGGCGCGAGAGCAAGGGCCTCTACCGCGTGCACCAGTTCACGAAGCTGGAGATGTTCGCGATCACGCGCCCCGAGGATTCGGACGCGATGCACGAGCGGCTGCTCGCGATCGAGGAGCGGATCTATCAGGGGCTCGAACTGCCGTATCGCGTGGTGGACATCGCCGCGGGCGATCTCGGCGCACCGGCCTACCGCAAGTTCGACATCGAGGCGTGGATGCCGGGCCGCGGCGAGCGCGGCAGTTGGGGCGAAATCTCGAGCACGTCGAACTGCACCGATTATCAGGCGCGCCGGCTGCGCGTGCGCTTCCGCCGCAAAGCCACCAAGAAGAACGAGTTCGCGCACATGCTGAACGGCACCGCCGTCTCGAACGCGCGGCTGATCCTCGCGCTGGTCGAGAACCACCAGCGTGCTGACGGCAGCGTCGCGATTCCGAAGGCGCTTCAGCCTTATGTGGGACGCGAGACAATCGCGGCGAAGTAGCCGCGCGTTCGCGCTGTGCGAAGCTGCGTTCCATGCGCGTTCTGCTCGGCGTCCTCGCGGCCCTAACGATCGGCCTCGGCTCTGCGTTCCTGGCGGTGCGCGGCGGGCTCGCAGCGGGCGACGTTACGAACGGCCCGTGGCGCACGAACCTGACGACCGGCAGCGCCGACGCGGATCTCTACACACGCGCGCGCGTCTCGATCGCAGGCCTGCTCGCGCTCGCACCCTCCGAGACGATCTACTTCACCGCGAGCACGGACGAAGCGGGCGCGCCGCTGAGCGCGCGCTGCGACTACCGGCTCGCCGGCGGCGAGCTGCCCGCGCGCTGGTGGAGCATCACTGCCTATGCGGCCGATCACTTCCTGATCCCTAATGACGTGGGCCGCTACTCGATCAGCCAGACAGGCTTGGAACGCGCAGGGCCGGGCGGCAGCTGGGTGGCGCGCGTCGCGGCGCAACCGAGCGCGGGCAATTGGCTTCCATCGGGCCGCGCTGGCGACGCCGGCGAGTTCTCATTGACGCTGCGCCTCTACAACCCAGCTGCGAGCGTGGCCGACGACCCCGCTGCGTTGACACTGCCGATCCTCGTGCGGGAGGCCTGCCGATGACGCGCTGGCTCGTTGGCGTGCTGTTAGGCGCGGCGCTCGTGCACCTCGCCGCCGTTGCCGCCCTGCCCCGTCTCGTCATGCGCGCGGCGATGGCCCGCTTGCAGAGCGCCGCGGTCAACGAGTTCGCGCACCCGCCGCTCGCGACCGCGGCCGCGCGCGGGATCGTGCGGCCGAGCCCGGATCTCGCCTACTCGGGCCTCGTGTTCGACGTGAGCGCTCACCCGCTCGCCGTAACAGTTCCACTCACGCCACCGTACACGTCGCTCTCCGGCTTCGCGGCGAACACCGACAATTTCTTCGCGATCAACGACCGGACCGCGAGCGCGCCAGAGATCGCCGTGATCGTCGTCGGGCCGAGCACACCGCGCGACGGCCTCAGCGGGGCACGCATCGTCGAATCTCCGAGCGACCGCGGCGTCCTGCTCGTGCGGCGTGTGGTGCCGAGCGCCGCCGCCTTCGCCGAGATCGACGCCGTGCGCCGCCGCGCGAGCGCGGTGCAGCGCTGAGCGCGATGCGTTCGCGAGATCGCGCCGAATGACCACGCGCCGCCCGAGCCTAATTCTCGGCACCGCCGGGCACATCGATCACGGCAAGACCACGCTGGTGCGCGCGCTCACGGGCGTCGATACGGATCGGCTGCCCGAGGAGAAGGCGCGCGGCATCACGATCGAACTCGGCTTCGCGCCGCTCACGCTCAGCCCCGGGCTGCGCGTGGGAGTGATCGACGTGCCGGGGCACGAGGGTCTCGTACGCACGATGGTGTCGGGCGCAACGGGCATCGACCTGGTGCTGTTGGTGGTCGCGGCGGACGAAGGCGCGATGCCGCAGACGCGCGAGCATCTCGCGATCATCGACTTGTTGGGGATCGAGGCGGGCGTCATCGCGCTCACGAAGTGCGATCTCGCCGAGGCCGATGTCGCGGAGCTGGCCGAAGCGGAAGTGCGCGAGCTGATCGCGGGCAGCTCTCTCGCGCGCGCGGAGCTGGTGCGCGTTTCGGCTGCGACGGGCGCGGGCATCGAAGAACTGCGGGGCGCGCTCGCGGGTGCTGCGCTGGCCGCATCGGCGCGCACGCCGCGCTCCGGGCCACCGCGCTTGTGGGTCGATCGCTGTTTCGAATCGCGCGGCTTCGGCGCAATCGTGACGGGCACCCTGATTGGCGGCGCGCTCAGCGCAGGCGACGCCGTCGAGTTGTTCCCGAGCGGCGCACAGGCGAGGGTGCGGGGGTTGCAAAGCTTTGGCGCGAGTGAAACCACGCTCGCGCCCGGCGCACGCTGCGCGGTGAACCTGCAAGGCGTCGCGCTCGCGGATCTCACGCGCGGCATGCTCGTTTCGACGCCGGGCGCGCTCGCGGCTTCCTCTAGCTTCGACGTCTCGCTGCGTTGGCTCGCCAGCGCCCCTCTCGCGGGCCCGAAGCCCGTGGCGTGCGAGTTGCTGATCGGAACCGCGGCGCTGCGAGCGCACGTCGCGCCGATCGGGGGCGAACTCCTCGAACCCGGCACGCGCGTGGATGCGCGCGTGCATCTCGATGCTGGCGCGCTCGCACTGCTGCCCGGCGACCGCTTCGTCGTGCGCGGCTTCTCGTCGGGCGCGACCCTTGGCGGCGGGCTGGTGCTCGATGTCGCGCCGCCGCGCCGGCGCCGCAGCGATCCGCAGCTTGCGGCGGGCCTCGCAGTGCTCGCGAGCGGGAGCGCCGAGCAGGGCCTCGCGCTGCGCGTCGTGCGCGCGGGGCTCGCGGGCATCTCGCGCACAGCGCTGCTGCAGCAAACTGGCATGCCGGGTGCCGAACTCGATGCGGCGCTCGCGGTGAGCGAAGAGCGCACGGAGATCGCCGCGCTGGGCAGCGAGTGTTATGCCGCGCGCGGCGCCCTCGGAGAGGCAGCGCGGCGCGTGCTCGCCACGCTTGACGCGTTCCACAGCGCGAACCCGATCAAGCCCGGCATGTCCAAGGGCGCGCTGCGCGGCGCGCTCCCTGATAACGCAGCGCTCGCGCTCTTCGAGAGCGTGCTCAGTGCGCTCGCAAGCAGCGGCGAGCTCGTGCTCGCGGACGATCTCGTGCGCAGCGCGGCCTTCGCGCCGCGGCTCTCCCCACGTGAGGAAGTGCTCGCGGCGCAGGTCCGCGAGAGCGCGCGTGCCGCGGGCCTCGAGCCGCGCACGCTGCGCGAGTGGGAGGCGATGCTCGCAGCAGACGCCGCCACGCTGCGCGAAGTGCTCGCGCATCTCGAGCGCGAAGGCGCCCTGGTGCGCGCGCCGGGCGATCTCTGGTTCGACGCGCCCACGGTCGCCGAAGTACGCGCGAAGCTCGTCACGCACCTCGCCGCGCACGGCGAGATCGCCACCGCCGCTTACAAAGACCTAATCGGCACCACCCGCAAGTTCGCCGTCCCGCTGATGGAACTATTCGACACCGAGCACCTCACGGTGCGGCGCGGCGAAGTCCGAGTGCTGAAGCGGAAGCAGAAGTAACCAGACCGGGGACGTTCATACTGGTTGGTTACTTACGGGGACACCCTTGGTCGATGATCGCGCGCCGCACGCGCCGCACCCCGCAACACCGCGGGGTGCGTGACGCCCAGCCACAGCGCCACTTCGCGCGCCGGGAGGCGGTGTAGCGAGAACGCTCGGCGCGCAATTTCGGCGCGCGGGCGGCTCACCTCTTTGCGACGCGACCCGTTCGCGATGTCGCTCGGATCCACCCCGAACTCTGCCGCGACGGTCGCGAGTTCGGCTTCAAGCTGAGGCAACCGAAGCCGAGCGGGCGGAGACGCCGGCGCGGGCGGCAGCTCTGTCTTCCAGTGGCGCATGAATTCGCGCAGGGCGATTCGGGCGCTCTAGAGCGAATCGCCGAACGGCGCGAGCGCGGCGGCACGTCGAGGACGTCCGAGTGGCGCCCACTCACCAGAATCGCGTGGCCTGTCCACTCGAACTTCTCCAGCGCCGCGAGGCTGCCGACGATCCCAGCCTCTAGCGGGTTCACGTGCACGTACCGGATCGCGTTCCGGAGATGAGCGTCGTCCTCGATCCGCCGGGCCTTGTACCGGTTCTGGAAGAGGTGGCCGACCCGCTGATGTCGTCGGTTGAAGTAAAGGGCGTGGCCCGTGGCGATGCGCGCCATTGCGCGCGCGAGGGGGATGGAGCCGGTTTGCACGACGAGGTGCACGTGATTCGACATGAACGCGAAAGCGAGAAGTGTCAATCCACACTCTCGCATCACGAGGCGGAGGCGATCGATCAGGTTCGCGCGATCATGGTCATCGCGGAAGATGTCGCATTGGCCGACGCCGCGAAGTGTTACGTGATGGATGACGCCGGGGGCGTCGCGACGGGGCATGCGGGGCATGTGAAGCGCCTCAGGGACCGAGGCGGGGTGAGGCGCAGCAAACTAGCGCGCGACGATCGGCAGCGGCAGGCAGGGGCAAGAGTGTCCCCGCAAGTAACCAACCAGTATGAACGTCCCCGGTCTGGTTACTTGTGCAGCGCGGCGATGGATTCGCGGGTCCAGTCGAAGGCGCGCAGCCAGGAGAGCGCGTCTTCAGGGCCATTATTAGGGAGGATGCCGAGCACGACGACGGCGGTCGCACAGACCGCGAGCGCGGCGAACTCGCCGGCGGAGAGGCGCAGGCGGCCGGCGGCGTCGCCGGGTTCGCGCATGTACATGAGGACGGGAAGGCGCAGGTAGTAGTAGACGGACACGAGGCTCGTGAACACCGCGATCACGACCAGCGGCACTTGGTCCTGCTGAACGGCCGTCATGAAGATGCGGAACTTCGCGACGAAGCCGGCGGTGCCGGGGATGCCTGCCAGGCCGATCAGGAACAGAGTCATTAGGGCCGCGAGCGCGGGGCGGCGCTTCGCGAGGCCGGCGTACTCCTCGAAGCGGTCGGCGTCGTGGCCGCGATGGGTGAGCGAGACGATCACGCCGAAGGCGCCGAGGTTCAGGAACAGGTAGGCCAGCAAGTAGAACAACAACGCCTGGTACGACTCAGCGGACGGAGCCACGAGCGCGATCAGCAGATAGCCGGCGTGCGCAATGCTCGAGTACGCGAGCATGCGCTTGACGTTCTCTTGAATCACAGCCATCAGGTTGCCGACGATCATCGTCGCGACGGCGAGCACCCACAGCACGCTCCCGACGCCGCCTGCGATCACCGGGGTCGTGCCGTCGAGCGGGCCGAACGTGGCGTGCGCGAGCCGGATCAGCGCGACGAACGCCGCAGCCTTCACCGTCACCGACATGTAGGCGGTCACTGAAGCCGGCGCGCCCTCGTAAACGTCGGGCGTCCACTGGTGGAACGGCACCGCGGAGATCTTGAACGTGAAACCGACGAGGATCAGACCGAGGCCGATCACGCCGAGCGGGTCGGTGCCATCGAACGCCTCGCGAATGCCGGCGTAGCTCGTGTCGCCGGTCGCGCCGTACACGAGCGCCATGCCGTAGAGCAGGATCGCGCTCGCGAATGCGCCGGACAGGAAGTACTTCAGCGCGGATTCGTTGCTGCGCAGCTTGCGGCGGTCGAAGCCCGCGAGCACGTAGATCGGGATGCTGAGCAGCTCGATGCCGAGGAACGCGCTCACCAGATCAACAGCGCCGACCAAGAGCACCATGCCGCTCGTCGCGAGCAGGATGAGCGCGTAGTACTCGCCGTGCTGGACGCCGATCTCCTTCAAATAATAAGGCGAGAGCAGCAGCGAGAGCAGCGTGCCGAGGCTGACCAGCGCGATGCCGAAGCTTGCCAGGCGATCGAGCTGGAACATCGGGTGCTCGGGGCTGAACTCGCGCGTGAGGCCCGCGCCGAAGGCGGAGGCGGCCGCCCAGATCACGACGCCGAGCACGGCGCACGAAGCGAGCATCAGGTAGGTGCTCTTCGCGTACTTCAGCGCCTCGCCGTCGCGCGCGCCCAACAACAGGTCGAGCGCGAGCACGAGGAACGCGCCGGCGGCGATCAAGATCAGCGGCAGCGCGGCGCCGAGATCGAGCACGGGTGCGGGAATCATCGCCGCGCCTCCGTAGCGCTCGCCTGCACTTCGGTGCCGAACTCGACGCGGCCGGGCAGCGTGCTCGCGGCAACCTCTGCCACCGGCGCGCGCTTGGCCTCCATCACGCGCAGAATCTCGCCGACGGGCGCGCTGAGCCGCGTCAGCAGCGGCTGCGGGTAGACGCCGATCCAGACGATCGGAATCACCATCGCCGCCATCACGAGCTTCTCACGCAGGTCGAGGTCGATCAGCCCGCGGTTCTCAGGCACTTCGACCGGGCCGAACACGACGCGGCGATACATCCAGAGCATGTAAACCGCGGCGAGCACGACGCCGAAGGTGGCGATCGATGCGACCCACGGGCTCGCGCGGAACGTCCCTAACAGAATCAAGAACTCGCCGACGAAACCGTTCAGGCCGGGCAAGCCGATGCTCGACATCGTCACGATGCCGAACATCGCCGCGTACACGGGCATCGGCTTCGCGATGCCGCCGAACGCGCTGATCTCTCGCGTGTGGCGGCGCTCGTAGAGCATTCCCACCAATAAGAAGAGCGCGCCCGTCGAGAGCCCGTGGTTGACCATCTGCAGAACCGCGCCCTTCAGGCCTTCATCGTTCAGCGCGAAGGTGCCGAGCATGACGAAGCCGAGGTGTGCGACGGACGAGTACGCGACGAGCCGCTTGATGTCCTTCTGCACCATCGCCACCAGCGCGCCGTACAGAATGCCTGCGAGGCCGAGGCCGAAGATGAGCGGCGCGAACTCCACCGCGGCGCCCGGGAACAGCGGCAGCGCGAAGCGCACGAAACCGTAAGTGCCCATCTTGAGCAGCACGCCGGCAAGAATTACGGAGCCCGCGGTGGGCGCCTCGACGTGCGCGTCGGGCAACCAGGTGTGGAACGGAAACACCGGCACCTTGATGCCGAAGGCGAGCGCGAACGCGGCGAACAGCCACGGCTGCGTCTGCCACCAGACCGGGTCGATCATCGGAATGTTCGTGTCGAGCAGGCCTGGCAGCGTGGTGCCCGGCGGCGCGACGAGATCGAGCGTCAGCACACCGAACTGCGCGAAGTGGAGCCGGTAAACGACCAGCATCGCCACCAGCATGAGCAGCGAGCCGGCCATCGTGAACAGGAAGAACTTGATCGCGGCGTAGACGCGCCGCGGGCCGCCCCAGATACCGATGATGAAGTACATCGGGATCAGCATCAGTTCCCAGAACAGGTAGAACTGGAACAGGTTGAGCGCGGCGAAGGTGGCGATCATGCCCGTCTCGAGCGCGAGCATGAAGAACACGTAGGACTTGAGGCTGTGCTTGATGTCGTTCCACGAGGCGATCAGCACGATCGGCTGCAGGAACGTCGTCAGCAGGATCAATAACAAGCTGATGCCGTCGATACCGACGTAGTAGTTGACGCCCCACTCTGCGAGCCAAGGCGTGTGTTCGACGAACTGGTAGTCGGCGCTGGCCGTGTCGTAACGAGTCCAGAGCAGCAGCGAGATCGCGAAGGTGGCGAGGCTCGCGAGCAGCCCGGCACTTTTCCAGACCGTGGCGGAGAGCTCGCTGCCAGCAGCGCGCGCGGCCTGGTTCAGGACGATCAGCGCGAGCGCTGCGGCCAGCGGCAGGAACGAGACGATCGTGACGAGCTGCCCGTCGAACATCAGGCCGCCCTCGTCGCGAGGTAGACGACCAGCGCCGCGGTGCCGAGCGCCATCCAGGCGAGGTAACTCTGCGCGAAGCCCGATTGTGCGTACTTGAGCAGGCCGTTCGTAATGCCGCGCAGGGTGGCCGCGGAGCCGTTCACGAGCACGCCGTCGATCAGGCCGGCGTCGATGAAGCGGTAGAGCACGCGGTCGGAGATGGCGACCAGCGGGCGCACGAAGACGCGGTCGTAGAGTTCATCGACGTAATATTTATTGACGACGAGCGCGTGCACGGCGCTCAGCGATTTACGAATCGCGACCGGCACACCGGGGCTGAGCAAGTACATCCAGACCGCCAGCAGCGCGCCGATCCCCGCGACCGCGACCGACGAGACGGCCAGCCAGCGCTCCTCGGCGTGCGTCACCTCGTGCTGCGCGTTCGCGAGCACCGGGCCGAGGAAGCGCGCGAAGGCGTTGCCCTGCTCGGGGTCGAGCCAGCCGAGCGCGATCGCGGGGTCGAGCGCCGTCGCGGGGCCTAACACCTCGCCGCCGAAGATCGAGAGCAGCGCGAGGATGATCAGCGGCACCGTGATGGTGCGCGCGGGCTCGTGCACGTGGGAGCGCACTTGCGCCGAGGCGCGCGATTCGCCGAGGAACGTGCGGAAGTGCAGCCGGCACATGTAGAAGGCCGTAATGCCTGCGGTGCCGAGGGCGATCGCGTAGAGCGCCTCGTGCCCAGGGATGTGCGAGAGCTTCGCGGCCAGCAGGATCTCGTCCTTCGAGAAGAAACCCGACAGGAACGGCGCGCCCGCAATCGCTGCGACGCCGAAGGCAAACACCTTGTGCGTGATCGGCAGCAGCTTGCGCAGGCCGCCCATCTTGTCCGTGTCCTGCTCGTGGTGCATCGCGAGGATCACGCTGCCGGCGGCAAGGAACAGCAGGGCCTTGAAGAACGCGTGGGTGACCAGGTGGAAGATCGCGGCCGAGAACGCGCCGCAGCCGGCCGCAATGAACATGAAGCCGAGCTGCGAGACGGTGGAGTACGCGAGCACCTTCTTGATGTCGGTCTGCGCGATCGCGATGGTCGCCGCGAACACGGCTGTTATTGCGCCCGTCCAGGCGATGAACGCGGAGGCACCCGGCGCCGCCGCGTAGATGAAGCTCATGCGCGAAA
The DNA here is from genome assembly GCA_031401135.1 of Deltaproteobacteria bacterium. Classification (GTDB taxonomy): domain Bacteria; phylum Myxococcota_A; class UBA9160; order UBA9160; family UBA6930; genus VGRF01. The sequence goes on along the minus strand of JANNRF010000328.1, from coordinate 3,226 downwards.
CCATGTAGACGCCCGCGGTCACCATCGTGGCAGCGTGAATCAGCGCGGAAACCGGCGTGGGGCCGGCCATCGCGTCGGGCAGCCAGACGTAGAGCGGCAGCTGTGCGGACTTGCCGGCGGCGCCGACGAAGAAACAGAGGCCAATCAAGGTGGCGAGATTCCACTCGGGGAAGCCCGGCAGGAAGCTCAGCCAACTCGGCAACATCACCGTGTTGGCGGCGATGTGTTCGAAAGCGGGCTGGATGTCGCGGAATGCGATCGCCGCGTGGCCGGCGTCCGCGAGCGACCAGAACAGCAGGAACAGCCCGAGCAGGAAGCCGAAATCGCCGATGCGGTTCACGATGAACGCCTTGCTACCGCAATAAGCGTTCCACTTATCCGAGTACCAGAAGCCGATCAGCAGGTAGGAGCAGACGCCGACGCCTTCCCAGCCGAGGAACATCAACAACAAGTTGTCGCCGAGCACCAGCATCAGCATCGAGAAGGTGAACAGGTTCAGGTAACAGAAGAAGCGCGCAAAACCGCGATCCTCGCGGTGGTCGTCGTCCATGTAGCCAATCGAGTAGACGTGGATCAGCGAGCCGACGCCTGTGACGACGAGAATCATTACGGCCGAGAGCGGGTCGAGCAGGAATGCGGCGTCGGCGCTGAAGCTCGCAGTGCCGATCCACGCGAACATCGAATCCGTCATCACGCGCGAACCGGCCGGCAACTGCGTGAGCTCGACGACTAGCAGGAGCGAGAGCACGAACGAAGCGATCACACTGCCGCAAGAGAGCGCGATCGTGAGCGTGCGGCCGAGCGGCCTGCGAAAGAACGCGAGCAAGAGGCCATGCACGACGGCGCCGAGCAGCGGCAACAGCGGCACCCAGCGGATCATTTCGCTCTGCGTTGCTTCTACCATTTCAGCAAGCTCGCGTCGTCGACGTTCACGGATTCGCGGTTGCGGAACAGCGAGAGCACGATGCCGAGGCCGACCGCGACTTCCGCGGCCGCCACCACGATCACCATGAGCACGAACAGCTGGCCCCCGTGATTGCCCCACTGCCGCGAGAACGCGACCAGCGCGAGGTTCACCGCGTTCAGCATCAGCTCGACGGACATCAGCACCGCGATCAGGTTGCGGCGCGTGAGCGCACCGAGCACGCCGAGCAGGAACAGGATTCCGGAGAGTGCGACTGCGTGAGTGATGGGAATCATGGTCAGTCGATCTTTCGCTTGGCGAGGATCACCGCGCCGATCATCGCCGCGAGCAGCAGCAGCGAGGTGACTTCGAAGGCGAGCAGGTAATCGGTGAAGAGCTCCGTGCCGACGGCGCGGTAGCCGCCGAAGCCCGCGGCGACTTCTTGGGGCGGGCCGAACGCGCCGGGCAATAATGACAAGAAGCCGGCGCCGAGCGCGAGCGCGGCGAGCGTCGCGACGACTGGCTTTAGCAGCCCCGTGGCTCCGAAATCGTCGTGGCGCAGGTTGAGCAGCATCACCACGAACAGGATCAGCACGAGGATCGCGCCGGCGTAGACCATGATCTGCAGCGCGCCAATTAGGTAGGCGCCCAGCTGCACGTAGATCGCGCCGAGCGAGCACATGGTGACCACGAGCGAGAGCGCGCCGGCCACGGTGTTCTTCGTGTTGAGCAGCATGCCAAGCGCACCGGCGATGGCGATGAACGCGAAGAAATAGAAGAGGCCTATCACCAAGGCTGCCTCCGTTCCAGCGTCAGCGCGGATGCGGAGGAGAGATGCGCGGCTGGATCCCGGTGGGCCCGCGCATCGCGATGGGCTGCTGCAGCTGACGACGCTGCGCGTCGCAGCTGAGCCGCCTGTTGGGGCTGCGTGATCGTCGAGCGTCTCATGCGCCGCGCTCCATGAACAGGATCACGCCGCCCGTAATGAACGCGTTCGCGATCGAGAGCGGCAGGATCATCTTCCAGCACAAATCCATGACCTGGTCGTAGCGGAAGCGCGGCAGCGTCCAGCGCAGTGCCATCTGCAGCCAGATCATCACGATCACCTTCACCAGGAACGCGACCACGTGCAGCACCATGCACAGCACGGTGGCGAACGTGACGCCGAGCAGCGGTGTTAGGCCGCCGATGATCTCGGGCTGCGAGAGCCACGGGATCGCCCAGCCGCCGAGGAAGAGCGAGGTGACGATCATGCCGATCACCGGCACTTCCAGGAACTCGGCCGTGTAGAACAGGCCGAAGCGCATGCCGGAATATTCCATGTGGTAGCCGGCGACGAGTTCGCTCTCGCCTTCCGGCGCGTCGAAGGGCGGGCGCTTGTTCTCGGCCATGATGCAGGTGAGGAACAGAATGAAGCCGAGCGGCTGCAGGAAGATTCCCCACTGCGGGAGCGTCAGGTAATTGAGGAAGCCCGGCAGCTGCGCGACGAGACCGAAGTGCTCGAGGAACCCCAACAAGCGGAAACTGGTGTCCTGGGCGAGCGAGATATCCGTGAGGCGCAGCGAGTTGAAGCACATGAACAGGCCCACGAGCGAGAGCCCCATCGTGACTTCGTAGGAGATCATCTGCGCCGACGCGCGCATTGAGCCGAGCAAGCCCCAGTTCGAGTTGCTCGCCCAGCCAGCCATTACGGCGCCGTAGGTCGCGATCGAGCCGACCGCGAACACGTAGAGCATTCCCCAATCGATGTCGGAGACGACGAGGTTCAGCTGCCAGCCGTCGAACTGGTAGATGCCGCCGTAGGGGATCACCGCGAGCGTGATGATCGCGGGCACGAGCGCGATGATCGGCGCGAGCTGGTGGATCCAGCGGTTGGCGCCGGCGGGGACGACGTCCTCTTTCGTGAGCAGCTTGAGCACGTCGGCGGCGGGGTGCAGCAAGCCGAGGGCCGTAATGCCCAGCACATTGGCGCGGTTGGCGCCGATGCGGTCTTGCATGACGGCGCTCTGCTTGCGCTCGACCCAAGTAATCAGGGGCAGAAACGCCGCCATGATCACGAGCACGATGAAGAGCAGCTTGAAGACGACTTGCCACTCCATTCAGCGCGCTCCCGCGCCCGCGAGCGGCAGGCCTTCGGGGCCGACGGAATCGATGTCGCGGCCCGCGAACGCGGGCACGATCTCGCCGATCAGCTTCGATACTTCGCGCGCGTCATACGCCCAACCCGGCGCGAAGCCTGTTAGGCCGAGCGCCTGGCCGATGCGCGTCAGGATCTCTCCCTCCGCGTAAGCGTCGAAGGCAGGCTCCACGGCCGGTGCGACG
>JANNRF010000327.1:0-4457 GCA_031401135.1 Deltaproteobacteria bacterium | reverse complement strand
GGCGTGTCGTGGGCGTGTCAGCTGTACGCGGATCTGCTCGGGCATTGGGCGAAGCGCAATAACAAGACGATCTCGCACCTCGACCCGGCGCACATCGACGTGGCGCTGGTGGCGAGACTGTTCGCGCAGTACGGCGACGCGCACTTCCACAAGGACGTGCCGGGGCTGATCGAGGCGTTCACGAAGTTGGAGCCGGTGCCGCCGCTGCTCGACGAATGGGAGGCGTGCGGAATCCAGCGCGCTGAAGACATCCGCGACAAGTTCGTGCCGAGCTTCTTCTTCGGCTGCGAGGCGGACGACGCCGGCGTCGCCCTCGCGTTCAACGCACGCATGAATCCGCTCGGCGCAAAGCTGAACGCGATGTTCAGCTCGGACCTCGGGCATTGGGATGTGCCCGACATGACGGGGATCCTCGGTGAAGCGTTCGAGCTCGTGGAGCACGGGCTGATCGACGCGCGCGCGTTCCGCGATTTCGTGTTCGCGAATCCGGTGCGCTTCTACACGCGGCTGAATCCGGACTTCTTTAAGGGCACGCGGGTGGAGGCGGACGTCGAGAAGCTGCTCCTGCGCGAGCGCCAGCGGAAGCCGCGCCCGCGCCCGCTCAGGAGGATGCGCGGCCGAGCGCCGCGCCATCCAGCGTGACGCGCACGCGAGTGCCGGTCGCATCCGAGTGCAGCTCGAGGCGCCCGCCCAACAACTCGGCGCGCTGCGCGAGGTTTGCGAGTCCGCGTCCGTCCACGCGCGGCTCGGCGCCGCCGCGGCCGTCGTCGGCGATCTCGAACCACGCGGTCTCGCCGTTGCCGCCGCCGCTCGCGATGCGCAGCTGCGAGGCGCCGGCGTGGCGCAGCGCATTGGACACGGACTCCTGCACGATGCGAATCACGTGCATCACGCGCTCGGGCGAGAGGTCGCGGCCTTCGCCCGCATCGCTGATCGCCCAGTGGAGGCGTAGGCCGTGCTGGCGCGTCTGGCGGTCGAGCCGCGGGCGTAACAATCCGAGCACGCCCGGCAGATCGGACGCCCCGGGCCGGACCGAATGGATCGTGAGATTCAAGTCGTCGAGCGCGTCGGCGAGCGTCTCCTCGAGCTCCGCCGGCGCAGCAAGCCCGCTTCTCAGCAGGGAGAGCGCGGTCACGAGCTTGCCGCCAGTGCCGTCGTGCACGTCTCGCATCAGGCGCGCGCGTTCCTCGGAGAGTGCGCGCTCGCGCTCGGCGCCGCGCAGCTGCTCGTAGCTGACGGCGAGGTCGCGCTCGCGCTCGGCGACGCGCGCGTCCAGCGTGCGGTTCAGTACGTCGCTCTCGCGCAGCGCGCTCAGCAGCGTAACCAGGAGTGAGCCGCCGAAGCCGAGCACGAACAGCACGGGAACGAGTGCGGCGAAGGCTCCGTGTACGGCATTGGCTCCGAGCGCGTTGAGCGCGAGATCGAGAAGCCCGGCAGCGATGCCGGCGAGGCCGGCCCAAGCCAACCAGCGCGCCCGGTTGCGCCACGCGTCGAGCATTAGCCGCGCGGCCGTGAACGCCGCGAGCCCCACAGTCGCCGCCATCCACGGGACCCAGACCCGGCCGACATGCAACGCGGGAAGCGCGGCGAACGCCATCGCGGCCAGGGCATACGCCGTGAGCCAAGCGCGCTCGGCCGGCAGCCGGAGGCCCCAACGCCTGCACACCCCGATCGCGAAGCACAGCCCCGCCCAGGGCAGCGCGCTACCGACGATCCACTCGACCATCCGATTGGGGAGCGGCGCGTCGGGGAGAAACGCGCTCAGAGTCGTCAAGGCAATGCAGACGAGGCCCGCGGCGAACCAGAGTTGTCCGCCCAGCCGAATCGGCGGTGTCATGGCGATCGCTGCGGCGAGCACGAGACACAGCAGCGCGGAAAGCTGCGGCAGCGTCATGTGGAAGAAGCGCATGAGCTCGGCATCGGCGAGAAGCTCGCCGGCGGGGCCGACGAAGATCGGCTCTAAGCGGCCGAGCGAGCCGGGCGTTCCCGCGAAGTGCACCTGAATCCAGTTATCACGGGCTCGCCAGGCGCTGGGCGGAATCACGAAGCAGAGCGGGCGAAAGGAGTTGCGCGAGATCGGAGGCTGCATCCTCCCGCCCGCTCCGATTGCGACGCCATTCACGAAGAAGGCGCCGTTCGGGTAGATGCGGGGCACGAACAGCGCCCAGGGCTCGGCCTGATCCGCCGGCGGAGCGACCGCGAACCGGTACCAGCCTTCGACGGCGATGCGTCTGCGTTCGGCCGGCCAGCGATCGGGCAGTCGCACAGGCTTCCACGCGGCCCCATCGCCCGGCAGCTGCGCGGCGCGGCCGATCCAAAGCTCGGCCTCAGTCAGCTCGACCCGGCGGCCGTGATCGGCGCACGCGCTCGCGAGCACGAGGAAGATTGCGAGCGACGCCGCGCCGGCCGTTCGGTTCACGCGGCGAAGCTATCGCGCCGCCTCCAGCCCCGGCGCGCGCGCGGGTCGTCGGAATCGACGACAAGCGCCAGCGGAAGCGCTGCCCGGTGCGGAGTAGGCTGCCCGCCAATGCCGCACACGGTCGTGCTGGTGGAGGACGACGCCGCGACGCGCGAGCACCTCGCGCGCGCGATCGGCGCCGCGAGCGAGTTCCACGTCGTCGCGAGCGAGGCCACGCTCGCGGGCGGGCTGGCTGCGCTGCGGCGCCATGAGCCCGCGCTGCTGCTCACCGACCTCGGCCTGCCCGACGGCAGCGGAATCGAGCTGATCCGGGCAGCCAGCGCGGGCGGAAGCACGCTGCCGCTCGTCATCACGGTGTTCGGCGACGAAGAGCACGCGGTCGAGGCGATTCGCGCGGGCGCGCTCGGCTATCTGCTGAAGAGCGACAGCGGCATCGAGATCGCGCTCGCGCTGCGCGAGGTCCTCCGCGGCGGCTCGCCGATCAGCCCGTCGATCGCGCGCTACCTGCTCGGCGCGCTGCGCGGCAAACGGCCCGAGCAGCCGTCCGAAGTGCGCATCACCGAGCGCGAGCTCGAAGTGCTGCGCGCGATCGTGAAGGGCTTCAGCTACGACGAGATCGCGCGCCTGCTCGACATCTCGTCCACCACGGTGGCGACTCACGTGCGCCGCATCTACCGCAAGCTCGCCGTCCATTCGCGCAGCGAGGCGACCTACGAGGCGCTGCAGCAAGGGATCGTGCGCGCCGACGATTAGGCTGCGCTCTGGCACGACCTGCGCTGAAGACGTTGTCGTCAGAATTGACGACGCCGCGCCACTTCAGCCCCGACGACGCCACTCCCGTGGTACCAGGTAAGTGCGGCTCGCCCGCGGAGCCAGGAGGTTTCACCATGCTGCGCCGGACGCTGAGCTCCATCGCCCTAGGTCTTGCACTCGCGACATCTGCGCAGGGCGTTCCGCTCTGGGGGACCCAGACATCCGTGTCGCTCGGCGACATGTTCCCGAGCGGCGGCCAGAACAACTTCAGCTTCGACGCAGACGGCCCGGTAGATCCTGTTAGTGGCTCGCCCGAGGGCGGGGCGCCCGTCACCCACAGTTTGGTCGACGACGCCACGCAGCTCGACTCGCGCGGCACCGGGCCGTGGAATCGCGGCGTCGCCGAAGCCTCTGCGGCGCTTCAGTTCGGAGCGGTCGCGGCGCCAGCGGTGCTCCGAGCGCGCGCGGTGCTCACGGGCAGCACGTCGAATCAACCCGGTGTCACCGACGCATCCGCTTTCACCGAAGCGTTTGCGTCGGACTTGTTCCAATACATCGGCTCGAGCCCGACGAATCTCTCGATCACGTTCACGATGACGGGCAGCATCGCGAACTCTCCGGCGGACCCGACGTTTCAGACCGGGCTCTTCGCTTCGGTCGCTGTGTTCGAGCCCGCCGATTACTTCTTCACCTCTGACCTCGGCGCCCTCCAGTTCGACATCCCACATCCGGTCGCCAAGGCTCTCGACCAAAACACGCTCAGAACCACCGCCAGCGGCACGAGCACACTCACGACGACGCTGACCTTCGCCGTGCAGCCGGGCGAGCAGTTCTACGTTTGGCAGAAGCTGTCGGCCTGGGCCGCAGGCGACGCGCGTTTCGCGGACGCGTTCTCGACGATGACCGCGACGTTCGACCAGCCGAATCTCGTGCGATCGCTCGCGGTGCCCGAGCCGGGCACAGCCGCATTGCTCAGTGCCGGCCTGGTTGGGCTCGCGGCGCTCAGCCGACGCAAGCGCGCGGCGCGCGACTAACTAACCCGACTTCATACGCTCGCTGGTCGCACCGCTCCCACCGCGGCACTCTCTCGCGCGTCATGTCGGACCTGCGCGACCGAGTCGCAATCGTCACCGGCGCCTCGCGTGGCATCGGCAAAGGCTGCGCGATCGAGCTTGGCGCGCTGGGCGCCACGGTCTACGTGACGGGCCGCTCGACCAAGCCCGGCGCGCACCCGCTCGGCGGCACGGTCGCGGAGACGGCCGCAGCCGTAACAGCTGCGGGCGGA
>JANNRF010000326.1:0-6613 GCA_031401135.1 Deltaproteobacteria bacterium | reverse complement strand
AGGCGAGCATCGCGCGCAGTGCGGACGAGCGGCTGGCGGACACGATTCGCCTGCGCACTGCGCACGAGCGCGCGCTGGCGCGCGGTGGAGCGCTGCAGGGCGAAGGCTGGGCGCTGCGCGTGGCGACGCGCACCACGCGCGCGGATGCTGAAGCGCTCAGCGAAGAATTAGGCGAGGTCGCGGGCAGGCGCGCGCGGGTGGTCGCCTGGGAGTGGGCGGGGGCGAAGCGTTACGACATCGTGCTGAGCGGGTTCGCGGGCGTGCGCGACGCAGCCGAGGCGCTGCCGGCGATCGAAGCTGCCGGTTGGCAGGCCGAGCTCGTGGCGCTGCCCCAGCCCTAGCGACAGCCGCATCCGCCCGAGAGGCTCATTTCAGGCCGGCCGCAGCCACCGAGGTTTTCTCTGGGTCGCCTACGCCAGCCGCCCGCCAGAACTCTTCGACGATGAAGGACTGCACGATCCCGAGCCGCAGGTAGTGCTGCTGCTGCGAGATCGGGAGATCGCGAAAGTCGCCGACGATTCCCCGGCAGCTCGCGTCGCCGCAATTGCAGTTCATCGTCCAGCGCCGCTCGCTCATCGTGCTCGAGTAGTCGTAACAAATCTCTTCGCCACTGGAGATGTCGCGAAGGGCGGTCAGGAAGCGATCGGAGCGCATTCCTGCGTTCGGCGAGCAGCTGTGGTTGACCATGCGGCTGCGCGCGTCGAGGTCGAGATAGGTCGAAGCGCCGATCTGCAGCGGATAACACTCGTCGCGGCCGCTGGAGAGCACGTCTTCGAGATCTACCACTTCGCAGGTGAAGACCAGGATCGCGGCGCCGGCACGGACGCGGGCGGCTGCGAACAACCCCAAGCCGTGTGGGCTCTTGCCGACACGCACAGCCGCGCCACGCGCTTTCCACATCAGTTGAACCTCGCGAGCAGAACGAGCGCTCCGACCGCTAGCGCTGCGCCTAACATCTCGTGCGTGTGCAGCGCTTCGCGAAGCACCAACGTCCCAACCGCCGTGAGCAGCAGGATCGTCGAAACGGAATAGACGATTCCGATCTCGGCAAACGACAACTGCCGCATCACGAACACCCAGCCGCCCGCCATTGCCGCGTAGACCGAAAGGCCCAGCCAGAACCAACCGGACTGGGCGCTGTTCGCCTTCTCGCTCGCGAGCTTCAAAAAGTAATCGGCAAGCACGCCGACCGCGGCCAGCAGAAAAGCAGCGACCAGCGCGGAATGCCGAGGCGTCATGACGGCTTGCCCTCATCACGGCGCGCAAAGGCGAACGTGCGGAGATATCCCTCGGCTTTTCCCGCCGGCATCGGCCGCGCTACGAAGAAGCCCTGAGCGTCGTCGCAGTGCTGTGACTCGAGCAGATCGAGCTGCTCGTCGTCCTCGACGCCTTCCGCGGTGACTCGCAGCCCGAGGCTCTTTGCCATCGCGATGATCGCAGCGGCCATCGCGAGCTCGCGCGCGTCCGTGGCGATTCGGCTGATGAACGAGCGGTCCATCTTCAGGCGGTCGACCGGGAGATCCTTCAGGTGGTTCAAGCTCGAGTAACCGGTCCCGAAGTCGTCGATCGAAATCTGGACGCCGAGGGCCCTGACGCGCGCGAGCACCTCTCGCGCCCGTTCGTAGCTCGCGATCAGCGCGCTCTCGGTCAGCTCCAACTCGAGCGCGCTCGGATCGAGCGCGCTCTCTCGCAGGGCGTGCTCGACGCGTTCGACGAAGTTGGGTTGCGTGAGCTGGACGGCAGAGACGTTCACCGCCATACGCCCAACTGCGAGACCCGCAGCGAGCCAGCTGCTCGCCTGCCTGCACGCGGTATGCAGCACCCAATCGCCGATCGGATTGATGAGGCCCGACTCCTCGGCCAACGGGATGAACTCGAGCGGCGGGACCTCCCCGAGCTCGGCACTGCGCCAGCGCAGGAGCGCCTCCATGCCCGTCAGGCGACCCGTGCCCAGGCTCACCTGGGGTTGATAGTGGAGCGAGAACTCGCCGCGTTCGATTGCGCCGCGTAGCTGGGTCTCGAGCGTTAGGAGCCTGAGCGCCGTCGCGCTCATCGCCGCGTCGAAGTACTGAAACGCGGCGCTGCGGTCGCGTTTCGCGAAGTACATCGCGAGGTCGGCGTTGCGGAGCAGGCTCTCGAGGTCGCCGCCGTGTTCGGGAAAGACCGCGATCCCGATGCTCGCCGAAATGACCAACTCGTGACCGTCCACCCGGATCGGCGCCGAGAGCGCTTTGGCGACGCGTTCCGCGACGAGCCCCGCATCCTGCACCTCAGCGATCTCCGGGAGGAGCAGTAGGAACTCGTCGCCCCCCATGCGCGCGGGCTCATAGCCGGCGTAGGCGAGGCTGTCCGAGCTGCGCACGGCACTGGAAAGCCGCACCGCGGTGACTCGCAAGACCTCGTCGCCGACGCTGTGACCGAGCGTGTCGTTGATGCGCTTGAAGCTGTTGAGGTCGATGAAAAGCGTCGCGAGCCGCCGCCCGTTGCTCACTGCCAAGGCGAGCGCCTTGTGAATTTGCTCGCGCATCAAGTCGCGATTCGCGAGGCCGGTGAGCGAGTCGTAATACGCCAAGCGACGCATCTGCGCCTCGGCCCGCGACTTGCGCCCCAACGCGATCGCGAGCTGCCGCACTTCGTGCGCGTGGAAGGGCTTTTGCAGGTAGAACAGCTTCTCCACGGGCGGAATGCGCGCAGAGATTTCGCCTGGATCGACGTCGGAGTAGGCCGTTGAAATGACGATGTCGATGCTCGGATCCAGAGCGCGGATTTCCGCGGCGGCCCAAGCCCCATCGGGGCCCGGCGGCATGCGCATGTCGAGGAACACCACGTCGAAGGGCTCGCCGGCCTCGAGCTTGGCGCGGAAGGCCTCGACGCCCGCCTCCGCGCGGTCTGCGGTGTGCACCTCGAACTCGATCGCGTTCACCGCCCTAGGCTCCGGTTCTGGCCGGTCGAAGAGTTGCGCCCGAAGGCGGTCGCCCTCGCTCGGCTTTCTCGAGCGGCGTGAAGCGAGCAGCTCGCGGTAGGCCTCACGAATCGGACGTTCGTCGTCGACGACGAGGATGCGGATCGTCGCGTCGAGCGCGGGCGTGCTCATCGCATGCCTTCAGAGCCGGCAGCAGGCTCGTCGTTCTCGGCGAGCGGCAAAATCAAATGCACGGTTGCTCCCTGGCCTATACCGGAGCTCTCCGTGAACAGAGCGCCGCCCATGGCCGCCACCGCGTTTGCGCTCCAGTGCAGCCCAAGGCCCGAGCCTCGCTTCTTGGTCGAGAAGCGGCGCTCGAAGATTCGTCCGAGGTCCGACGGGTCGATCCCCGAGCCATTGTCCTGGAACACGAGGTGTGTCTGCGCTCTCCCGTTCTTGTCTTCGCGTGTCGCGCTGACCGCGATGCGGCCATCGGAGATGCAGTGGCTGCGGATCGACTCCGCCGCATTCAGAATCAAGTTTCCGACGACCTGCTGGATCTCGACGCGCGGACCGCGCACCGCACCGATCGCGCGCACACTCGGGTCGAGCTTGATAACTGCGATCTGCTGGAACTCCGGGTCGAGCCCGTTCGCGACCTGCCGAACGATCTGCGCAATATCGACGGCCTCCCCAACGCCTCCTGCGCGGCTGTAGCGCTCTTGCTCCGCGAGGATCTGTTGAACGTGCTCCACCTGCCCGGCGACGTTCACGATGTCCGCTCTGACACTGCGCATTAGTGCGGCCATCTCGACGTTCGCAATGTCGACAAAACGCCTCAGACTGGCTTGCCGCTGCGGAGTGGTGGTCTCGTCTTCGAGTTCGGCCATCGCTCGATCCAGGTCGTCGAGCGGGGCATCCTTCATTTGATCAGTCAGCGTGTTGAGCCGGACCGTAATAGGCGTGACGGCGTTTCCGAGGTTGTGGAGGATGCCGGCGGCCATGTCCGCTTTCCCCAGGACGAACGACTGATCTACCAGGCGTTGGCGCGCCTCGACCAAGTGATCCGTCATGCGATTGAACTCGGTGGCCAGCACACCGAGCTCGTCCGTGCGGTCGAGCGTCAGGCGCTTGTGCAAGGCGTCGTTCGTCCCCACGTCCACCGCGTGAGCGGTGAGATTCGCGATCGGACTCAGCACGGTGACGTGAAGCAGGCTGAGCATCACGCCGAGCACCGTGAGCGCGACTGCGCACAACGTCAGCAGCGCGAAGCGAGAAGCCCGTTCACCGCGCGCAGAGATCTCACTGGGCGTCGCGACGTGAAGCGTGAGGATCGGAGCGCCGGTGAAATCAGCGATCGTCGCTTCACCGACGAGCTTCTCCCCGACCTGCTCGATGCGTATCGGTGTGAGGCTCTTGGGCTCACCTGTTCCTGCCAGCGCAACAGAGCGCTCGACACTGCTGAGCGCCGGCGCGGCGGTCGCCGGCGCGATAGTTAGGTCGAGCTTGTATTGGTCGGCGATTCGCTCGACGGTGGTGGCATCGAACATGCGGCCGAAGATGAGCACGCCGGCGGCAGGTCCCGCTCCGCTCGAGGTAATGATCGGCCGTGAAGCGACGAGCATCGGGCCGCTCGGTGTGCTCACCAACCCCTTGGCGTCACCGCGCAAGTCGGGGTGCTGCAGCAAAGGATGGCTTGCGGGCAGCGACGCATCCTCCAGAACGCCGAGGTCCGCGCCTCCGGCTTGCTCGAGGATCGGAGCGCGATGAATGACCTGGGTCCCGTCGCTCCGGTAGAAGCCCATGTAGCTGACTTCGGCGCTCGCCACGGGCTCGGCGCTCAGCTCGCGCTCGACGAATCCCGAGTTTGCGCCCTCCATGTAGCGCTTGCTCTCGTCCCACCATGCCCAGGCTGTGACGTTCGTGCTCAAGACTTCGAGATCGCGATGGACCGCCTCGACGGCGCGCTGCGTGTTGCGCTCCGCCAGCTGACGCTCGAGTTCGAGAAAGCTGGGCAGGATCACGAACTGGTTCACCGCGATGCTGGCGCCTCCGGAGATGAGGAACAGCAAGGAGATGAAGAGGCTGACTTTGTATCTGAGCGACATCGTCGAGCGGCACCCGTGCGCGGTCGAACCCACTGAGAGACGGAGGCGCCGAACGATCCGGAGGGAACCCGCAAGCCCGAACCGCCCCTGCAACTCCAACGCAGCGGATCGGTCGTTCGCGGGAGGTGCTTGAGGCGGGCAATCCGCTCCGCACGAGCGCGCCGCGACCGCTTGTCTGTTAGGCCCGCGCGCTGGTCAGGCGAGGCGTGCGCTCGCTGCGCTGCGAGGTTCGCGCGAGGCTGCCCGCGACGGCGCCGTTCTCGGCCACATAAACAGCGTCCGCGCCCAATGCATCCAGCCACACGCCGCCGTTCTTGCCGCGCAACATCGCGGACGTGGTGAGCGTGCCGGCGACGAGGCACGCCTCGGCCGCCACGGTCACCGAGGCCAGCCCCGCGACGGGCCAGCCGGTGCGCGGATCGAGGATGTGCCCGTAGCGCACGCCGTCGACGATCAGGCAGCGCTCATAATCACCGCTAGTCGCAAGGCCCCCGCCATGCAGCGCGATTTCTACGAGGGCTCGCGCGGGCGCGCGCGGGTCGCGTACACCGATGCGCCAGGGGCGGCCATCCGGATGCGGGCCGACCACTGCGAGATCGCCGCCGAGGTCGACGAGCCCGTGGCGAGCGCCGAGCTCGCGGCACTTCGCTGCCGCGAGGTCCGCGGCGTACTCCTTCACGTAGCCGCCGAAGTCGAGCTCCATGCCCGCGAGCGGCAACACGATGCGCGGCGCACGCCAGGCAAGCTTGTCCCAACCAATTAGGGGGAGCAGCGCGGCGATCTCTGCGTGCGCTGGCACGCGGCCGGCTTTGAAATTCCAGGCGCGGCGCAGAATGCCTGAGCTGATGTCGAAGCGGCCGCCGCTTTCGCGCCAGGCGGTGGCGGCGTAGTCGAGCAGGCGCGCGGTCTCGGCATCCACTTCGACGCCGCTCGCATCGCCAGCCGAGCGATTGATGCGCGTCGCCAGGCTGTCGTCGCGGTAGCGCGAGTACTTCGCTTCGAGCCGCGCGACTTCGCCCTGCGCGGCGGCGGCGATTTCATCCGTGCGCTCGCCGTAGAGACGCAACTCGCATGGGCTTCCCATCGCCTTGAACGAGTAGCGACGAAGCATGGGCGGCCCGCGTTTCGGGTTAGAAGCCGGTTTGCAGCGTGATCATGAGAACGTTGAAGTCGACTAGCGCCGGGTTCTCGGTGCCGACGCTTCCGAGCGAGAACTCCTTGCCGCTCATGTAGGTCTCCCATTGCACGCCGATGCGCGCGTCGGCGCCTTTCAACAACTCGCCGATGCGCAGGTCCGCGCGCAGCTTGAAGGCGACGGCGCCGTAGGGCGAGAGGCGGTAGTCGCTGGAGGCGTTCTGCCCGGCCAGCAGGCCCGGCGCAAAGTAGGGCTCGTAGAAGTTCGCGGAACTCTGGCTGTAATAACGGACCGACGGCGCCAGCGTGACGAGTTCGAACAACTCCTGATGCCAGCCGAGTTCGACCATGTTCGAGATGACTGCCCAGGTGTCCCAATAGAGCTGGTAGTCGGCGTGCAGCGAACCATGCGCGCGTTCGAAGTGCCGGCGGTAGCGCGTCAGCCAAGAGAGTTGCGTGCGCGTGCCAG
>JANNRF010000325.1:0-1961 GCA_031401135.1 Deltaproteobacteria bacterium | reverse complement strand
CGGACCCGGCCATCGGGGAAGTTATGAAGTTATGGAACGTCCCCGCAGTTCTTCTATGCGCCGCGCGAGCGCGACATCGCTCTGCGTGATGCCGCCTGAGTCATGCGTCGAGAGGTCGATCGCGACGCGGTTCCACACGTTCGACCAATCGGGGTGGTGGTCGAGCTTCTCCGCCGCGAGCGCGACGCGCGTCATGAACGCGAACGCCTCGCTGAAATCGGCGAACGTGAGTTCGCGGTGCAGCTTGCCGGCGCGCAGCTCCCAGCCCGCCAGCTCGCGCAGCGCGGCGGCGAGCGCATCCGGCGTTAGCAGCGGCCTCGGCATCGCGCTTCGCTGCTCCTGCTTTCAGTCGTCGTGGATCGCGCGCACGAACGCGTCGAACAGCTCGCGGCGGATCGTCGCGTTGTCGGCTTTGCCATGCGTCGCGCGGAACGCCTTCACGGGGATGATGCCCTTCGCCATCGAGCGGTGGCCGCCGCCGATGCCTAATCCCTCCACCACGGCGCGCACCACTTCGCCCGCGGCCCGCACGTAGCCGACGTTGCGCACCGAGAACACGAGATCGCTGCCGACGATGCCCGCGGCGATCGCCCACTCGGCGCCTTCGGCCTGCAGGCCGAGATCCGCGACCTGCGGGATCACGTCTTCGCGCACGCGCCCTAACACCAGGAGATGGATGCCTTCCTCGACGCGCGTCGTCGCGAGCGCGCGGCCGAGGGCGCGCAGGCCCGGCAGCGGCAGCGCCGGGCGCTCGATGCGCCGTAACAACGCCGGGCTGTGCGTTGCGTGCACCGCCGCGAACGCGCCGAGATCGGCTGCGCTGGTGTCGCGGCCGAGCAGCTGCGTGTCGCTCTTGATGCCATACAAGAGGCCAGTCGCGAGCCGTGGACGAATCTCGAGGCCCGCCGCGGTCATGTACTCGGTGAGGATCGTCGAGGTCGCGCCATAACCCGTGCGGATGTCGCGGATGCTCGCGTCCCAACCGCCACGCTCGGGGTGATGGTCGACCACGAGGTCGACGTGCCGCAGCCGCTCGGGCACCGGATCGCCGAACACGGTCGGCTGCACATCCACCAACGCCAGGCCGTCGAACTCGTCGAGCTGGTCCGGCTCGATCGTGCGCACTTCGAGGCCGAGCGCCTGGAGCATCGCCACGTTCTCGGGCCGCTTGGCCTCGCCGAACGAGATCAGCGGCGCGGTAGGAGCCTTCCGGCCTAACAACGCGCGCAGCGCGAAGCCGCAGGCGATGCCGTCGGGGTCGGGATCGGGCTGCAGCAAGATGCCGATCTTGTCGCGTTGCCCGAACAGGCGCTGGATCTGCACGACGCGATGCAGGTTCTGCAGATGGCCGAACTCGGTATCGATGTCGCCGCGGATGTCCGCGCGCAGGCCGGTCAGGCGGATGCACAGGTGCATCGGCAACTCGTCCGCCTGCAGGTGATCCGAGCACACCAGGATTGGCACCGTCGGCAGTGCGGTGCCGATCACGGCGACCGCGTTGCGCAGCCACACCGAGTCGTCGGCGATCACCGCGAACTCGTCGCCCTCGCGCGCGCCGAGCCGGCTCAATCCTTCGGGCGTGAGCGGGTGCCCGAGCGAACGAAAACCGGGCGGACGCAGGCGCGCCTCGTCCTCGCGCGGGACGAAGGCGAGTTCTTCGTTCGTGCCGAGCAGAATCTGCGCCCATTCGCGCGCGAGATGCGCGCCGTCGCACACGATGAATCGCCTGCCCACAGCTGACTGTTCTCCACGATTCCCGGGGTGAGTGCCGAGCCGAGTTTCGCGGGCCGCATTCTAACCGTGCGGCGGGCACGATCCGGGGCCATTCGGCGGCGGGGGCCCGATCTCCGGGTGGGTCTGCTCGATCCCCGCGATGCCGTGGACGCCGAGGCGCGCGAGCAGGGGCGCCTTCGTGTGCCAGCTCGAGTACACGCACGCTGCCGCCCGGAGATCGCGATCGG
>JANNRF010000324.1:0-5020 GCA_031401135.1 Deltaproteobacteria bacterium | reverse complement strand
CTGCTGTTCTTCCTCTCGCCGAGCTGCCCAGTCTGCAAAGCGCTGCTGCCGGCGCTCCACTCCATAATTGCTCGCGAGGATCCCACGCTGCGCCTCATTTACGCGAGCGACGGTCCGGAGCCCGAGCACCGCGCCCTCGCGGAGACGCACGGCCTCGACCTTGCGGCCTATGCGCTCTCCACGGAACTCGGCCTCGCGCACCGCGTCGGCAAGCTGCCTTACGCCGTGTTGATCGACGCCGCCGGCGTGATCCGCGCGCAAGGTCTCGTGAACACGCGCGAACACGTCGAGAGCTTGTTCGAGGCGCGCGAGCGCGGGGTCGGCTCGCTGCAAGAATTCCTCGCGCAGCGCGGCGGCTCGGATTCGCTCACGCATTAGGGCGGAGATTCTCCATGCACTCACTCGATCGCTGGCTCGAACGCAAAGCGCGCAGACTCGCGCGCAGCACTTCGCGGCGCAGCTTTCTCGCAAAGCTCGGCGTCCTGCTCGCGGGCGGCGCCGCGCTGCCGCTGCTGCCGGTGGCGCGCGCGCACGCAGCGCCTCCCGCGCGCGTCGCAAAACCCGGCGAGCCGCCGATCGACACGCCCGCTGGCGACCCCGCGAACTGCGAATACTGGCGCCACTGCGCGATCGACGGCTTCCTATGCAGTTGTTGTGGCGGCAGCCAGACGGCCTGCCCGCCCGGCAGCCAGATGTCGCCCATCACCTGGATCGGCACCTGCCGGAACCCGCAAGACGGCAAGGACTACATCATCTCCTACAACGACTGCTGCGGAAAAGACTTCTGCGGGCGCTGCAGCTGCCTGCGCAACGAAGGCGACCGCCCCGTTTACTTCCCGCAGCGCAGCAACGACATCAATTGGTGCATGGGCGCGGAGAGCAGCGTCTATCACTGCTCGACCGCGATCGTGCTCGGCGCAGCGATCGGAGAGTGACGCGAGCCCTCGCGCAGACCGTAGTGCGAACGGTGCTGCTCGCGGCTTCGCTCCTAACAGCGAGCGCGCAGGCCGAGCCGCCTCCCGCACAGGATTACGTGCTCGAGTGCCGCGGCTGCCACGGCGCGCGCGGCGAGGGCGTGCGCGGCAATGTGCCTTCTCTCGCGCAGACGGCGCGCTTTCTCGCGACGCCGCGCGGGCGCGCCTACCTGGTGCGCGTACCTGGCGTTGCGGGCTCGCAAATCTCGGATGCGCGCATCGCCGCGCTGCTCAACTGGATGCTGCGAGAGTTCGCGCGCGATCCGCCCGCAGCTCCGGACTTCGCGCCGTACACAGCGAGTGAGGTCGCTCGCGAACGCGCGCGCCCGTTACTCGATCCGCATGCCGAGCGAGCGGCGATATTGGCGCCGAGCGATTCGAATAACTAGTTGGCGTTCGGCTCGCCGTCCGGCCCACAAAGCGCGCGGAGCCTAAGCGCAGGTCAACTCCGCGCCGGGCCCTTCGAACTTCACCTTGCGGTGCGTGCCATCGCAGAATGGCTTGTTCGCGGATTGCCCGCAGCGGCACAGATAGATCGGGCCTGACTTGCTCTCGCTGGTTGCGCCCGTCGAGATCGCAACGGGTTCGCTCGAATCGAGCACGATCGGACCGTTCAGAACCACCTTGATCTTCATGCGAGCCTCCCTTGGCAGCCGCCACTCTCGCACGGCCCCGCGCGACGGCGCCAACGAACGTCGGTCAGCGAGCGGACGCCCAAAGCCGCAGGGCGAGGAATCCGACGATAGATCGAGCGGGCGAGCTCACTCTGACGCAGTGCAGAATCCGTGCGGGCGCCGAGGCGCACCGCGTTCGGAACCACGCGCAGCATCGCCAGCAGGATCGGGCCGCCCGAGAGCAGCAGCGACAACAGCGCAAGCCAGCTTGGGCCGCGGCCCAGGGCGAGTTGAACGAGCAACGTAATCACCAGCGTCGCCATCACCGCTGCGACGAGGTGGCTCATGGGCCGAGCCGCGGTGGTGACGCGGCCGTAGTACGCAGCGATCGATGCCAGAACGGACTCGGGCAGCTCGCCGCCGAGGTGCCGATGCCGAAGCACCTGGACGTCGAGCATCAGGTCCATCCAAAGCACCGCGAGTAGGAATCCGCCGCAGGTGGTGAGGATGGCAGACTCGGCTTGCATCGAACCTCGGCCTGATCGCGGCCTTCGGCCGAATCAGGAAAGCAGCGCCTGGTCGCGAGTTTCCGACCCGAATATGTTAGGCCGCACTCCAGTACGCGTTGCGGGTCTCGAGCGGCGCCTCAAACGGCGTAACGGGCAGCGATGAAGAGCGCGTCGCGCTCGTCTCCGGGCACGCAGCCGGAGCGTCCGACCGCGCGAAGTGCGCGACGCAAGGGGGCGACATCCCTTCGGGCGAAGGCGTCCAGGGTGCGCAGTTCCTCTTCGACGTCGGCTGCCTCGCGTCGCGCGCGCGAACTCTCGAGCAGGCGATCGAAGAGCAGAGCAAGGAGATCCGTGGACTCGCCGGAGAGGAACGAGTCCGCGGCAGCGGCAAGCTCCGGTGGCACGCGGCGGAAGCCCTCGAGCCGCGCCCCGCGTCTCAGGGGCACGTCGGGAAGCCTCGAACTCGGCTCCAAGTGGCCGAGCCGGGCGAACAGCGCGACGAGCGCGTCGAAGGCCGCTCGCGCCCGCACGCGCGAGCGGAAGCAGCCGTGCCAGCGAACGTCGAGGCCGCCCCACTCCTCGGGCGCCGACGTAAACGCCAATAACACCCGTCCCTCGTGGCTGCCCACGCCCAGGGCTGGGTAGAGGAACGAGTAGGCGCCATCGACGTTGTAGGGCGGCCGCAACGTGCGGATGAGTCGATTCTCGAGCAGCAGCGCCTGCGCCTCGCTCTCCTGCGGTCGAACCTCGAGCGAAGCCGCCTCGCGCACCAGCGTGCGCATTTTCCGGTGAGCCTTGCGACGCGAGGCGTTGCGGTAGCCGGCGAGCCGTCGCCGCAGGTTCTTCGCCTTGCCGGCGTAGAGCACCTGGCCCTTGGCGTCGAGAAACAGATAGACGCCAGGCGCGCGCGGAAGCTCGCGCAGCCGGTCCGCGCCGAACTTCTCGTCGAAGAGCCTTGAACCCATGCTCGAGCACAGTAGTCGCGCCCGCGCGGGAGGTCACATTCACAGCGGAGGTTCGGGCGAATAATCGTCCGCCAATGAGCTGCTGATCATCCTCGATGCGATGGTCCGAAATCGCGCGATGTCGGGTCAAGCGTCATGAGTTGACGACACAGTCGCTTGTTAGGAGGCGCCCCACCCGGTGGCATCGCACAAGTAGCACGGCTGATTCTCTTCGCGCGAGCTGCCGGTGAGCTCGCCCGTGCCGAAGCAACCGGGGCATTGAAACTTGAGGGACTGGAGCCGCCACTCTCCACGCTCTCGCACCATCGTGGCGAGATTGGGGGCATCGCTCTCCGCGGAGTAGACCAAGAACAGGGCGCGAGACGCGGTGACGAGAGGCTTGGAAACGACGGCCCACCGTCCTCCGGGCACGTTGACGAGGCTTGCGTGATCGAAGTCGGAGGAGATCTCGTCGCGGAGGTCGAATAGAGCCTGCGCGGGGTCCGCGTCTTGGGATGTGGGCCACTTCGCGAGAGATCGCTTCAAGGTTTCGAGCGGCATACGTGACTCTCTGGCGCCGTATAACGGATCGGCAATAAGCTGCCGGCCGCCCGTGAACCTACCACGCGTGCTCCGGAGGCCGGCCGGGCGCCGACCCCGGACCGGCCGGCCGACGGCCGCTGCTGCTGCGCACCTGTGAGCGGCGGCCGGCCAGCTTCATTGCCTTGTTAGGCGGCGGGCTGCCAGGGCGAACATGAGCAGCCGACCGAGAAGGCCCCCGACAACTGCGATAGCCGCACTACGCCCAAACGCTCGAAGCGGCTCGATGGAATCGAACCAGGCGAGGAAGGCCGCAAGTGAGAGGCCGCCTACCAGGGAAAACAGAGCCAGCGCGATGGGCCAAACGCGGTTCGAGAGCATCGCCACCGTCGCCCCCCCAACGGCAGGCGCGAACTCGCTGGCGATGATGACCGCCCAAGACAACCCGGAGTAGAGCTCGACCGAAAACCTCGCGTAGGCGTGGACGTAGCGCTGAGGCAGGAGCGATAGCGCGGCTCCAGCCAGGAGGTCTTGGATTAGCCACGGGCCTGCCAGAAGCCAGAGCGGCCACAGCGCGACGAGTACCGCCGAGACTGCGAATCCCGCGGCTACTGAACCCGGCATCGTTGTGTACTTCTCAGCGTTGGACACCGGAACGTTCCGCCGCCTAACGGTTTGGCGCTCAGCTGCCTGGCGCCGTGAACCATGATGACACGACCGGAGGCCGGGCGCGTGACGACCCCGGGCCGCCCGGCCGACGGCTGACCGCTCGCGCGAACCGACCAAGCGGCGCCAGGTCAGCTGCAGCGCCGGGTTGGGCGGCAGGCACCTATCAGAAGTAGCACTGCTCTTCGAGATCGAGGCGCTTCAAGTCCGGCTCTTCGGGTAGTGCTGCGCGCAAGAGCCGGAGTAGTCGCGAGCGCGCATGACATGTTGACTCGTAGCCAACCTCGCCGAGCCCGACGATCTTCATCTCGTTGCAGCTGAAGCACAGGAGCACGTTGGCCGCGGCCCCCTCAGCTCCGACACGCAATGCAAAACCCGGGAAGAAGCCACAGGCGCTCGCTCGATTGTGCGGCCGAAATAGCGCGTCTTCGGCGAAGAGGTTCGCAAGTTCGCTGATCTGTTCGCTTGAGAGCTCCGTCGGAGAGGAAAGGATCTCGTAGCCGTCTATCCCGCGCGTGTGATCTCGGTAGGGCTTGTTCTCGACGCGGACGACAGTCACGGCCTCGGCTGAATGCAGCTTCGAGACGAGGGCGTGCCGCACGGTGGTGCTCACCAGTGATTCAGAGGCGAGCGCCTGCGATGCGACAAGAAGCGCCAAGCCAGCGAAAAATCGCATGTGCCTCTCCTGCCGCCCAACAGGTATTGGACCGACCAGCCTTCTGCTCGAATCCCTGCGAGCGGCGCGATTCTCTCTCGGCAAACACTGCGGCGCA
>JANNRF010000323.1:0-2535 GCA_031401135.1 Deltaproteobacteria bacterium | reverse complement strand
CACCTCGTGACGGCCGCGCGCGACGCGCAGCCATAACACGCCCTGCGCATCGCGGCGCAGACCGCTCGCGGGTGCGCCGTCAACGATCACTGTGCTCGGCAGCCAGGCAGCGTCGCTCGCGCCGCCGCCCGGCAGCGGCACGCCCGTCTCGGCGGCGGCGTCGATCGCGATGCGCAGATCGAGCCGATCCTGCGCGACGCCGAGGGCGACACGCGAGAGTGTCGCGCAGTGCGGCGCGCAGCTCGGCGCTTCCAGCAACGACGTGCGCAGCGACTCCAACAACTCGGGGGTCGGGAGATCATCGGCACGAGCGGAGGCCGGCAGCAGCAGCGCGAGCGCGAGCAGCGCCGCCGTGGGCGAAGCGGCAGTGGGCGCGGTCGCAGGCGAACTCGCAGCCGCGTCGTCTGCTCCGCCGCGCGGCGCGCCACTGCGCCACGCCAGCACGAACACACGCGCGAGCGCCAGCAGGAGGAGTACGCGCGCGATCGAGAGCAGCGCGTTGGCCCACGGCGGAACCAGCCAGAGCCCTAACTGTTGCTCGCGCGTGACGGGCCCGCTCCAGGAGAGCGAGACGGCCTGCCAGGTCCAGTCGGGGCGACCCGGTCCGGTGGGAACCGTGGCCGAGGGGTCGGCGACGAAGTTGGATTTGCTGCGGTAACCGTACGAGCTGTCCTCGAACGAGGAGACCGAGATAGGTATGTCCTGCACGACCTGCGAGCGCTTGCGCGCAGTCACCGTTATTTCCGCGGAGCCCACGGCGTCGCCTGCGGCGTCGAGGTACTCGGCCGGTGCCGCCGCTGGCAACCCCGGGGCAGGCGCTTCTTGCATCACCCCTGCTTCAAACACCCGGCCCGCGCGTTCCCACGGCCGCTCGAGCGCGGGGAACAGCCCCACGCGCACTTGCCGAATCGCGAACGGCACCGCGATCACCACCAACGCGATGAGCACCGCGAGATGCGCGAACCCGATCGCGCGCCCGATCCGCCCGCGCGCCGCCACGCGCCGTAATGCCTCGAGCACGGCGAGCGCGAGCCACACGAGCTTCGGCGCGCCGCCCTCCGGCCAGATCAGCGCGAGCGTTGCGAGCGCGAGCACTGCGGCCGGCGTTCCGAACAAGCGCCAGGTCGCGACGCCGATCAGCAGCACGAAGAACACCGCGAGCAAGTCCCAGCCGGAAATCCAGGTCGCCTGCGCGTCGTCGACGCCGGTGGCGTGAAAGAGCCGGTAGCCGGGCGGAATCATCAGGGTCGCGGAGACTTGATCGAAGTCGTGCGCCCAGCCGACGGCGGGAAGCGAGCGCGCGCCGCTCTCGACGCGGCTGTCCGCTTCCAGCGCGAGCGAGCCGAGCGTGGTCTCGACGCCTAATTGCTCGCTGCCTGCACGCTTGGTGATCGGTTGATCCTGTCCGTTGATCGCGGCGCGGCCGAGTGCGGTCGCAGCGCCCATCTCTAGGCGCAGCGAGCTGCGCAGCGTCCCGCCGATCTGATCGACGACCGTCGCGCCGCCCCCGTCGAAATCGAGATGCCAGGTGCGCGCGAGCGTGAGCTGATCCGCCGCGCTGCCCTGGTTGCCCCGGCGCTTCTCGACAAACGTGAGCGCGCGGCCCGGCTCTAACAGGTAGGCCGGCAACTCGCGCCAGTCGGCGGGCATCTCGGTCTGGGTCGGATCCACCGAAGCTGCGCCCTCGATCTCGACGAGCCGCAGCTGCGGCGCGAGCGCGACGGCCCAGATCTCAGCGCCGTCCCAGCGCGCGCCCTTTGGCTGCGCAGGCGGGCCGAACACGTCTGCGCGCGCAGCAAGCCGCGCCTCCACGCGAATCGTCCACGCGCCGGGACGCACTTGCACGCGCAGCCGGCCGTCGGGGTCGAGGCGTGCGGGCAGCGGCGAAGCCAGCGCAGTGGGGAGCATGCCGCTCGGTAGCGCGACGCCGAGCAACTCCTCGCGCGCTTCGCCCGAGGCGCGCAGAGTGATTACGGTCGCGAGCCGCACGGGCACGCCGTCTTCGAGCCGGCGGTGCACTTCGACATCGACGCGATTCGCTGCGGGCCCGGCGGCGACGGCACTCGCGCCCGCGTCGCGCAGCCAGAGCGAGCCGTCCGCGTCGCGGCGCGGCCGCGCAACGCGCGCGCCGTTCAGCGTGAGATCGACGAGGCCCGTCTCGACCGGAATGCGCAGGCCGGGCGGAGGCGCGCTCCACACGAAGCGACCGCTTAGGGTGTGCGCGCCGCGCGGCAGCCGCACGCTGGGCGCGCCGCCGTGCTCGATCACGCTCGCGGCATTCGCGCCGACGCGCACGTCTTCGGGCCACGCGCCGTTGGCGCCGCCCGGCAGCGCGACCTCCGTCTCGATCGCAGCGATCACCTCTTGCTCGAACGTGCCGCCGTTCGCGCCGAGTGTGAGTGAAAGCCGTCCGGGCCATACGCAGGCGCGCCGCCCGTTCACAGCCAAGAACGGGCAGGTCTCCGCCTCGTGGCCACGCAGCACCCAGTCGATCCACGGGCGCAGCGGCTCCGGCACGTCTTCGCGCGCGAGCGG
>JANNRF010000322.1:0-6851 GCA_031401135.1 Deltaproteobacteria bacterium | reverse complement strand
GATGAAGCCGACGGTGTCGGAGACGAGGATGCGCGGGTTGGTTTCGGGGTGGAGTGCGCGCACCGTGGTGTCGAGCGTTGCGAACAGCTTGTCTTGCACGAGCACTTGGCTGCCTGTTAGGGCGCGCATCCAGCTCGATTTTCCGGCGTTCGTGTAGCCGACCAGCGCGACCTTGTTCATCTCGCCGCGGCGCTTTCGGCGCGTACCGGATTCGCGCTCCATGGCGGCGAGCTCCTGGCGCAGCTCGGCGATGCGGTCGCGGATCTTGCGCTTGTCGAGCTCGGCTGTGCTCTCGCCGGCGCCCTTGCCGCCGATGCCGCCGCCCTGCCGGTCTTCGCCTAGGCCCGTCTCGCGCAGGCGCGGCGCCACGTACTGGAGGCGAGCGATCTCCACTTGTAGGCGCGCTTCGCGGCTGCGCGCGTGGCGCTGGAAGATCGCGAGGATCACGCCGCTGCGATCGATCACCTCGGCGTCGCAGGCGCGCTCGAGGTTGCGCGCTTGCGAGGGCGAGAGATCGTGGTCGACGAGCACGACGGCGGCGCGCTTATCAGGGGGAAGCGGCTCTGGCTCACTCGCGGCGGCGGAATCGGTAGCGGCTTCCGCGCTGTCCACGGCGTCGATCGCCTCGGCGTCGGCGCTGGCGTCCGCGAACGCTTCGCCCCCTTCTGCCGCGGCGGTGGGCGCAGTCTTCGCGTCCAGTTCGTCCTTCTTCGCCTGCGCGCGCTCCTCGCGCTCTTCCTTCTGGCGCTTCGTCAGCGGCGGCCCGACGTACACCGTGCCCGGCCCGCCCGTCCAGCGCGCGAGCTCTTTCAGCTTGCCCTCGCCCACGACGATGCTCGGCGCGAGCCGCGTCCGCTTCTGTGTCACGCGCCCGATGATTGTTACGCCGAGCGTCTTGCCGAGCCGCGAAAGCTCCTCGAGCGACGATGCGAACTCGGCGTCGCTCACGCCTTGCTGCTGCACGCCGAGAATCACCGCGCGGGAAAGCGGCTTCGCCGTGTCGAACAGCGAGTTCTCAGGGATTCCACTCGGCGCTGCCGCTCGCTGCGCTTTCTCGGCGGCTGCGCGTTCACTTCGCTTGCTCATTGCCGCATCCCCGGAGCTTCGTGGCCGCTGGCAGCGACGTACTCACCGTAACCGCCGCCGTAGAGGCGCGCTTCGCCGGCATCGAGTTCGAGCACGCGATTCGTGAGAGCCGTTAGGAAATGCCGATCGTGGGAGACGAGCAGCAGCGTGCCCTCGTAGCTTTCGAGCGCCTTGATCAGCATTTGTTTGGTCCACACGTCCAAGTGATTCGTCGGCTCGTCGAGCACCAGGAAGTTCGGCGGGTCGTAAAGCATTCGCGCGAGCACGAGGCGGGCCTTCTCTCCGCCGGAGAGCAGGCGCACGCGCTTCTCGACGTCGTCGCCTGAGAAGCCGAAGGCGCCGGCCAGCGCGCGCAGCGAGCCGATCGAGGAACTCGGGAACGCGTCGTGCAGCGTGTCCCAGACCGAGGCATCGGGCGCGAGCAATTCCATCGAGTGCTGCGCGAAGTAGCCGAGCTTCACCGAGGCGCCGAGCGTGACGGCGCCGGCGTCGGCCTCGGCGGCCCCAACAACCAGCTTCAGCAGCGTCGATTTGCCGGCGCCATTCGCGCCCATCACGCACCAACGCTCGCGGCGGCGAATCAACAGATCGAGGCCGCCGAAGATCGTGCGCGGGCCGTAAGCCTTGTGCACGGCGGCGAACCGCGCGACGTCGTCGCCCGAACGCGGTGGCGTGGGAAACGCGAACTCGATCACTTCGCGCTTCTTCGGCGGCTCGACTCTCTCGATCTTGTCGATGCGCTTGATGCGCGACTGCACCTGCGCCGCGTGGCTCGCGCGCGCCTTGAAGCGCGCGATGAAGGCTTCCTCCTTCGCGAGCATCGCCTGCTGGCGCGCGTACTGTGCCGCCTGTCCGCGCTCGGCGAGCTCGCGCTGGCGCTCGTAGAAATCGTAATTACCGGAGTAGCTGGTGAGCTCGCCCGAATCGATCTCGACGATCTTGCCCACCATGCGGTTCAGGAACTCACGATCGTGCGAGGTCATCACCAGAGCGCCAACGAAGGCTCGCAGCCAGCCTTCGAGCCACAGAATCGACTCGAGGTCGAGATGGTTCGTGGGTTCGTCCAATAACAACGCGTCGGGTTGCATCACCAGAATGCGCGCCAGCGCGACGCGCATCTTCCAGCCGCCCGAGAGCGCGCCGACGTCGCCCACGACTTGGTCTTCGGGGAAGCCGAGCCCCGCGAGCACCTCGCGCGCGCGCGCCTCGAGCGCGTAACCGCCGAACGCGTCGAAGCGCGCGTGCACTTCGCCGTAGCGCTCGATCAGCGCGTCCAGCTCGTCTGCGCGCTCCGGGTCGGCCATCGCGTGCTCGAGCCCGTGCAACTCGTGGGCGGCGGCGGCGACCGGGCCCGCGCCGTCGAGCGTGGCTTCGAGCACGCTCATGCCCGTCATCTCGCCGACGTCTTGGCTGAAGTACCCGACCGTTACGCCGCGATCGACCGCCACCTGCCCGTCGTCGGGCTCTTCCTCGCCCGTCAGCATTCGGAAGATCGTGGTCTTGCCGGCGCCATTGGGGCCGACGAGCCCGACCTTTTCGCCGCGGTTGATCGCGGCGGAAGCTTCGAGGAAGAGGATCTGGTGGCCGTGGCGCTTGGAGACGCCGTCGATGCGGATCATGGCGGGCGCGGCATTTAGCTGTCCGCCTGCGCCCGCGCCCGTCCTCGATCCCGAGCGTGGCATCGATCGCCACCGTGCGTGTTCGCACACCGCTCGGAGGCAGCGGGGTCAGACCCCGCTGCCTCTCTGGACTACGCCATCGCTGTCCGGAAGCGTCCGAATCGCAGGCTATCGCACGTCGAGTGATGTCGCCGCGCCTCCGGGCGCCAGAACGCGTGGCCGCGCCTCGCCGCGCTGAGTGGCTGTGGGGTCTGACCCCGCTGCCTCTCAGCGCCGGCTACTTCTCAGCCGAGTTTGCGCACGAACGCGCCGATCTCGTCGATCGCGGCGCTGGCCTCGGGCAAGAACGGCGCGAACAGCTGCCAGACGTGGGGCATCTCGGGGTAGATGGAGAGGGTGGTATCGACGCCAGCGGCCTTGGCCTTAGCGGCGATGCGCGTCGAATCATCGAGCAGTACCTCCGCGTCGCCTACCTGGATCAGCAGTGGCGGCAGTCCGCGCAGATCGCCGTTCAGCGGCGAAACGAGCGGCGAGACCGGATCGGCGCGGCCCTGTGTGTACGCGGGGCCGAGCGTGCGAATCGCGTCGGGGTTCCCGGGAATGATCGGGTCCACCGCGGCGCGCGTGCGGAAGGAATCGCCGCTCGCGCTGAAATCGGTCGCGGCGGAAAGGGGAATTGCGCCGGTCGGCAACGGGATGCCGCGCTCCTTGCAAGCGAGCAACGTCGCGAAGGTGAGGTTGCCACCGGCGGAATCGCCAGCCAGAAAGATCGAGCGCGCGGGCGCGGAGCCATTAGGGCCGTTCGCGCGCAGCCAGCGGTAGGCGTGCACGCAGTCGTCGAGGCCGGCCGGGAACGGGTGCTCGGGCGCGAGGCGGTAGTGCACCGCGAGCACCGCAGCGCCCGCGGCCTTCGAGATGCGCGCCGAGAGCGGCCGGTGTGAATCGAGGTTGCCTGACGTCCAGCCGCCGCCGTGGATGTAGAGCAGGCGGCGATCGGGATCGGCGCCCGGCGCGAGTAGCCACTCGCAGGCGAGGCCTGCGAGATCGATGCGCCGCACATCGGCCACAATCTCACGCGTCGAGGGGTGTACCTCCGCGTACTCCTGCATCCAGACGCGCGATTTCTCGAGGTCGCCGCCGGTCTGGGTCATGCGCTGCGCGACGCCACGAAGATGCGTGAGCACTCGAGCGAGTTCGGGGCTGGCCATTGGGGTCTCCTGGGTTGAGTCGGTTTGGATTGGATCGAGGTTTTCGAGTGATCGATTAGGGAAGCAGCACGAAGCCGGTGAACAGCGACGCTGCAGCGCACAGCGCCGCGAGCACGCCCAGCAGCGCGTGAGTATCGCGCGCCTCGCTCGCGCGCCGCTCGAGCCCTCGCCCGAACCACGCCGCAGCGAGAAACAGCGCGAGCGTGCCGCTGCTCACCCAGCCGTGCGCGCTGCCGAGCGCGCTCCAGCCGCGCAATAACACCGCCGAGGCAATGCCCGCCGCGAAGCCGAACGGCAGCAGCGTCACTGCGAGCTTCGCGAGACGCAGGTGGCGCGCGTAGGCGCGGCTGTCGCGCCTAGCGCCGAGCCTGCGCGCGCGCCGCAGCCCGAGGCCTGCGCGCAGCGCCAGCAGCGCGAGCACGAGCGCAGCGAGCATGAAGAGCGGGTGCGCGTGCGCGAGATAGAACGCGAGCGTGCCCTGGCCGGCGAGATCGTGCTCCACCTAACAGACTCGCGTGCATGCGGGCTCGGCTGATAACCGGCGCGCCGCGCCGCTGGGCGGTCGCTGCGCGCCCGCTGGCTTGCGTGTCGCCTCCGCTCGGCTCACGCGAGCCAAGGGCTCGCGTGGCCTCGCTGCGCGCGGCGGTGCGCCGCTTGCTCGCATTCACTCGACCTTGTAGATCGAGTCGCCCGGCAGGCGCGCGAGCAGCGAATCGAGCGCGCGCTGGAGATAGCCCGCGTCGCGCGATTCGAGCGTCAGCAGCACGTGAAACATCTCCTCGCCGATCTTCGGGTAGGAGCCGAGCATTAGGTCCGGAAACTCCAGCAGCAGCTCGTTCAGCGAATGCGCGATCTCGCTCTCGCGCCGCTTCACGAACACGTTCTTGAGCAACACGGGCACGCCGTGGAAGCGCTCGCGGATCGACTCGAACTTCTTCCGTAACAGCTCGGGGATGCCCGGGAAGACGTGCACGTTCTTCACGATCGCGACGGGGAACCAGAGATCGCCTGCGTCCACGAGCTGCGCGCCCGCTGGGAACATCGCCATCTTCAGCTGGCTGGCGTTCAGCGGCCTGCCTCCCGCGCGCTCCATGCGGTTCACGATCGAATCGTTGCGTTCGAGCGGCACGCCGAACGCCGCCGCGATGCCGTCCATCGTCATGTCGTCGTGGGTCGGGCCGATGCCGCCCGAGGTGAACACGAGATCGTAGGCGGCCGAGAGCGCGCGCACCTCGCGAGCGATTAGGTCCACCTCGTCCGGGATCGTGAGGATGCGGCCGACGTCGACACCTAACATGCGGAGCTCGCGGCACAAATAGGGCGAGTTCGTGTCCGTGATCTTGCCGGAGAGAACCTCGTTGCCGATGACGAGAATGGCCGCGCTGGGCATCGGCGGAGATTAATCCGGCTCGCGCGAAGTTCGCCGCTCGCGCGTAAGATCGCGGCATGGAGCACCTCGTTTCCTTCGTGCGCCGCGAAGCCGGCGAGCCCGTGACGCTGAGCGCGCGCGTGGCCGACGGCGTGACGCTGCTCGAAGCGGCGCGCGCCGCCGGGCTCCCGATCGCGAGCGCGTGCTCGGGCGTGGCGCTGTGCGCGCGCTGCGGGCTCAGCCTGCTGGCCGGCGCAGAGGCGCTCGACCCCGAGCGCCCGGACGAGCGCCTGCAGAAGCAGCGCAACCGCGTCCCGCCCGAGCAGCGGCTCGCCTGCCGGGCGGGCGTGCACGGAGCGGTCACCGCAACCGCGACGTACTGGTGACGGCGCGCGGCACGGCGCCCGCTGCCGAACGCACGGTCGTGCTGCTCGACCACGGCAGTCGCGAGCCGGATGCGAATGCGCAGCTGGCAGAACTCGCCGCGCTCGTGGCAACGCGGCTCCCCGGCCGCAGCGTGGTGATTGCGCACCTGGGCGTCGCGCCGCCTGGGCTCGGCGACACGGTGGCAGAGTGCGTGCGCGGCGGCGCCCGCGAGGTGGTGGTGCTGCCGTGCTTTCTCGCGCCAGGGAAACATGTGCGCGAGGACCTGCCGCGGCTCGTCGCGGAACTGCGGCGCGCCCACCCGGCGGTTGCCTTCCGGCTCGCGGCGCCGCTCGGCGTGCACCCGAGCGTTGCCGACGCGCTCGTGGATCGCGTGCGGGAGGCAGGCGAGAGCTGAGCTGGGACGTTCCTCGACGCCTGGACGGGGACGTTCCTCGACGAGTGGAACAGGACCGGACGCAAGCGCACCGGCGATGGCGTGCGAACTCGACCGGCTGTGGCCGGACCCGTCCGGAGTTGACTCGTTCGTCAAGGAACGTCCATAGTCGAGTTTCCCGCGGGTCAGTTGTTGAACGAGTTGGGGCCACTTCGTCCAAGTCGTCGTAGCGTGTGCGGATGGCAGAGCCCAACCCCCTTGTTGCGCCGCTTCGCGTCGACCGCGCGGAGCGCACTCGGCAGCGGCTGCTCGATTCGGCCGCTCTGTGCTTCGCGAGCGTCGGCTACTCGAAGACGACCGTGGAGGAGATCGCGGCCAGCGCCGCTGTCTCGAAGGCGGTGGTTTACAACCACTTTCGCGGCAAGGAGTCGATCCTCGAAGCGCTGCTCGAGCGCATGCTCGCGGATTGGTCGCGCGTCTCGAACCTCGGGGAGTACCTCGCGCGCGGCGCCAGCGTGCTCGACGCGTTCGGGCATTCGCTGCGCGCTTCGCTCGATTTCGCGCGCACGAACCCGCTCATCCGCGCGCTCTTCCAGCTCGACCCCGCCGTGGTGCTCGGCCTCGGCAGCAGCGCCGCGGTGCAGCGCAGCGTGCGCGAGGCGCGCGTGCACATGATCGCCGCCGTGCGCAGCGGCATAGCGTCCGGCGAACTGCGCGCCGAGCTCGATGCGGAGCGCGCCGCCGATTTGTTACGGCTCGTCTCGATCGCGCTGACGGATCACCTGCTCTTCCCGCAGTGGATCGACGCC
>JANNRF010000321.1:0-2808 GCA_031401135.1 Deltaproteobacteria bacterium | reverse complement strand
TTCGCCGCCGTTGCGGCTGTTACGGAGTCGTGTTGGCCCGGCGTGCCGGTGCTGCCCGTAATGGATCCCTGGGCGAGCGACGGCGCTCTGCTCCGCCGCGCCGGGATCCCGGCCTACGGCGTCTCGGGCATCTTCTTCGATGTCGACGACGTGCGCTCCCACGGAAGCGACGAGCGCATCGCCGTCGCGGCGTTCGAGCAGGGCCTCGAGTTCATGCACCGGCTGATGCGCAGGCTGGGAAGCGCGAGCGAGTGAGGGAGCGCGGTCTGAGCTTGCGACGACGCTAGTTACTGCGCAGCCGCTTCTCGAGCGCGTCGAGTTCCCCGACCAGCTCCTTCGGCATGCGCGCCCCGAACGTCGCGTAGTACTCGCGGATCAGCGGCACTTCGTTCGCCCAGCCTGCGCGGTCCACCGCGAGCAGCTCCGCCACATCTTCGCGATCGAGTGCGAGGCCGCTCAAGTCGAGTTCGTTCGCGCCGGGAACGACGCCGATCGGCGTCTCGACGCCCGTCGCCTTGCCGGCGCAGCGTTCGAACACCCACTTGAGCACGCGGCTGTTGTCGCCGAAGCCGGGCCAGAGGAACTCGCCAGCGGCGTTCTTGCGGAACCAGTTCACGTAATAAACGCGCGGCAGCTTGGCGCCGACGCGCTGGCCGATCTTCAGCCAGTGCGCCCAATAATCAGCCATGTTGTATCCGCAGAACGGGAGCATGGCCATCGGGTCGCGGCGCAGCGCGCCCACTTTGCCGGCGGCAGCGGCGGTGGTCTCGCTCGAGATGATCGAGCCGAGGAAGGTGCCGTGCTGCCAATCTCGCGCTTCGTGCACGAGCGGCACGACGGTGGCGCGACGGCCACCGAACAGGATCGCGCTGATCGGCACGCCGTTCGGGTCTTGCCACTCTTTCGCGATCACCGGGCACTGGCTCGCGGGCGCCGTGAAGCGCGCGTTCGGGTGCGCTGCCGGCGTCTTGCTGCCCGGCGCCCAATCCTTGCCCTGCCAATCGATTAGGTGTGCGGGCTTGGTGCCGATCTGCTCCCACCAGATGTCGTTGTCATCGGTCTTGCCGACGTTGGTGAAGATCACGTTGGCGGTGAGGCCGCGCATGGCGTTCGGGTTCGAGCTCATGCTGGTGCCCGGCGCCACGCCGAAGAAGCCGGCTTCGGGGTTGATTGCGTAGAGCTGGCCGTCCTTGCCGAACTTCATCCAGGCGATGTCGTCGCCGACGGTCTCCACTTTCCAGCCCGAAATCGTGGGCGCGAGCATCGCGAGGTTGGTCTTTCCGCAAGCGCTCGGGAACGCGGCCGCCACGAACTTCACTTCGTTCGCGGGCGAGGTGAGCTTCAGGATCAGCATGTGCTCGGCCATCCAGCCTTCGTCGCGCGCCATCGTCGAGGCGATGCGCAGCGCGAAGCACTTCTTGCCGAGCAGCGCGTTGCCGCCGTAGCCCGAGCCGTAGCTCCAGATCTCGCGCGTCTCGGGGAAGTGCACGATGTATTTGTTATCGGCGTTGCACGGCCAGGCGACGTCGTTGGCGCCGGGCGCGAGCGGCGCGCCCACGCTGTGCAAGCAAGGCACGAACTCTCCGTTCTCGCCCAGCACGTCGAGCACGGCTTTGCCCATGCGCGTCATGATGCGCATGTTGGCCACCACGTACGGCGAATCCGTGAGCTCGACCCCGATGTGCGCGATGTGCGAGCCGAGCGGGCCCATGCTGAAGGGCACGACGTAGAGCGTGCGGCCGCGCATCGAGCCGCGGAACAGCTGCGCGAGCGTGGCGCGCATCTCGGCGGGCGCGCGCCAGTTGTTATTCGGGCCCGCGTCTTCCGGCTTCGCCGAACAGATGAAGGTGCGGTCTTCCACGCGGGCGACATCTGCGGGATCCGACAGCACCAGATACGAGTTGGGGCGCTTCTTCGGGTCGAGGCGCTGGGCCGTGCCGCTCGCCAGCATCAGCTCGAACATGCGGTCGTATTCGGCCTCCGAACCATCGCACCAGTGGATCGCGTCGGGCTGGGTGAGCGCCGCAATTTCCTCCACCCAAGCGAGAAGCTTCTGATTGCGCGTCGGTGCGGTCATGGCCATGCGGTTCGGGTCCTTTCTCGAAATGCGGTGGCGCTGGGGGTCGGGCTTGGGCTCCGATCCCACGGGCCTGCGGCGAGATTCCGGTGTGAGTGCCCGCGGCGTGAGCGCCGGGTACCGGCTTTCGCACTGCGGCCCCCAATTCGGCGCGAGTTGCCGGTTGGGGGGGCTGAGATTTGCACAATCCGGGCGCGCTGGAAGGCGAAAAGTAGCGTGCCTGTGAGCGGGCCCACCCCGCTGAGAAATCCTCGCCGGGCGCCGGGCGCGGCGCTCGTCGAGTAGAAAGCGTCTCGCGGCGCTCCGCGCCCGGTGGGTCCTTTGATAGGGTGGCGCCACCCACTCGGGAGGCACTTCGATGACTGCGCTTCGCTCGCTCGCGGCACTCTTGATGTTCGCCCTCGCGGCCTCGGCCCACGCTGCGGGAGGCGGAGGAGGCGGAGGCGGCGGCGGCTTCAGTGGCGGCGGCGGTTCGCCCAGAGAGATGGCGATGGTGCACTTCGAGGCTGGCGAGAAGAGCCGAAGGCAGGGAGTCGAGGCGCTCGAAGCGGCGCTGGCAGCGGCCGACGACGCGGCGCGCCAGGAGGCGTTGAAGACGGCGACCGCGAAGTTCAAGCGCGCGGTGCGCTCGTACAAGGAAGCAACCCGCGCCGACCGCAAGGCTCATTATGCCTGGAACGGCATCGGCTTCTCGCAGCGCATGCTCGGCGATTACGAGGCGGCGCTCACGG
>JANNRF010000320.1:0-1876 GCA_031401135.1 Deltaproteobacteria bacterium | reverse complement strand
GAAGCAGGAAGAAGCCGCCGGACGCAAGCGCATCTCGAATGTGGAGTTCCGCCTTGCGGAGATCCTCAGGAACGCCGTAGAGGGCTTCTGGGCCGAGAAAGCTCCATGAGCCGCCTCTGGCGTGCCGCGTGACACTCGATGACCCGTAGACGGCGACCGGAGCGTTGATAGCGAGATAGATACGAAGACCTCTGATTTCCCGATGACCGCCTGAGAGGTCAGTGCTCGTCGAGGCGCCCCGTGGATACACGAAGACGTCCACGAACGATGCGTAGCCGCTGCCGTAGGCATCCAGCTCCGCTTCCACATGGAGCGAACCCAGGCTCTTCAGCTGATCAATCGCCGCGACGACGCGGCTTCTGCCCTTTGCGCCGAACTTCTCGCGCCACGGTGGTCGCTCGCCGATCGCCTTGCCCCGGAGCAGGCGCTTCAGGTTGGTGGTCGTCAGGTGCTCGTCGAGCTTCTCTGTCATCGCCGCCCAACGGTTTGGCGCTCAGCTGCCTGGCGCCGCGAACCATGATGCCACGACCGGAGGCCGGGCGCGTGACGACTCCGAACCGCCCGGCCGACGGCTGACCGTGTGCGCGAACCGACCAAGCGGCGCCAGGTCAGCTGCAGCGCCTTGATCCTCATTGGGTCCTCCTCCTGCGCACTACTCGCTCTGAGTAGCCTTCGCGCGGGACATAACAAGCGCGCACGTCGCGCGGAAGGAGAACCCGATGCGATTCTACCGAGGCCAGCACCGCTACTACTGCGGCATCGACCTGCACGCGCACACGATGTCGCTCTGCGTCCTCGACGCCGCCGGCGAGATCGTGCTCGAGCGCACGCTCGCGACTTCGCCCGAGAAGTTCCTCGCCGCGATCGCCTCGTTCCGCGACGGCCTCGTCGTCGCCTGCGAGTGCGTGTTCGTCTGGTACTGGCTCGCCGACCTGTGCGCGAAGGAGCAGATCCCGTTCGTGCTCGGCCACGCGCTCTACATGAAGGCGATCCACGGCGGCAAGGCGAAGAACGACCGCATCGACGCGCAGAAGATCGCTGGGCTCTTGCGCGGCGGGATGCTGCCGCAGGCCTACGTCTACCCGCCGGGCATGCGCGAGACGCGCGACCTCTTGCGGCGGCGGCTTCACCTCGTGAGGAAGCGCGGCCAGCTGCTCGCGCACCTGCAGAACCTCACGCACGCCTACAACCGCGGCGCCTTCGAGAAGCGCATCGCGTACCCGAGCAACCGCGAAGGCGTCGTCGCGCACTTCGCGGGCGAGCCCATGGTCCAGGCCAACGCAGCGCTCGATCTCGCGCTGCTCGCCAAGTACGACGAGCTGCTGGTCGAGCTCGAGGCCGAGCTCGTGCGGAAGACCAAGCGCGAGGCACCGAACGGGTTTCATCTCCTGCGCTCGATCCCCGGCATCGGCAAGGTGCTCGCGATGACGATCGTCTACGAGCTGCACGACGTCGCCCGCTTCGAGCGCGTGCAGCAGTTCGCGAGCTACGCGCGGCTGGTGAAGTGCGCGAAGGAGTCGGCCGGCAAACGCAAGGGAACCAGCGGCGCGAAGATGGGCAACGTGCACCTGAAGTGGGCGTTCAGCGAGGCCGCGGTCTTGTTCGTGCGCCACAGCATCGAGGCGAAGGCGTTGCTCGCGCGGATGACGAAACGCCACGGCAAGGGCAAGGCGCTGTCCATCCTCGCCCACAAGATCGGGCGCGCGGCTTATTACGTTCTGCTGCGCGAGAAGCCCTTCGACGCGAAGAAGTTCTTCGCCACGGCGAACGCGTGATGCGAGCGAGGGCGGCGAGCCCGATGTCTAACGGGAGCCACCAAGGACCGAGCTCGACTGAGATCGACGCGAAGCCTTGCGCCACCGAGCGCGAGCGCCCG
>JANNRF010000319.1:0-4398 GCA_031401135.1 Deltaproteobacteria bacterium | reverse complement strand
CTGCGCTTCCTCGCCGATCACCTCTGCGGGGACAAGTACTTCCGCGTGCAGCGCGAACACCAAAATCTCGATCGCGCGCGAATGCAGTTCGCGCTTGTTGCGGATTACGAGCGGGAGCGGGAGCAGTTGAGCGAAGCGGTTGCCGCAGCCGGACGCGAAGCTTGAGCGCCGCGCTCCTCACGCGCGCCTGGCGCTGGCTCGCGGTACTGGTGGTGTTCGCGGGCGTGCAGCTGATTCGCAGCTGAGCGCGGTAGCGTGCGACGCGCGCTCGCGAGGAGAAACTCGACCCATGGGCAAGTACGTCGACGGCTTCGTGCTCCCGATCCCGAAGAAGAACGCAGCGCTTTATCGCCGCATCTCGAGACGAGCCGGCAAGATCTGGCGCGACCACGGCGCGCTCGCCTACTTCGAGTGCAGCGGAGACGACGTCAAGCCGGGCAAATGGACCTCGTTCCCGAGAGCCGTGGGGCTGAAGCGGGGCGAGGTGGTGTGGTTCTCGTGGATCGTGTTCAAGTCGCGCGCGCACCGCGATCGCGTGAACGCCGCGGTGATGAGGGATCAGCGCATGTCGAGCATGATGACGCCCGAGATGCAGACCGTGCTCGACGGCAAGCGCGCGGTCTACGGCGGATTCAAAGTGGAGGTGGACGCGTGAGCATCCCGGTTGCGCTCGAAAGACTCCGGGCCGAGGCCACGCGCTACGGCGCGACGCCATATCTGCTCACGGTGAGCGACGACGGCCGCCCGCACTCGGTATCGGTCGCGGTTGCCTGGGAAGACGACGCGCTCGTCGCGAAGACCGGCAAGCGCAGCGCGGCAAACGTCGCGGCGCGTCCATTCGTCAGCTTGTTATGGGCGCCTCGCGAACCCGGCGGATACAGCCTGATCGTGGATGGCGACGGCGCCGTGCGCGGCGCGGGCGAAGACACGCGCGTCGTTGTGCGCGCGACGCGCGGCGTGCTGCATCGCCCGGCGCTAGCGCCCGCCGCGAGCGAGGACGGCTGCAGCGCAGACTGCGTACCGCTGCTGCGCTAGCTGCGCGGCTCGACGCGCCAGTAACGAACCGGCGGCGGCGGCGGGTCGTCGGGCTTCGGGTCGGGGAACTTGTACTTCGCGGCGTACGCGATGCGCAGGCGCTCGAGCGCGTCCGCATCCTCGAACGGCGTGAGGTGCACTTCGTACACCGCGTCGCCGACTTTCAAGCGCACGTCGGGGTTCGCATCCGCCCAGGCGGGCCAGCGCTTCGTCTCCGGGTCGCGCGCGCCGAGATAGAGCGCGCCGTCGAGCGAGCCGCACCAGATCGTCACCGAGTGCGGCAGGCCGAGGAAGCCGCTGACTTCGAGCGCGATCTCGGGGTTCGCATCGGTGAACGACCAGTCCGCGGGGTACGCGGCGACTTCGCCTGATAAGTGCGTGCCGGGCCGGCGATCCGAGGGGTCGATGCAGCCGGCCAGGGCACCAGCGAGCAGCACCGCCGCCAGTGCCACGTGTCGAGTTGTCATGGCTGTCTCCAAGGATGAGTTCGCGCGTGCGAGGAATCCGCGGCGCGGCGCGCACAGTACCGCGAGCTAGGAACGCTCCGCGCTCTCGCTCGCCGCAAACAGCGGCAGCGTGCCGGGCAGCTGCACGCCCTCGATCGAGAGCATGCGCAGCTTCGTCTCGGTGCCACCGCGCGCGCTGAAGCCGCCGAGCTTGCCGTTCGCGGCGAGCACGCGGTGACACGGCACCACGATCGAGAACGGATTCCTCGCGAGCGCTTGGCCGACCTCGCGCGCGAGCAGCTTGTCGCCGAGGCGCGCGGCGATCTCGCCGTACGCGAGCGTCTTGCCCGGCGGAATCGTGCGCGCGATTTCGTAGACGCGGCGATGCAGCTCGGGAACGCCGCGCATGTCGAGCGCGATCCCGCGGAGGTCTGCGCGCTCGCCGCGCAGCAGCGCTGTGATGGCGGCGATGGCGTGCTGCACAACCGCGGGCGGCGCGATCTCACGCGCATTGGAGTAGCGGCGCGCGATCCGCCGCCGCGTCGCGGCCTCGCTCGCCTCCGGGAGGAACACGGAGACAACGCCGGCTTCGCCCCAGCCGATGCCGACTGCCCCGATCGCCGTCGCGAAAACTGAGAAACCCAATGCCAGTTCCATGGCGCGAGACGTAGCACCGGGCGCGCGTGCGCATCTGCCGTCCACGGACCTGTTCGCGGGCTCCCTATCTCTAGAGGGCTTCCGCGGCCCCTCGGGGCCGCCATTTACAAGACGGTCCGTCTCGTATATCACCGGCCGCGATCCTGAGGAGGCCCCCGATGGACTTCGATTTCACGCCCGAAGAGCAGAAGTTCGCGGACGACGTGGAGCGCTGGCTGGTCGCGAACCACGACCCCGTGGTGATGGACCCGACGCGCGAGAACTTCAGCCAACTCGCGGACACGCCGGAACGCCGCGCGTTCATGAAGAAGCTCGCGGCCAAGGGTTGGCTCGGGATGTCGTGGCCGAAGCAGTACGGCGGGCAGGAGATCGCGGGCGTCTACGAGTACATCTTGAATGAGGCGCTGGCGCGGCACGCGGCGCCACAAATCGGGAAAGGCGTCGGGATCATCGGCAAGACCCTGATCCGCCACGGCAGCGAGAAACTGAAGCGCGAGTTCCTGCCCAAGGTGCTGAACGCCGAGGTGGAGTTCGCGGTCGGGTACAGCGAGCCGAACGCGGGCAGCGATGCGGCCAACATGCAACTGAAGGCCGACAAGGTCGCGGGCGGCTGGAACCTGAACGGCCAGAAGATGTGGACCACCTCCGCGCACTTCGCGGACTGGTATTGGGTGGGCGCGCGCACCGACCCTGATAAGCCGAAGCACGACGGTATCAGCCTGTTCTTGATCCCGATGAAGCACCCCGGCCTCGAAGTGCAGAGCCTGCCCACGGTCGGCAAGGACACCACCAATCAGGTGTTCTTCAAAGACGTGTTCGTGCCGGATGATTATTTGGTCGGCAAGCGCGGCCAGGGATTCCAGATGATCTCGGAGGCGCTCGACCTCGAGCGCTTCACGATGTTCACGCTCTCGCCGATCGCCGATCGCACCCGCGTGCTCGTGAACTGGGCGCGCAGCGCGAAGCGCGACGACACGCCCGTTCGCCAAGACCGCGACGTGCGCCGCGTGCTCGCGAACATCGTGACGGACACCGCCGTCGCGAAGGCGCTCAGCACGCGCTTCGTGTGCGCGGCGAAGGCGGGGAGCGGGAAGCCGCCGACGATCGAGTCATCGCAGTACAAACTGTTCACGACGACGCTCTCGCAGCGCGTGTGCGACGAGGCGCTCGATCTGATGGGGGCGGCGGGAACGATTCGCGAGGGGCAGGACGAGGCGCCGCTGCGCGGGCGCTTCGAGGGCGCTTATCGCGCCACGATGAACGAGACGGTGGGCGGCGGCGGCAGCGAGATTCAGAAAAACATTATTGCGCGGCGCCATTTGGGGTTGCCCAAGAACTTTTAGAGGATGTCGCGTGCGTGGTGCTGGGCGGATGCAGCTGACGACGCTGCGCGTCGCAGCTGATCCGCTTCGCGCCAGCACGCTGATTGGGAGACTTCGTGGACCTCGAACTTTCGAGCGAACAACAGCTGATCCAAGACATGACGCGCAGCTTGCTCAAGGAGCACTGCCCGCGCGCGGTCGTTCGCAAGATGGAGAACGACCCGAAGGGCTACCCGGCGGCGCTCTGGAAGCAGATGGCCGAGGCGGGGCTCACGGGGCTCCTAATCCCTGAGAGCTTCGGCGGCGGCGGGCAGACGCTGTTCGAGGCGGCGCTCGTGTACGAAGAAATCGGGCGGGCGATGGCGCCGACGCCGCACTTCGTGAGCGCGGTGCTCGCCGCGGGCATTCTGCTCGAAGCTGGCAGCGAGGCGCAGCAGGCCGAGTGGCTGCCTAAGATCGCGCGCGGCGATGCAGTGCTCACGGTCGCGTGGCTCGAGCCCGATCGCGGCTACGGCGAGGTGGGCGTGAAGCTCGCCGCGAAGGCGGAGGGCGCGAACTTCGTGCTCACCGGCACGAAACGCCACGTGAACTACGCGGGCGCGGCGGATCGTCTGCTCGTGCTGGCGCGCAGCGAGGCGGGCATCGAGCTGTTACTCGTCGACCCGGCTGCGCCGGGCGTGAGGCTCACGCATTACCTCTCGGCCTCGGGCGAGCCGCACTTTCGGATCGACTTCGTGAGCGTGCGCGTACCCCAGAGCGCACGCATCGGCGCCGCGGGTTCCGGCTGGGCCACTTTCAGCAGAGTGTTATTGCAAGACGGGCTGATCCTGCTCGCCGCGCAGGCGATCGGCGGCGCGGCGGTGTGCCTCGAAGACACCGCCGAGTACGCCAAGGTGCGCAAGCAGTTCGACAAGCCGCTCGGCGCGTTCCAGGCGCTC
>JANNRF010000318.1:0-3960 GCA_031401135.1 Deltaproteobacteria bacterium | reverse complement strand
GAACGAGCGCGAGAAGATGGTGCCCGCGAAAAACACCGGCGAGAGCAGCACGAGGCCGAAGCCGGCCGCCCACGCCGCGCCCCTCCCTAACACCATCGCGGGATCGATCAGATAGCTCGCGAGCAGCGCGAGAAAGAGCAGCGCGTAGGAGAGCGCGTAGGGCAGCGCGCCAGCGAGCGCGACGAGCGTGTTCGCGCCCATGATCAGCACGAGCGCGATCGCCACCGCCGAAACGATCCAGGTCGTCCCGAACAAGAGCGCCAGGCGGTTGATCGCGCTCACCTCCATCAGCAGAAACGCCGCGCCGAGCAGTAACAGGTGGGTGTGTTCGAACGAGACCGAGGCGAAGCCGAAGCCGCCGCGCCGAAGCAGCAGCAGCGAGGCCGCGATCAGCATGCCGACCACAACGAGGTAGGCGCGCGGCACGCCGCGTTCGGGCAGATACAAGAACGGCCAGTCGTCGGTCGGCAGCGAAGCGCGCAGGCTCGGCGAGATCTCTCGCGGCGGCGCGGCGGGCTGGCTCACCTGGCCGACGAAGGTGAACCAGTTGCCGGCTTTGATGACTTGCACCGAGCCGTCGCAAGTGGCGCGCATCATCGTCTCGAAGCGTGCGCTGAACCACTCGCGGAAGGTCGCCGCCGTAATCACCAGGCGGCCGCCGGGTTTCAGCAGCCGGCGCGCGGAGGCGAGGCTCTCGAGCGTGAACACGTAGTTGTCGAGCCGCACGCTCGAAACGCCGAGCTGCGTGTGACTGTCGAGCAAGCCGAACACGATCGCGTCGTAGGACGCGGGCGGCAGTTTGCGAAACGCGGCGCGCGCGTCGTCGATGATTACGGTCACGCGCGGGTCCGAGTACGGCTGCTCGGGGTGCACGCGCCGCCCGACCGCGACTATCGCGGGGTCGATGTCGACCGCATCGACGTGCGACGCGCCCGCCCGCAGCGCCGCGGCGACATCGTTGCCGCTGCCCGCGCCCACGATCAGCACGCGCCCGGGCGTTCCGCGCAGCGAGCCGAAGACGGCGTCGTAGTGCGGAAACGGGTTGTCCTGTGGCGACACCAGATTCTCGGGCCGCAGATCCATCGCGACCTGATAAAAGACGTCGGAGATCAGGATCAAGAACGACGAGCTGCTGCTGCGCGCGCCGGGTTCGGCCGGCAGCTCGATCACCACCAGCTTCTGGTAGCGCGACCAGATCGTGCCCCCGACGGCGCCGACCACTCCGATCACGCTCACCGCCGCGAGCGCGAGCGCGACTCTGCGCTGCACGCCGCGCGTGAACACCCAGGCGAGCGGCGCGAGGCCGAGCGCGAACCACGTCCACGGCGGCGTCTCGAGTGTGCTGAGCGCCGCGAACGCGAGCACGCCGAGCAGGCTGCCCGCGATGTTCAGCGATTAGGCCGGCAAGCGCGGCACCTGCTCGAGCGCCCGGCCGAGCAAGCGCCCGAGTGTTAGGAAGAGCCCGCCAACCGCGAGGAAGGCGAGCACGCAGAACACACCGATGTAAACCTGGCTCCAGAACGCCTCGTTGGCGGAGGCCTGCTGAACGACCACGTCGCCGAGCATGTGTTCGCTGGTGCCGTACGCAGCCCAGAGCCCCAGATAACCGTCGACCGCGCCCGCACCAGCCGCCAGAAACACCGCGAACGGAATCAGCCACAGCAGAAACGAGATGGCGTGCGAACCGCGGCCGCCGCCGAGGTGGCAGCCCACGCCGAGCCCGACGTACGACGCGATCAGCGGCACGTTCTTGTAGAACGAGAAAATGCGCAGCTGCGAATTGCAATAACGGATCAGCATCACTTCGATGAAGAGCGCCGCGAAGCTGATCCAGAACAGCTGCGCGCGCGGGCTTGCGAGTGCACTCTGCGCGTCGCTGTCCGCGAGAGCCCGCGCGAATGGCGCGCGCAGCGCGAACGCCGCGAGCGATGCCGCAAGCAAGCCGAAGCCCGCGTTGCGCTGAAGCGTTAGGCCCTCGAGCTCCCAGGCTGGAGGCGTTGCGCTCGCGCCTTGCTGCACTGAGGCGGCGACGAACGCCGCACCGAGCGCGAGACACGCAACGATCCAGCGCACCAGTCGCGGTTCCATCGAAGGCTTCATCTCCACCTAACGAAACGGCCAGGGCCGAAGCCCTGGCCGTCCCTCATCTCACTCGCGACGCGGGTTCAGCCGCTTGCCTTCGCCGTGAACACGTCCTCGCCCGGCGTCATCTTCGTGTAGACCGCGGCGATGATGTGCGCCGGCACGTCGAACACCGCGTTCGCCGGGCCGATCGGATCCTTGCCAAGGCACTCCGACAGCACGTCGTCCTTGGCCGTGAAGCCCGCGCGCTTGTTGAACTCCCACTCGTCGCACAGCACTTGCCAGCCTTGGTCGTGGATCTCGGTGCGCGAAACCTCGCGGCCCACCAGCGCGCCGTAGAACGCGCGGATGTTGTCGAGGTTCGGCTGCAGGAATTGGCAGAAGCCCGACGAATCGCAGACCGCGTTCACGAGCTGCACCTTCTGCGACTCGTAGGCGTACTTCTCGAGCGGGAGGCCGGGGTTGATGATTAGGCCGGCCGTGTGGTCGGCGCCCATCGGGCTCGTGCAGTACGTGACGCCCGTGGCCTTCAGCGGACGCGGGTCCCACGCAGGCAGCGACTGGCCCTTGGCGTGCGGGATGCGCGTGTGGCCCGTGAATGTCCCGGTCGCCACGACGCCGTTGCCGATCGCCTTGCCGCGCGCAGTTCCCGTCGGGATCTCGCGCAGCAGCGCCTTCATCTCCGCCGCATCGCCCCACTTCAGCTGGCCCGCGTCCATCAGCACCGCGAGCGCAGAGCCCGTCTCGATCGTGTCGAGGCCGAGCTCGTCGCACAGGCGGTCCATCTCGGCGACGTCTTCCCAGCTCGCAACGGCGCAGTTCGCGCCGAGCAGCGTGAGCGTCTCGAACTCGAGCGCGCTGGTGACGTACTTGCCGTCGGCGCCGTGCACGATGTTCGAGCACTTCACGATGCAGCCGGTCATGCAGTTGTGCATGCCGCCACCGCGGGTCTCGAAGGTCTCGACGATGCGGGCGCCGTCGAGTGTCTTCGCGTCGGGCGACTGGCCCGAGGTGCGGTTCTTGTACGGGAACGTGTGCAGCATGTTCGCCACCGGCACCACCGAGCTGGTGCCGTGCTTGAACATCAGCGGCCCTGACAAGTAGGCCTGCGAGTATTCCTTGCAGAGCGCGTTGAATTGCTTCTTGTCGGCGCCCTGCACCACCGGCGTGCGGCCCGGATCGACGGACACGTACTTGAGGCCCTTGCTGCCCATTACGGCGCCGAGCCCACCGCGCGCGGCGTGGCGCGCCGGGTAGCGGTTGTCTTGATCGGTGGTGGCGACCGACGCGCCCTTGAGCTGCATCTCGCCCGCCGGGCCGATCGAGATGAACGAGGTCGTCTTCGGGTACTTCGTGTGCAGCCGCTCGCACAGCGTGTAGTTGAGCAAGCCCTGATACTCGTCAG
This sequence comes from Deltaproteobacteria bacterium, assembly GCA_031401135.1. Classification (GTDB taxonomy): domain Bacteria; phylum Myxococcota_A; class UBA9160; order UBA9160; family UBA6930; genus VGRF01. The sequence continues at coordinate 473 of JANNRF010000318.1, read as the reverse complement.
CCGCGACGACCTTCGCGCCTTCCGCCGTGACTTCGAGCGCGTAGCGCTTGCTCGCGTCCTTCGGCTTTCCCTTCACCACGATCACGCGATAGCCGAGCTTCATCAGGTGCTGGCCCGGCTGGCCGCCGGTGTTCGCTTCCTTGATGCCGCCCGTCAGCGGGCTCTTGCCGCCGACCGAGATGCGGCCCGAGGTGGGCGCCGAGGTTCCGGAGAGCACGCCCGGCGCGAGCACCAGCACGTTGTCCGGGCCGAGCGCGTCGCACTTTGGGTTGCACTCGTCGAGCAGGATCTTCGCGGAGAGGCCGCGGCCTCCGAGCAGCTGCCACTTCGCCGGGAAGGGCTTCAACTCCACGGTCTGGTTCGTCATATCGACGTAGATCATCCGTTCGGCCATGCAGTTTCTCCAATCCTTGTTGTTCTTCGTTCGCCTACGGCTCACTGCGCGCGGCGAGGTGCCGCTTGCTGGGTGCCGG
>JANNRF010000317.1:0-1539 GCA_031401135.1 Deltaproteobacteria bacterium | reverse complement strand
CGCCCGCGACCATGTGCGCCGCGCCGCTCACGTCGGCGAGCTTCGAGCCAGGGATGCGCGCGAGAAAATCTTGCACGCCCTCGTCCGTGACGACATCCGAGAGCTTGCCGCGGACGAGCAGCGTCGGGACGCGGATGTTCGCGAACGCCACGTCGAACACGCCCTGGAAGTTCGCCGCCGGCACCTCGGTGCCGCGGCGCGACATGAAGGCCGGATCCCAGTGCCAATGCCAACGCCCATCCGACTTTTTCCGTAACACCTTCGCGAGCCCTTCCGGGTTCGGCTTGCGCTTGCGCTGCGGCGTGTAGGCGGCAATCGCGACGGCGGCGTCTTCCAGCGTCGCGAAGCCGCCGAGCCCGGACATCATGAACTCCTTGATGCGATCGATGCCCTCGGGATTGGCGCGCGCCGTGATGTCGACGATGACGAGCCCGCTCGACACCACGCGGTCGCTGTTGCCCTCGGCCAGAATCGCAGACACGCCGCCGAGTGAGGCGCCCACCAGCACGGGCGGCTTGCCGAGCTGATCGCAGACCGCGATGCAGTCGGCGCCGTAAGCCGTGAACGAGTAGTCGCCGTTGGGGGCCCAGCCGCTGTCGCCGTGCCCGCGCAAGTCGAGCGAGACCGCGCGCCAGCCCGCGGCGGCGAGTGCGGCCGCGGTGTTGCCCCAGGCGTGCCGCGTCTGTCCGCCTCCGTGCATCATCAACACGGGCCACGCGTCGTCCCGGCCGTAGACATCGGCCACCAGCGGCAGCCCCTCGAAACCTGAGAACTTCATTTGCTTGTGCGACATGTGGTCTCCTCGCTCGCTCACTTCCTGGCGCCTGCGTTCATCGGCCACATGCGCGAGGCGGCAACCGCGCCGTCGACGCTCACACGCCGCCGCGCAAACACCCAGCGCTCGCCTTCGCGCACGAGCTCGTCGGCGTAGCGGCCCCAGTGGTCGAGGCCATGCGGCGGCACGAACACCGCGAAATACGAAAAGGCGCGCGCGCGCCCCGGGCTCTCGAGCTCGATGCGAATCGACGAGACGTGGTGGCGCATCACCGCGGGCGCGCTGCTCGTGGCGGGCGCCGCGGCGCGCGTGCGGTCGCGCACGCCCGTAGTCATCGAGACGACTCCGTCGCGCCCGCGATACGTCGCACCGTCCTTGATCTCGAGCAGCGCGTCTTCCGCAAAGCACGCGGCGAAGCCGGCGGCGTCCATGAACTCGCCGCACCACGTGTAGCGAGAAATCGTGTCGCGAATCCCTTCGCGCGCGGCGAGCTCCCTTAACTCCATCGCGGCTATCTGCCCTTCCAGTTCGGCGCGCGCTTCTCGACGAACGCGAGCGAGCCTTCCTTCGCGTCCTCGCTGCTGAAGACCTGCGGCTGCAACACGGCCTGGCGCTGCTCCGCTTCGCGAAGCGTCGCGCCCAGCGCGAGCCGCATCAGCTCCTTGGTCGCGCGTACGCCCAGCGGGCCGTTTGCGGTGATGCGCGCCGCCAGCGCGAGCGCCTCGTCGAGCACGCGCTCGGGCGCGACGACTCGATTGATTAGG
>JANNRF010000316.1:0-5832 GCA_031401135.1 Deltaproteobacteria bacterium | reverse complement strand
TGGGGCTTCGCTGCCGCGCGAGAGCGCGCAGAACAAGCCGCTGCGCTCCGATCCGTACGCGCTGCGCGGCAAGCTCGTCGATCCGACCGCGTGCACCGAGTGCCACGCGATCTACCGCGCCGGGCGCTGGGCTTGGGGCGCGCCGCCAGCGGACGCCGCGCGCGTGGTCTGCCCTGCCTGCCGCCGCATCGCCGACGGCTACCCGGCTGGCGTCGTGCACCTCTGCGGGGACTACGCCGCTGCGCATCGCGCGGAGCTCGTGCAGCTTGTCCGGCACATCGAAGAACGCGAACGCGCGGAGCACCCGCTGAAGCGCATCATCGCGATCCGCGAGGCGGAGGCCGCGCTCGAAATCACGACAACCGACGCCAAGCTCGCGCGCGGCATCGGCACGGCGCTGCGGCGCGCGCACGACGGCGTGCTACACGCGTCCGCCACCTCGCGCGAAAACCTCGTGCGCGTCAGCTGGGAGCGATGAGCATGATCGACAGCCGCGACCTACGCATTGCCGCCCTAATCGCTCTCATCCCGCTCGCCGCGGCCTGTGAGCCTCCGCCCGAGCCCGTCGGCGGCGCCGAGTTGTTCGCGCATCACTGTGCCCGATGTCACGGCAGCGCCGGCGACGGCACGGGCCCGCTCGCCGCGGAACTCCCGGTGCGCCCCGCAAACTTGCGGACGATCGCAGCGCGCAGCGGCGGCAACTTCGACGACGCCGCTGTGATGGCGGCGATCGACGGCCGGCGCTCAGTCGCCGCACACGGGCCGCGGGAGATGCCGGTGTGGGGTGAGCTGTTCGAGAGCGAGTTCAGCGCCGACGGCGCGCCGCGGCCGCGCAGCACCGCACTGCTGCGCTCGCGTCTGCTCACTGATTATGTGAGGACGCTCCAGGATTAGTCAGCAAGCGGCGCCTCGCCGCGCTCAACAAGGCGACGCGCTTCGCGCGCTCAAAGCGCGACGCGTTCCCCGTCGCGCGGGACCACTGCGGCCCAGCCGAGTTCGCGGTCGATGCGCTCCGCGAGTGCGCGCGCGGCAACCACTTCGCCGTGAACCGCGAAGCACACCTCTGGCGAACCCGCAGCGCTGGCGAGCCACGCGAGCGTCTCGTCCGCATCCGCGTGCACCGAGAAGCCCGCGAGGTTCACCAGCTCCGCGCGCACCGGCACGTAACGCCCGAACAGCTTGAGCGCGCGCTCGCCGCGCAGAAGCCGGTGGCCGCGCGTGCCGGGGACCTGATAACCCACCAGTACCACGCTGCTGCGCGGGTCCGGGAGTTGCCGCGCGAGGTGACGCAGGACGCGACCGCCCGTCGCCATGCCCGATGCCGAGACGATGATGCACGGCCCGGCGCCGCCGGCGCTCAGTTCCTTCGATTGCGCGAGGCTGCGCACCTCGCGCAGGTCGCCCGGATCGAACAGCGCGCCATCGCCGCGCAGATCCGCGCGGATCTCGGGCCAGTGCTCGGCAATGCCGCGCCGGTAGATCGCGAGCGCGGCCAGCGCCATCGGGCTGTCCACGTACACGGGCAAGCGCGGTGCGGCGCCGTTCTGCATGAGTTCGCGCAAGTGAAACAGCATCACCTCGGTGCGGTCCACCGCGAAGGCAGGAATCACGGTCGTGCCGCCCCGTTCCGCGGTTCTTGTGATCGCGGCGCCGAGCGCGGCGATCACGTCGGCCGTCGGCGGGTGTTTGCGATCGCCATAGGTCGATTCGCAGACGAGCGAATCGACGCGCGAGAGCGGCTCGGGCGCACGCAGAAATGGGTGCGCCGGGCGCCCTAGGTCGCCTGAGAAGCCAATGCTCCGGCCGGAGTCTTCATCTGCGACCGCGACCGAGGCCGCGCCGAGAATGTGCCCAGCGTGCGAGAACGTCGCGCGCAAACCCGGCGCGACCTCGAACTGCGCACCGAACTCGACCGGCACGAACTGCTTCAGCGAAGCGAGCGCGTCGGCTTCGCTGTAGAGCGGCAGCGCGGGCGCGTGCTTCGACCAGCCTTCGCGGTTCGCAACGAACGCGTCCTCTTCGTGCAGCCGCCCGCTGTCCGGCAACACCACGCCGCATAATGCCTCGGTGCCGCGCGTCGCGAACACGCGGCCGCGAAAGCCCTGCGCGCACAGGCGCGGCAAGAAGCCCGCGTGATCGACGTGCGCGTGCGTGAGCACGACCGCGTCGAGCGAGCTCGGTTCAATCGGGAACGGCGCCCAGTTGCGCAGGCGAAGTTCCTTCGGGCCTTGAAACAGCCCGCAATCGACGAGCACGCGCGCGCGCGGCGTCTGCAACAAGAAGCGGCTGCCGGTCACCGTCTCCGCGGCCCCTAAGAACTGCAACGTCGGCTGCATGCGCGCTCCCCTCAGAAGCCAAACTCGACCAGGTTCGCCGCTTGCTCCGCATGCGCGAGCGCGAAAGCCAGCTGCGCTTCGGAGAGCGCGTGCACTTCGAGCAGCGGCTGACCGCGCGCAATCACGTCGCCGACGCGGCAGGACATGCGCAGCCCGGCCGACGGGTTCGCGGGGGCGCCCGCGAGCTTCGCGATCTGGTTGATGCGCAGGCAGTCGATCGCGCGCACGCGGCCATCGGCACGCGCCTCGATCACGCCGCGAAACGGCGCGAGCGGTGGGAGTTCGCGCGCGCCCTGGGCGGCGCGAATCGCTTCGAAGCGCGCCAGCGCCGCGCCCGATTCGAGCGCTTCCTGCGCGGCGCGATAGCCGCCGGCGTCCGGCACGGCGCCCGCTCGTTCGAGCAAGCGCGCGGCCAGGAACAGGCTCTTTTCGCGCAGATCCTGCGGCGCGTCGGGCTTGCGTTCGAGCACCGCGAGCACATCGAGCGCCTCGAGCCGCGGCCCCACGCCAGCGCCGATCGGGCCGCGCGCGTCCGTAATCACTACGTCGAGCACGAGGCCGATCGCGCTGCCGACAACGCGGAACAGCTCCGCCAGCTCCTCGCCTGCGCGGTGCGTGCGCACCTTCGCGGACGGCCCCACCGGCACGTCGATCAGCGCGTGGGTCGCGCCTGCGGTCTTCTTCTTCGACAAGATCGACGCGATCATCTGCGCCTCGGTGTCGATGCCCATCGGCCGCTCGACCGTAATCAGTACGTCGTCCGCTGGCGCCAGATCGAGGGCCCCGCCCCAGGCAATGCAGCCGCCGGTCTGCGCGACCACGCGCCGGATCCGCTCCGGCGTGAGCGCAACCTCCGCGAGCGTGGCCATCGTGTCCGCGGTGCCCGACGGGCTCGTGATCGCGCGCGAGGAGGTCTTCGGCATGATGAGGCCGAGGGCGGTCACGATCGGCACCACGATCATCGTGGTGCGGTTGCCCGGGATGCCGCCGATCGAGTGCTTGTCGACCACGATGGGCGCGTCGAACGAGAGCTGCGAGCCGCACGCGATCATGGCCTCGGTGAATGCGATCAACTCGCTGCGGTCGAGTTGCCGCAGCGCGCAGGCCAGCACGAACATTGCGAGCTCGGGCTTCGCGTAGCGGCGCGCGCACACGTCGCGCAGCACCGCGTCGAAATCTGCGCGCGCGAGGCGCCCGCCGCGCAGCTTGTGGCGCACGCGGTCGAGGCTCTCGGGTGCGGGCGCGTGGGTGGCGCCCACGAGCGTGCCCTCGGGCTGCGCGAAATCGCGGAACGCGATCTCCGAGAGCCCGATCTCGTCGCGACTCAATAATGTGTCGGTGCAAAAGTTCAGCACGCCCGTGAGCTCGCGGCCGTTCGGCCCGAGCAGCCGCACGCGGTCGAGCGGCTGGAAGCCGAGCCTGCCTTCGGCGACGGCGCCCTCGTGGATGAACACGACGTGCTCCGAGAGCGTGTCGATGCGCATGCGACGCAGGCGAAACATCAGTGTGTGCTTCCGAGAGCCGGTTCTTTCGCGAGCAGCGCGCTCGCAATTAGGCCGGCGGTCGAGATCGCGTTGGTCGGGTGCGGGATCGTGTCGCAGGAGACCAGGCGCGAGATGCCCGCCTCGCGCAGCCGCGCCTCGGCGCCGGGCGCGATGATCGCGTGGGCAACCACGGCTTCGACTTGCTGCGCGCCCGCGGCGTAGAGAGCGCGCGCTGCCGCCGCGAGCGTGGCGCCCGAACTCGCGATGTCGTCGACGATCACCGCGCGCGCGCACGGCGCCCGCGCACCGCTCGGCAGCGTCACCTCCACCACGTCGTCGCCGCTGCGGCGTTTGCGCGCGACCACCTGCGGCATGCGCGCCTGTTCGCCGATCGCTCGCACCCAGGGCGTCGACTCCTCGTCGGGTCCGACGATCCAGAACGGCTCGCCCTGCATCGCGAGCCAGTCCGCGATCGCCGGCGCCGCGGAGATCCCCAGTGCGTCGCACGGAAACACCTCGGAGAGCGTGCGGATGCGGTGCAGGTGCGGTTCCACGCACGCCACGCGATCGAAGGCGCCGCCGAGCAGCGCGCCGAGCACGCGCTGCGAGACGGCCTCGCCGCGCGCGAACGCGCGGTCCTGCCGCATGTAAGCGAGATACGGCGCGACCAGCGTGACGCTCTCGGCGCCGCCATCGCGCAGCGCGGCGGCGGCTAGTAACAACTCGAACAGCTTCGCGTTCGGGTCGTGCAGCGAGCGCACGAGCAGCGCGGCCCGCTCGCCAGGCTCGACGCGCACGCGCGTCTCGGCGTCCGGGAAGTAGTGGACCTCGATCCGCGCGAGCGGCGCGCCCAGCGCCTGAGCGAGCCGCCGCGCGAACACGAGCGAGTCTGGGAAGCAGTGCACGAACACGTGCGTGCTCGCTACGAGAGCCGCGCGCGCACGTGGTCGAAGCCTTCCTTCAACTCGCGCGCGAGCAGGCGCACCGCTTCGCGCACGTCCTCCGCGTCGCCCTTGGCGTCTTTGCGGATGCCGTCGAAGCGGCTCTCGAGCTTCGTCCAGCGCCGCTCGAGCTCGTGCATGCGATCGCGCAGATCGGCGCGACCGAGTTCGGTTTGTACGCGCAACTCGTCTCGCAGCTGACGAAACGACTCGACCTCGTCCTTCAGCAGCTCGCGAATCTGGGCCATGGGGTCCTCCTTGGGGATTAGGGAAAGCGGAATTCGACGAGCGACGCGCGCTCGAGCGTGAGCGCTGCACGGCGTGCAGCGATCGCAAGCAACACGGCGCCCGCGAGCAGCGCGAGACTCGCGGCACAGAGCAGCGCCGCAGCAATCGCAGGAGTCGGCCATCCCGGGTTGTGCCCGTTCGCGACGATGTGCACGGTGCGGTCGATCGCGGCGGCGATCCGCCAGCTCGCGAATCCGAGCGAGCCGAGCAGCGCGGCGCCTGCGCTGGCGGCGCAGATCGCGAACTTGTGGCGGCGCTGCGAGTCCATGCCCCTCATGCACTGCACGCACAGTGCCAAGCGCGGGCCGGCGGCACGCTGCGTGCACCATCTCCCGTGCAACGGAGGTGAGAACGCATGCAACGCCGCGGGAACGCACGAGAGACTGGTCCTCGAGACGGGGGCACAGCCACGCATGCCGAGGCGATTCGTCCCAACACGCGGCGCGCCGCCACAGCCGCGGGGGCCTCTGTCGCGCTCGTCGCGATGCTTTCCTGCGCGCCCCTCGAAGTGCCAGACGAGACAGTCCCCAACACCCCAGCCCGCATGGCGGGGATCGTCTCATCGCTCGAAACCGTCCTCCCCTACGCGCAGGATCAAGCCACCTTCGAGTCGCCTGCCGCGCGGGACGAGCTCCGCAATGCGCTGCGCGAACTCAGGCGCAACGCGTCCGCGCTCGAACTCCACACCGGAGACAGCACGCCAGGGTTTCGCTTCTTCAGCCGACGTCTCGCAGACGACGTCAACGAGATCTCCGCGCGCTTCGAGCGCGGCAGCCGCGACGA
>JANNRF010000315.1:0-17225 GCA_031401135.1 Deltaproteobacteria bacterium | reverse complement strand
GTTTGTTCGGGCCGAACACGAGCAGCGCGACCACGAAAATCAGCGCGAGTTCTTGAAAGCCGTGTCCAAACACGCCGCCAAGCTAGCTGCGCGCGAGTCGCGCGGAAACGGCGGCGGTTGCGCTCGGGTTGCCGGCGCGTGATCCGCCTCGCGCCTCAAGCCGCCAAGCGCCGAGGCCGATCTAACCCCGATGCGTCTCCTCGCGCGAAGCATCGCGGCAGTTCTGCTCGCGGCGGGGCTGGCCGGCCTCGCGCACGCGGAGATCTACCGCTGGACGGACGCGCGCGGGAACGTGCACTTCACGCAGGATCTCTCGCAGGTGCCCGCGAGCGCGCGCACAGAGGCCGAGCGCACGGCGCGCGCAGAGAGCCAGCGCAGCTCGCCGAGTGCAGCACTCGCGGCGGTCGCGCGAACACCACGCGTGCGTGTCAGCGCGAACGGCGTGCTGCAGATTCCGTTCGAGAAGCAGGGCAACGCGATGATCGTCTACGCGCGTGTAAACGACGCGGTCACGGCGCCGTTCATCGTGGACACGGGCGCGAGCGACGTGCTCGTGCCCGCTCATGTGGCGCAGGCGGCGGGTATCGAGGTCGGCCACGACACGCCGCACCAGACTTATCAGACCGCGAACGGCTTGGTGGAGACGCCGGTCGTGACGATCGGCTCGATCCAGGTGGGTGAGGCGCGCGTCGAGAATCTGCGCGGCTCAGTCAGTAGCGGCATGTCGATCGGCCTGCTCGGCGGCACGTTCTTCAACAACTTCACGTTCCAGATCGATCCCGCCGCGAACACGATCACGCTCTTCCCGAACGCGCTGGTCCGCGGCGGCGCGAACCAAGACGAGTGGCGCGCGCGATTTCGCGAGCTGCACGCGACGCGCGATTCGATCGACGAGTACCTGGCGCAACCAGAGCTCTCTGACGTCGCGCTGATCGCGGGCGTCAAGGCGCGGCGCGACGCAGCCGCTGCCGAACTCGAGGCGCTCGAGGAAGAGGCCAACCGCGCGAGCGTTCCACAGGCATGGAGGGATTAGGGATGCAGCGTTTCGTCCTCGCATTCGCCGCCTCGGCGTTGGTCGCGGCAGGCGCTCACGCAGAGATCTTCAAGTGCATCGGCCCGAAAGGCGACGTGCGCTTCACGAGCAACGCGGCGCAGTGCCCGAACGCCGCGCCGCACGCGCCGAAGGAAGCCGCCGTGCAGCGCGCCGAGAAGCCGCAGCCGCTCACGACCGCACGGCCGGGAGCGATGACCACGAAGCGCCGCGCACCGGCTGCCGCGCAAGACGAGAGCGCTGGCGCAGAGGGCGTGTGGCGTAACAAGAAGCTCGATGCAGAGCGGCAGCTGCGCGAAGTCGAGGCTCAGCTCGAAGGCATCCAGCAAGCGGTGCGCTGGTGCAACGACGGCAACTTGTTGTGGACCGAGGACGACCGCACTGGCATTCGCCAGGACGTGCCGTGTAGCCAGATCGACTTCATGAAGACCGAGCTGGCAAGGAAGAAGGAGAGCGCCGAGCTGTACCTCGCGGGAGGCCTCGAAGAGGACTGCCGCCGCGCGGGCTGCTTGCCGGGGTGGTTGCGCTGAGCACGCGCCGTCTAGCGGCGCGCGCAGCGAGCCGAAGGCGAGCGAACGCGAACGCCCTAACTGGTCAGGTTCCCGCCGTTGAGCCCGATCGTTTGCCCGGTCAGCCAGCTCGCTTCGTTCGAGGCGAGGAAAACGCACGCGGCGCCTACGTCCTCGGGCGTGCCGAGGCGCCCCGTCGGCACCGTCTTCGCGAGTGCTGCGGTCACGTCGCTGCCCCCCGCATTCGACATCAGGCCGAGCGCGAGCGTGTTCGCCGTAACACCTGCGCGCGCGTTCTCGAGCGCCAGGTGGCGCATGAACGCGATCTGGCCGCCCTTGCCGGCGGCGTAGGCGGAGACTCCCATCGCGAGCCCGGTTTGGCCTGCACCCGACGAGATCGTGATCACGCGCCCGAAGCCGCGCGCGCACATGTCCTCGATCACGGCGCGGCAGCAGTTCATCACGCCGTAGAGGTTCACGTCGATGTAGGCGCGCCACGCCTCGGGCTGCGTGGTGCGAAACTGCGCGACGCTCATGCCTTCGGGACTGCCGGCGTTGTTGTCGAGCACGTCGATCGGGCCGAATGCGCGCGAGATCGCAGCGACGCCGCGCGACACGGCCGCGAAATCCGCAACGTCGAAGGGCGCCGCGATCGCGCGCCCGCCGCGCGTCGCAATCTCCGCCGCCACGCGCTCTGCGCGCTCTGCGTGCAAATCGTTCACGGCCACCGCCGCGCCCTGCGCTGCGAGCGCGCGCGCAATGCCCGCGCCTTGGTTCTGCCCCGCGCCCGTTATTAGTGCGACGCGTCCGCTGAGATCGAACATCGAGAACCTCCGTCACAAAGAACCGGCCCGCGTGTGAGCTAGTTCATATGCGATCTCTGGCGTCCGCAATAGGCTCGATGATTCAAGTGGTGCTGACTCCGATCTCGATCACCGACGCAACTCGCAAAGGAACAGCATGCTGAAATCCTCGATCCCCCGGCTCACCCTGGTCCTTCTATGCCTGAGCGCCTCCGTCTTCGGCTGCGAATCCCGACCGCCTCGCAGCTTGGTGCCGGATGAGGGCGTCGCGCGAGAGGCAGGCTCGCTCGACATGATTTTTCTCCGAGTCGCGCTCAGCGCACCCACATTTGCAGGTGCAGTCTTCGATGCTGAAGGCGTGCTGCACGTGCGGATTCTCGGAGTTCCCGAACTCGAACCCTCGACCCGCTCGACGATCCTCGAAAAACTCGAGGCACTCGAGATTCTCGACAAGACCGGCGACTCGAAGAAGCGAGTCGTATTCGAGGAGGCGAAGTCCGAGTACTCGTGGTTCGAGATCCTCGACTACCGGGCGGGCATGAGAGACGTGCTGGCGTTGCCTGATGTCACGTACCTGGATGCGGACGAGAGCTGCGGCTGCGTTTCCGTCGGAATCGCGAACGAGTCGGTGCGGAAGTCAGTCGATGAGTTCGTGGCCCGCGCGGGCGTTCCACCGAAGGCAGTTCAAACGGTCATCGCGCCTTATTACGAGCGCTACCAAGCAGTCACCGACACGTTCCGGCCCATGGTAGGCGGAACGCAGATCAAGAATGACGCGGGCCCGTTCGCGTTCATCGGGTTCTCCGACATCTGCACAATGACAGCAGTCGCTCTCCGGTCGGGGATTGCCGGCATCGTGACCAACTCGCATTGCACCCGCGTGCAAGGGGGCGTCGAGGCGACGAGCTTCTACCAGAACGGCCGCACGCCGTTCTCGCTGGACTACGTCGCCCACGAAAGCGCGGATCCGCCGTGGACGATGAGCGCCGGCTGTCCTACGGGCCGTCTGTGTAGGCGGAGTGACTCGGCCTTCGCCGTCATCGATATCGGCAATCAGAATGGCTCTCTGGGAGTCGTGGCCCGCCCGACGAGCCTTTGCACCGTCGGCCCATGTCCCACCACGATGCCGTCCGCCACGAGCGCAATTGCGCTCACGGGCCTCTCTGCTCCGCCGCTAGTCGGCGCCTTTGTCACAAAGGTGGGCCGGACAACCGGATGGACCGGCGGGCTCGTCACCGCCACATGCATCGACACGCCCCAGCTTGGCTCGGTGTTCACAGTCCTCTGCCAAACGGCCGCCGCGCTGACATCCGCCGGTGGCGACAGTGGCGCACCGATGCTCGTCGTGGCGGGCACGCCGCCGACGACCGGGACGCTCGTTGGCAGCATGTGGGGAGGCTCTCCGGGCAGCACGGTCTTCAGCCCGATTGGGGCTGTGGCGTCGGAGTTATCCGTGAGTTTCTTCCCACCATCGTCATCCACCTCGAGCCCGCTTCCGATCTCGCCTTGCATCGCTGATTGCCGGCTAGACCGGGATCGCTGCATGGAGGACGTCGCGGGCAGCCATGGCCCTAGGCCGCAACAGTGCGTTGCGGACTTCAACATCTGCAAGGCGGAGTGTCCCTGATTTATGCCGCGCCTGCGGGCCGGCCCAACGTTTGAGCGCGCCAACGCCGAGCCGCGCAATCGCATACCCTGCACAGAATGCGCGAGACGAAGTCCGCGATCTGTCGCCTTTGCCCCGCATTCTGCCCGATTCTCGTAACAATCGAAGACGGCCGCGCAGTCGAGGTGACGGGCGACCCCGAGGCGCCGCTCTACGGCGGCTACAGCTGCCCGAAGGGCCGCGCGCTGCCGGAGCAACACGCGAGCCCGTCGCGCCTGCTGCGCTCGCTGAAGCGCGAGGCGCACTGCTTCGCGCCGATTGCGAGCGAGCGAGCCATTACGGAAGTTGCCGAGCGCGTCGAGCGCATCGTCGCCGAGCACGGCCCGCGCGCCGTCGCGCTCTACATCGGCACGAACTCGCTGCCGTATCCGGCCTCGGCGCAGCTCGCGAGCGCGTGGCTCCGCGCGCTCGGCTCGCGCATGTTGTTCAGCTCGAACACGATCGATCAGCCGGGCAAGCAGATCGCGATGGCGCTGCACGGCGCCTGGCACGCGGGCGGGCAGGCGTTCGCGAGCGCCGAGAGCTGGCTGGTTGTTGGGCAGAACCCGCTGATCTCGAAGATCGGCGCGCTACCGATGCAGAACCCGGGGCGCCAGCTGACCGAAGCGCTCGTGCGCGGGTTGAAGTTGATCGTGATCGACCCGCGCCGCACCGAGACGGCGCGGCGCGCGCACGTGCACTTGCAGCCGCGCCCGGGTGAGGACCCCGCGCTGCTCGCTGCGATGCTGCAGGTGATTTTCGCGGAGGGCCTCGCAGACGCTGAGTTTCTACGCGAGAACGCGGTGGGCGCGGAGGATCTGCGCGCGGCAGTCGCGCCCTTCACGCCCGAGGCCGCGGCTGCGCGCGCTGGCGTGCCCGCCGCCGAGATCGTGCGCGCCGCGCGCGCGTTCGCGCACGCGCGCAGAGGCGGCGGCGCCGCGGGCACGGGGCCCGCGTTCGCGACGCGCGGCAACCTCACCGAGTACCTGACGCTGTGCCTAATCACCGTGTGCGGTTTCTGGCCGCGCGCGGGCGATGCCGCCTCGCGGCTCAACGTGCTGCTACCGCCCTACGCGCCGAAAGCGCAGCCCTTTGCGCCGTACCCCGCGCGGGGAGGCGGCGAGAAGCTGCGCGTGCGCGGGCTCGAGAACTGCGCGGCGGGCCTACCCACCGCCGCGCTCGCCGACGAGATCCTGCTCGAAGGCGAAGGCAGCGTGCGCGCGCTCTTCGTGCTGGGCGGCAACCCGATGATGGCGTTCCCGGATCAGCGCAAGACCGAGGCCGCGCTCGAGAAGCTCGATCTGCTCGTGACGTTCGATCCCGAGCTGTCGGCCACTTCGCGGCTCGCTGATTATGTGATCGCGCCGAAACTGACGCTCGAGACACCGGGCATGAGCCAGTCTGCCGAGGCGCTCAAGTACTTCGGCGCGAACGTCGGCTACGCCGCGCCCTTTGCGCAGTACGCGCCCGCGCTCGCTGCGCCGCCGGCGGGCGCCGAGCTGATCGAAGACTGGGAGTTCTTCTACGGCATGGCGCAGCGCATGGGCCTCGCGCTCACGATCGTCGGCTTCTACGGCTGGGGCGCGCACCTCGAAAGCCCGCTGGTTGTTACGAAACTCGACATGCAGCGAAAGCCCACGAGCGACGAGCTCTACGAGGTCTTCACGCGCGGCTCGCGCATCCCGCTCGCCGAGGTGAAGCGCCACCCGCACGGACGCGTGTTCGACGAGGTGCAGGGCGTGGTCGCGCCGCGCGAGCTGGCGTGCACGGCGCGCCTTCAACTCGCAGCGCCCGAAATGCTGGGCGAACTCGCCGAGGTCGTCGCGGAAGACTGGCGCGCGCGCCACGAGACCGCGGCCTTCCCCTTCCGCCTGATCCCTCGCCGTTCGAACTTCTTCGTGAACTCGAGCGGGCGTTCGTTGCCTTCGCTCACGCGCGGCAAACCCTGGAACCCCGCGCACGCGCACCCCGAAGATCTCGCCGCACTCGGCCTCGCAAGTGGCGACATCGTGCGCATCCGCTCGCGCCACGACGCCGCGCTCGCGGTGATCGAGGCGGACGACACGCTACGCCGCGGCGTGGTCGCGATGACGCACGCGTTCGGCGGCAACCCGAACGAGCCCGAAGACCCGCGCGCGCTCGGCACGCCACTCGGCCGCTTGTTACGGGACGACGACGAGTACGACCCGATCAGCGGAATCCCCAGAATGGGCGCGCTGCCCGTGGCGATCGAGCGCGTGAGCTGAGCGAGTCGACGCGCGCTGCCAGCCGGACGTGGGTCAACCCCCGTAGATCCGCCGCTGCCAGCGCGCCGCGGCGAAGACCAGCGCGATCGCCGCGATTTCGACCAGCGAGCTGACGCGCAGGCCGAGCCACTCCCGCGAGATCGCGACGTCGACATGGTGGAACGAGGCGGCCCTTGCGGCGATGAAGCCGAGCAGCGTGGCGGCGCCGGCGAGCGCGAGCCGCGCGGGCGGCGAAGTGCGGCGCGTCGCCCACAGCGCGAGCGCGGCCGCCGCGAGCGCGCCGATGCCGACCGCCAGCACGAACGCGAGCTGCACGCTGCGACGCTCGCCGTACCAACCGCCGCTGCGCGCGAGCATGCGAGCCAGTTCGGTCAGCGCGCTTTGCAGGTCGAGCTGCTTGTTAATGCCGAGCGCCGCGAGCAGCGCGGAAAGTGCGTGCCACAGGCGCCACTCGCGCCGCACTGCGGGCGTGACGCGATAGGCGGGCTTGATGCGCAACGCCGCAACGCGGCAGCACCACGCCGTCGCGAAGTACCCAAGCGTCGCGAGCCAGCCAGCAGCGGTCGGATCGCCGATCCCAGGAGACCAGCGCCCGATCCAGCCGTCGCCGTTCGCTGCGCTCACCAGCAACAGGAAGTCGTTCACGTGTTCCGCCCGATCTCGCTCACGCTTTCCGCCCGATCAGGTCCCAGCGGTTCCCGTACAAGTCTTCGAACACCGCCACCGTTCCGTAGGCCTCCTCGCGCGGGCCGTTCACGAAAGTGACGCCATGCGCGGTCAGCGCGCGGTGTTCGCGCCAGAAATCGTCCGTGTGGAGGAACAAGAACACGCGGCCGCCCGTTTGGTTGCCGATGCGCGATTCCTGCTCTGGGCTCGCGGCGCGCGCCAATAACAAATCCGCGCCGCCCGGGCCGGGCGGGCGCAGCACCACCCAGCGCTTGCCGCCGCCGAGCGCGCTGTCCTCGACGAGCGCGAAACCGAGCACGCGCGTGTACCACGCGATCGCCTCGTCGTAGTCGCGCACCACGAGCGCCAGTTGCGCGAGCTTCAGCATGTTACGAAGCGGCGCCGGCGCGGCGCAGGATCACGTGGGCGAGATCCGCGGGCGCGTCCTCCTGCACGAAGTGGCCGGCGCCCGCGATGCGGTCGAGGGTCGAGCCGGGCACGAGCGAGTGCCAGCGCTCGGCCCAACTCCAGGTGAAGACTTCGTCCGCGTCGCCGAAGGCGAAGTGCAGCGGGTGCGGGTAGCTGAGGAGTGCGTCGAAGCAGCGCTGCTGGTCGCTCGCGTTACCGGCTGCGGGCTCGGCGAAGGGAATGCAGAATGGGAAGCGTCGCGCGCCGGCCTTGCTGGCGAGATCGGGGAAGGGCGCGTCGTAGGCGCGCGCGAGCGCGGCTGTGTCGTGGCCGGGGCGGCGCAGCGAACCGGCGACGATGCGGCCCGTCGGCATGTCGCCGCCCAACTTGTTGGGGTCGGTCGCCGCGGCGCGCCAGCCGCGAATGCCCGGCGAGTACTCGAAGCCCTCGTGGTGAAGCCAGGTGTTCGCGATCACGAGCCGCGTGAAGCGCTCCGGCATGTCTATGGCTTGGCGCAAGCCCGTCGGCCCGCCCCAGTCTTGGCAGACGAGCGTGACGCGCCGTAGATCGAGCGCCTCGATCAAGAAGCGCAGCGTCTCGCAGTGGCGCTCGATCACGTACCACGCGTCGTCGGTCACCTTGTCGCTCTTGCCAAAACCGATTAGGTCCGGCGCGATGCAGCGATAACCCACTGCTGCGAGGCGCGGGATGATGTGGCGGTACAAGTACGACCAGGTCGGTTCGCCGTGCAGCAGGAGCATTACGGGCGCGCCGCGCGGGCCTTCGTCGAGGAAGTGCATGCGCAGGCCGAGCCAATCGAGGTAGTGCGGCGCGAACGCGTAACCGGGCAGCTCGCGGAAGCGCGCGTCGGGGGTGCGCGTGAAGGGCGGAGTGCTCATTCTGCTGGGTCCCCTCGCGTCGCGCCCGCGCCCGCTTCGCGTCCGCGGCTGGCGCGTTGACTCCGCTCGCCTGCGGCTCGCTGCGCGCGGCGAAGCGCCGCTTGCTAGCGCCCCTTGAACACCGGCGTGCGCTTCTCGACGAACGCCTTCATCGCCTCGCGTGTGTCCTCGGTGCCGCCCGTAACAGTTTGCGCCATCGCTTCCCAGTGCAGCGCTTCGCTCATGCTCATCGAGAGCCCGCTGGTGATCATGCGCTTGGTCATCTGCAGCGCGACCGGCGGGCCCGCGGCGAGCTTCGCCGCCCACTCGCCGACGAACTTGTCGAGCTCGTTATCAGGCACCACGCGGTTCACGATGCCGATGCGCTCGGCTTCGCGCGCGCTCACGATGTCGGCCAGCAGCGCAAGTTCCTTGGCCTTGTGAATCCCAACAAGTCGCGGCAACAGCCAGGAGCCGCCGAGATCGATCGAGAGGCCGCGCTTCGCGAAGATCTCCGAGAAGCGCGCGCTCTCGCCGGCCACGATCAGATCGCAGCCGAGCGCGATGTTGAGCCCGGCGCCCACGGCCACGCCGTTCACCTTCGCGATGCACGGCTTCGGGATCTGGTGCAGCGCCAGCCCGACGCCGCCGAAGTGGTGCATCTTGTCGATCTGATGGCGCGGGTCGCTGCCGCCCGCTGTTAGGTCCGCGCCCCCGCAGAACGCGTCGCCCGCGCCGGTGAGCACCATCACGCGATCCGTCGGGCTCGCCGCGATCTCGCGGAATGTGCTGAGCAACTCATCCCACATCGGCCCGTTGATGGCGTTCTTCTTCTCGGGCCGGTTCAGCGTGACGGTGACGATGCCGTCCTCGCTGCGTTCGACGATGATGGTTTCGAGCTTCACGGCGATCTCCTCGTGTGGCGTGGCATGATGGCACGAATCGTTCGGAGGTTCTCGGTGGCCAACTTCTCCCGCAGCGAAGTCGAATCCGCGTGGCGCAAGTTCGTCGCCGTCGGCGATTCCGGCGACTGGAGCGCGTGGGCGGATCTGCACAGCGTGGACGGCGTCTGGATCGAGCATCACCTCGGCACGTTCCGCGGCCGCGAGGCGATTCGCGCAGCGATCCTGAAAGTGATGAAGCCGGTGCCCATGATGACTTTCCCGGTCGCGTGGCACGCGATCGAGGGCAACCGCGTCGTCTACTACCCGTGGCAGGTGATGCCGGATCCGAAGGGCGGCAGCGAGGAGT
Organism: Deltaproteobacteria bacterium; assembly: GCA_031401135.1. GTDB lineage: Bacteria > Myxococcota_A > UBA9160 > UBA9160 > UBA6930 > VGRF01. The sequence continues at coordinate 7,768 of JANNRF010000315.1, read as the reverse complement.
ACCGCTTCGGCTGCGTGACGATTCTCGAGTACGCGGGCGGTGGGCTGTGGTCGTCGCAGGAAGATCTCTACAACCCGCGCGAGGCGGAGCAGTTGATGAGGCGATGGATGGCGGCTGGCGGGAAGTTCGCGTCGTGAGGCGCGCGCTGGCGTTGGCGGCAGTCTGTGCGCTCGCGCTGCTTGTTATTGCGAGCCGCGCAGGCGCGAAGGAACTCAGCGCTCGCGAGCGGCTAGCGCGCGAGATCTACGAAGAGCTGATCGAGATCGACACCACGCACTCCTCGGGCTCGACCACGCGCGCGGCCGAGGCGATGGCGAAGCGGCTGCGCGCCGCGGGCGTGCCCGAGCGCGACGTGCGCGTGCTCGGGCCGGAGCGCAAAGGCAACCTCGTGGCGCGCCTGCGCGCGCGCGGCAAACCGAAGCTGAAGCCGCTGCTGCTGCTCGCGCATCTCGACGTGGTGGAGGCCAAGCGGTCCGACTGGAGCCTCGACCCGTTCACGCTCACCGAGCGTGACGGCTTTTTCTACGGCCGCGGCGCGATCGACGACAAGGCGATGGCGGCGATCTTCGTGGCGCTCGCGATCGAGCTAGCGCGCGAGAAGACTCCGCTGCGGCGCGACCTAATCGTTGCGCTGACTGCCGACGAGGAAGGCGGCGGCGACAACGGCGCGCGCTGGCTCGTCGAGGAGCACCGCGAGCTGGTGGGTGCGGGCCTCGTGATCAACGAGGGCGGCCACGCGGCGCTGCGCGGCGGCAAGCCTCTGTACACGGCTCTGCAGGCGGCGGAGAAGACCAGCATGAACTTCGAGCTGGTCGCCCGCGACAATGGCGGCCACAGCTCGCGCCCGACACCGGGCAACCCGATCTTTCGCCTCGCCGCCGCGCTGGGACGCGTCGCGCAGCTGCAGTTCCCGGTCGCACTCAACGAGGTGACGCGCGCTTATTTCGAGCGGCTCGCGCGCGTCGAGACGGGGCCTGCAGCGAAGGCAATGGCGGCGCTCGCGCGCAATCCGCAGGACGCGCGCGCCGCAACGCGGCTCTCGGCATCGCCCGTGTACAACGCGACGTTGCGCACGACCTGCACCGCAACGCAGATCTCCGGCGGCCACGCGCCGAACGCGTTGCCTCAGGAAGCGCGTGCGTTGGTGAATTGCCGCGCATTGCCGGGCCACGCGCAGCGCGAAGTGCAGGCCGCGCTGATCGCGGCCGTCGCGGACGCGGGCGTCGAGGTGAACGCGCTGCGCGAACGCGAGAGTTCGGCGCCCGCGCGCGTCGATGCGAAGTTCCTCGCCAGCGTCACGCGCGTGTCCGAGTCATTATGGCCCGGCGTGCCCGTGATTCCGATCATGGGCACCGGCGCGACGGACTCGACCTACTTCCGGCTCGCCGGCATCCCGGCCTACGGCGTTTCGGGCCTGTACGACGACATCGACGATTACCGCGCCCACGGCCGCGACGAGCGCCTCGGCGTCGCGCAGTTCTACGACGGGCTCGAGTTCTTGCGGCGGCTCGTGCGCGAGCTCGCGGTGAAGGACTGAACGCCGCGGAGCTACTCGGCGAGCAGCAACTTCGTTGCGCCGAGCGCGAACACGAAGCAGCCGGCGAACGAGACGAGCCAGCCGAGCGCGCCGGCATAACACCAGCCCATCACGCGCCACCACGCGTCCGCTGGTATCGCGCCGTGCAGACGCGTCGGGTGTAGCCACCAGCGCGCTGGCAGCGCAGCGCTCGCGACGAGCACGCGGCGCAGCTCGACGTGGTACCAGAAGCCGGTGGGGATCCCGAACGCGAAGCCGATCGCGACGCCCCACAGTCCCCCGAGCAAGAGCGCGTCCGCGGCGTAGAGGCTCCATGCGAGGCCGCCGCCGCCGAGCGCGGCGAGGAAGCAGAGCACGATGCCGGCTTCGAGCATGCGCGCCGTATCGGCGAGCGCGGGCGCGCGATGAAACGCGCAGCGGATCCTAAGCGTCGGGGATCACGCGGAAGCCTTCGCGCTCGGCGGCTTGGCCGAGCCTCACATCGAAGGTGTGAAGAATCTGGCGATCCGGTCGGTCGTTCGCCCAAGCGAGCGCGGCGGCGAGTTGAAGCGCGTCACCGGCGCGCAGCGGATGCGTGCGCAGGAGCCGCGCGGCGCGCGCTTTCACGGGCTCGATGTCCGCCACGACCTGCGAGCGAATCATCAAGTCGAGCGTGACGCGCTCCGCCTCGGTTGCGGCTCGCGCCGTGAGGCCACCCTCCCGCGTCAGCCGACGAATCGCAGAGAGCACTTCCGTCTGCGTGAGCGTCCATGCCACGATGCCGGCGTCTTCTGCGACCCAAGCGATCGCTTCGGACGAGCGTGTCTGCTGAACGATCAACGGCACCAACGCCGACGTGTCCCAGAATCTCACCAGCCCTCCTCTCGCTCGGCAAGAACCGCCGCGACGATGTCTCCCTTCACACGCGGGCGGTTCTTGAACATCTCCTTCGTGATCTTCCCTTTGCCGCGCCGGATCACGCCGCGCGCCTCGAGGTCGGCGATTCGCGCCTCGTCATCCCCGAGGTCGTCGTCACCTCTTCCAGCGGGTTCAATGCGCGCGATCACTTGATCGCGGTCCCGCACGAGCAGCGCCTCCCCGCGTCGGACCATGCGCAGGTAGTACGAAAGCCGGTTCTTCAGCTCCGCGACGTTGACCGCCTTTGTGGCCATCAGATAGCCTCCTCTTATGGCCATCGGAAGCTACGACCGCGCGCTTGATCTCGCCACGGCCCGCCTCGCACTGCGCCCCTGCGCGCCCGCGGACCGGCTGCGCCTCTACACGATCTTCCGCGACCCCTACGTGCGCCGTTACCTGTGGGACTCGAAGCTCGTTTCGCTCGCGAGCGTGGACGAGGTGGTCGCAGCCAGTGAGGCCTGCTTCCGCGAGCACGGCATGGGGTTGTGGTGCGCAGCCGAAACCGGCGCCAGCAGCGCGAACGAGACGATCGGCTTCGCGGGCCTGCGCCCAACCAGCGGCCCCGAGTTCGAATTGATCTACGGCTTTCTGCCCGCGCATTGGGGCCGTGGCTTCGCGAGCGAGTGTGCGCGCGCCCTAATGGCCGACGGCTTCGCGCGCGGGCTCGCGCGGATCTGGGCGGGTACCGATCGCGAGAACAAGGCGAGCGAGCGCGTGATGCAGCGGCTCGGCATGCGCTTCGACCGGCGCGAAACCGTGGGCGGGCTCCCGCAGGTCTGGTACGTGATCGAGCGCGAGACGTTTCGGGCAGGCTGACGCGATGCCCTGGGCGCGAGTCTCCGCTCGACTTCGGCTCGCTGCGCGCGGCGCGGCGCGGCTTGCTCAGTGCCCGCGGCGATCGAGGCGCCGCTCAATGCGATGGCCCCTGCGATCGAGGCGGCGGTCGATGCGGTCGCCCTTGCGATCGAGCCTGTCTGCACGGCGCTCGTGGCCGTTCGCGTCGGCGACAGCTGCGCGGCGATCGAGGCGGCGATCGATGCGATCACCCTTGCGATCGAGTCTGCGCTCGATGCGATCACCCGTGTCGGCGTGGGCGGCGATCGGCGCGGCGCTGAACAGGAAGCTCGTGGCGAAGGCGAGTGCGGCGAGATTCAGAGTCTTCATCGGGTCTCCTTCTCAGGGGTTCAGCTCGCTCAAACTGTTTGCCGAGCCTGATACTTCGTTCAACGCGCGCACTCGCGCGCGGTTGCGTCGCGCTCAGGTAGAGTGCGCGCTCCGGCGCAGGAGCCGGCAACTCGTCTCGGAGGCTCTCGATGGTGAAGCGACTGCTCGGTGTTGCTGCTCTCCTGCTGGCGGACACGGCGCTCGCGCATGAAGGCCATGGAGCAGCTTCGGCAGCGAGCTGGCTTCACGGCCTCGAGCCCGCGCACCTCGCGCCCGCGCTCCTCGCCGCGGCCGCCGCGTTGCTGCTCGCTGGTGCGCTGCGCAAGCGCAGAGCCGTCGTTCGTGAGCGCCGCCGCTAGCGAGCTGCACATCGCCGCGCCCGGCGGCGAACTCGCTGCGATCGAGCTGCGCCCGCCAGATGCGCACGCCTACTTGTTACTGGCGCACGGCGCGGGCGCGGGCATGAGCCACGCGTTCATGGAGGCGATCGCCGCCGCGCTCGCGGAACGCGGCATCACCACCCTGCGCTTCATGTTCCCCTGGATGCAGCGCGGCGAGCGGCGTCTCGACGCGGCGCCAGTGCTGCACGGCGCTGTGCGCGCCGCCTTCGCGGAGGCGTCGCGCCGCGCGGGCGAGCTGCCGCTCTTCGCGGGCGGGAAATCGCTCGGCGGCCGCATGACTTCTCAGGTCGCCGCGCGCGCAGAACTCGCGGCCGCGCGCGGCATCGTGTTCCTCGGCTTCCCGCTCCACCCCGCCGGCAAGCCCAGCAGCGAACGCGCCGCGCACCTGCGTGAGGTCGCGCAGCCGATGCTGTTCGCGCAGGGCAGCCGCGACGCTCTCGCGGAGCTCGCGCTGCTGCGCCCCGTAATCGCCGAACTCGGCCCGCGCGCGCAGCTGCACCTCGAAGACGACGCCGACCACGCCTTCCACGTCCGCAAGAAATCCGGCCGCGACGACGCGCAAGTGATCGCCTCGCTCGCCGACGCCGTCGCCCGTTTCGTCGGGGACGTTCCTTGACGAAACGGGCGCCCCCGCAGCGCATCTGCGTCTTCTGCGGCGCACGCGACGGCGCGAGCCCGGCCTACGTCGCCGCGGCGCGCGCCTTCGGTGCGCTCGTCGCCGCGCGCGGGCTCGGCCTGGTCACGGGCGGCGGCGCGCTCGGCTTGATGGGGGTTGTTACGGACGCCGCGCTCGCGGGCGGCGCCGAGGTGATCGGCGTGATCCCCGGCTCGCTGGTGGAGCGCGAGGTTGCGCACGCGCGGCTCACGGAGCGCGTCGTGGTGCGCGACATGTTCGAGCGCAAAGGCACGATGATGGAACTCGCGGATGCGTTCGTCGCTCTGCCCGGCGGCATGGGCACGCTCGACGAACTCAGCGAGGTGCTCACCTGGACGCAGCTCGGGCTGCTCGCGAAGCCGTGCGGGCTCGTCAACGTGAATGATTACTGGAGCCCGCTGCTCGCGATGCTCGACCACGCGGTCACGGAAGGCTTCCTCGCGCCCGAGCACCGCGCGCTGCTGCATGTCGAGACCGATGCCGCGCGCTTGCTCGATCGCTTCGACGCGTGGCAGCCGCCGCGCGCATTCGCGGGCTCTCGCGCGTGAACGCTCTGCCGCGCGCGCTGCTGTTCGATCTCGACGACACGATCGTGCGCGAGAGCGCGGGCGACGAGAACTTGTGGGCGGAAATCTGCGATGCGTTCGCAGCGCGCACGGGTGTTACGACGGACGAGCTGCACGCGGCGGTGCTCGCCGCGCGCGACTGGTTCTGGGACGACGCCGCGCGCGAGCGGAAGGGCCGCCTCGCAATGCCCTGGGCGCGCCGCGCTGTCGTCGAGCAAGCGTTTCGCTCGCTCGGCCTGCGCAACCTCGCGCTCTCTCACGCACTCGGCGACGCGTTCACACAAACCCGTAGCGCGCGCATGCACTTCTTCCCGGGCGCGCTCGAGACTCTGCACACGCTGCGCGCGCGCGGCCACCGGCTCGCGCTGCTCACCAACGGCGGCGCGCTCTTCCAGCGCGAGAAGATCGTGCGCTTCGCCCTCGCGCCCGTCTTCGACGCGATCTTCGTCGAAGGCGAACTCGGCTTCGGCAAGCCCGATCCGCGCGTGTTCGCTCGCGCCCTGCGCGCCTTGGCGGCCGAGCCGCACGAGGCCCTAATGACAGGCAACGATCTGCGCTCCGACATCGGGGGCGCGAAGGGCGCGGGCATCCGCGCGGTGTGGGTAGATCACGCGCGCGAAGGCGTGCCCGAGGGCGCACCCGCAAAGCCCGATCGCGTGGTGGGGGCGATTTCGGAGCTTCTGTGACGCCGCAGCGCGGCAGGGCAGCTCCTCGCTCACGCTCACACCACCCGCGCTTCGCTCACCACCGTGGCGAGCAGCGAGCCGTCCTGCGCGAACAGCTCGCGCATGCCGAGCGCCAGCCCGCCGTTCGCACTCCGCGAGCTGGCGCGTAGCAACAGCCAGCCCTCGGGCCGCGCGGCGCGGAGCAGCCACACGGCGTGCGAGCGCACCGCAAAGCGCGCGTAGTCGAAGCGCTCGCCGATGCGGCGCTCGAACTCCCAGTGGTCGTAGAACGTCGCGAGGAAGACCAGCGCGGCCTGCTCGAGCTGTGCGTCGCGCTTCAGCGGCGCGCGCAGCTTCAACCATGTGACGTTGTCGCTCGACTCTCCGCGCGTGCGATCCGGCCGCAGCGGACCCACGCGCCGGAACTCGACGGGACCTGCGGCGTAAGCCTCGGGCCAGCCCTCCTTGCGCGCGTATTCGACGGTCGTTGGCAACGACTCCGGCTGCGGGAGGCCCGGCGGCAACGCCGAGTCCTGATAACTGGGAGGCGCCGCGCTCGGCGCCGCGAAGCTCGCGGTAACACGGCAACACGGCGCCGCGGGCGCGGCGCCGTGAACCTCGCAGCGCGCGGCGTCTCCCCCGAGCGGCGCGACGCGCAGCACCACGGGCACTCCAGGCGGCGCCGGCGCGAGCCAGTCCGCGTGCAACGAGCGGATCGCGCCGCCCGGGTTCGCCGCGAGCGCCGTCAGCGCGCAGCGCGCGAGCAGATCGCCGCGGTGCGAGTCACCGAAGTGATTCTCGAGCACAGCCTCGAACGCGCCGTCTCCGCGCGGCGTCACGCACATCCACTCACTGAGCGCCTCGCGCGGAAGCGCCAACTCGGTTGACTCGCTCATTCCCACACCTCCCGCACTTCGTTCGCGCCCGCGATGAAACGCAGTCGTCGCGCCCACGCCTGCGCCTCTGCCATCGATGCGGCCTCGATCAGGTACGCGCCGCCGAACTGCGCTCCGCCCGCCGCGACGCCGAGCACCGTGCGGAACTCACCACTCGCGGCGCGCGCCTCTGTGCGCGCTTCGCTCGCGGGCCTGAGCCGCCACGAATCGAGCCAGTGCCCGCCCGCGCGCAGCGCTTCCTCACACGCCGCGTGCTCTGCCATCACCCGCGCCCGCTCCGCCGCAGGCAGCGCATCCCACGCCGCATCGTCGTTGGTCATCAGGATCAGGAACCGCACGCCGGCGCCTCCGCTCGGTTGCATCTTTAGAATGACATGACGGGCGAGCCGCGTGCAGAGATACGTGCCGCTGGGCTTTCTCTCTTGAAAACGCCTGGTTGCCGGAGAGACTGTGCCGATCCGCGCGCCGCGAGCGTCGAGGAGGAGGCCGCCGGTGGGGAAGATTCGCATCGCGATCGTGGGCGTCGGAAACTGCGCGAGCTCGCTCGTGCAGGGCATCCACTACTACGCCGACAAGACCCCGGAATCGGCGATCGGCTTGATGCACTGGCAGATCGGCGGCTACGCGCCGAGCGACGTCGAGGTGGTCGCCGCGTTCGACGTTGACGCGCGCAAAGTCGGCCGCGACATCGCGGAAGCGATCTTCGCCGCGCCGAACTGCACGCAGGTGTTCGCGAAAGACGTGCCGAAGGCGGGCGTGCCCGTGCGTATGGGCTGCGTGCTCGACGGCGTCGCCGCGCACATGAGTGATTACGCCGAAGCGCGCACGTTCGTGCTCGCGGACGCACTCGAAGCCGATCGCACCGAAGTGGTGCGCGTGCTGCGCGACGCGAACGCCGAGGTGCTCGTCAACTACCTGCCCGTCGGTTCCGAGCAAGCCGCGCGCTTCTACGCCGAGTGCGCGCTCGAAGCCGGCTGCGCGCTGGTG
>JANNRF010000314.1:0-3924 GCA_031401135.1 Deltaproteobacteria bacterium | reverse complement strand
TTCGAATCCAGGAGGGCCCACGCTCGGGTGGCATGGTTCTCAGACACAGCCGCTGTTAGGGAACGACTCGCGTCATCGCAGCTCCCCCGCAAAACATCCCCGTCGCCTCAGAGCTGGCTCCCGCCCGTATTCCGTCGCGCCCTTCCAAGAACGCCGCCAGGATCTGACTGAACTCGTCCGACACGAGTTGCGGGAAGTGATGCTCGGACTTGACCACGACCCGCCGGCCGCCGCCGCTAGCCGCGACCACGTTGGCCGAGGCTTCAAAGGCGGAGCTCCAGCCGCCCGTGACGACGAGCAGCGGAACTCCCGCCCGCCTGATCTCGCCCAGCTCGTGCACAAGCGTCCCTTTGGAGGGGAGCTTCCCGCGGACGACGCTCCGGCCCAGTCGCGTGAGCTGCTCGCGATCCAGGGGGCCGATCATCTCGGGAGGGATGTCGATGACTTTCAAGAAGCGCTTGGCACGGCTGGCGGCGGACAACGAAACCAGCCGCGCCATCAAGAGGCTGAGCACGAACCGCCTGACGTGGGGGTTGCTCGTCGCGAGGGCGTGCATCGCCGGTTCGATGAGCGTGAGCGAATGCACCGCATTCGGCCGCTTCGCCGCAGCCGCCAGGGCAACGCAGCCGCCAAACGAATGACCCACCAGGTGCGCGCCGTCTTCCAGAAGCTCAGCGACCCAGGCGCCATCGGCCTCGGCATCGTCGGGGCGGCCAGGGTTTGGGCTGCGTCCGTGCCCGGGTCGATCGGGAACGAGCAGTTGAAAGCCGCGCTCCGCCAGTCTTTTTTGTGCCGCGAAATTGCGCTCGCCGCCCGTCAGGCGCCGTCTGTCGCCAATTCGTCGCCGAGCCTGCTGCGCGTTCGCTCGTGCTCACGCCCTTGCGCGCTCAGCGCGGCGGCTCGCCGAGCAGCTGCTCGATGAAGGGCGAACAGGCGACGACCCGTGCGCCGGAACTGATTAGGTCGACGAGCGTTGCCACGGCCGGCGCGTCGACCCAGCACAACTCCGAGAGGGAATCAGACGCGCACGCTCGCGCCCGCCGCGCCCAGCCTGTGCGCCACGAGGTGGTCGAGCGAGACGGCGCCGGCGCCGGAGATCGCGAGCTGCACGAGCAGCGCGATGTAGAGGAACTCGGAGAGGCCGAACAGCGAGCCGAGCCCGTCGATCTTGGGTGCGAGCGCAGTCGCCAGCGCGACGACCATCGTGCCAACTAGGGGCACGGCCACGAAACGCGTGCCGAGGCCGACCAGCACGAGCGCTCCGCACACGAGCTCGATGCTCGCGACGAACGGCGCCTGAAGCTCGGGGAACGGGATGCCGAGGCTCGCGAAGTATTGGGTTACCTGGCCGAGGTTGTGCAGCTTTCCCCAGCCTGAGCCCGTGAACACGACGCCGATCACGAGGCGCGCGAGGAGCGGCGGCGCGAAGGCGAGCCGGCTGAACAGGGCGTCGAGGATTCTGCGAAGGGCGTTGAGTGAGGCCACGGGCATCTCCTATGGATGGCGCGGGCCCTGCGAGTCATCAGGCCCGCAGTCCGGTCGCCGGTTCGAACGTCTAGATGCTTTGCGCTTGGCCGAAGCCTTGGAGGTCGCGGCCACGCAGCCGTAACGTTCTGGGTTGCCCGAAAGGCACGCGGCGCGATCAGTGCCGCGCTTGTGCGCGAGGAATGCGAGCACCGAAGCGCGCCAGTTCCGCTTCTGCGAGCGGGAGGAACCCGCCGAGTCTGACCTTCGTGAAAGGTCAGCCGCATCCGACGCAGGTCAACCCTGGAGACCCGCTCCTCACGTTCGACTTCCGCCACCGGAGGCACCGAGCTGGCGTCGCTAGCGCAGCCCGCGGAAACAATCGCGCACTTCGCGCACGAACGTCTCCGGCTGCTCGAACGCCGCAAAGTGCCCGCCCTTCGCGAGCTCGTTGAAATGAACGAGCTTGGAGAAGCGCTTCTCCGCCCAGCGCCGCGAGGTGCGGAAGATCTCCTTCGGGAAGATCGAGCAGCCCACCGGAATCGAGATCGGCTCCATCGGCGGCTTGCTGAAGCTCTCCCAATAGAGCCGCGCGGAGGAGGCCGCATTCCCGGGCAGCCAGTAGAGCATCACGTTGTCGAGCAGCTCGTCGCGCGTGAGCAGGTTCTCGGGGTGGCCGTCGCAATCGGTCCACGACCAGAACTTCTCGATGATCCAGGCGGCCTGGCCCGCCGGCGAATCTGTTAGGCCATAGCCGACCGTCTGCGGGCGCGTGCTCTGCTGCTTCGAGTAGCCGGAATCCCAATCGTTGTAGTGCTGCATGCCGGCGAGCGCCGACTTCTCTTTGTCGGTGAGATCTCCCAGTGTCGCAGGATCAGGCGGCGCGATCGGCATGTTGAGGTGAATGCCGAGGCAGTTGTCAGGGTCCTGGATGCCGATGCAGGTCGTCACCATGGCGCCCCAATCGCCGCCCTGGGCGGCGTAGCGCGCGTAGCCGAGCCGCGGCATCAGCTGCGACCAGGCGCGCGCGATGCGCTGCACGTTCCAGCCTTTGTGCGCGGGCTTGTCGGAGAAGCCGTAGCCCGGCAGCGAGGGGCACACGACGTGGAAGGCGTCGCGCGCGTCGCCGCCGTGCGCGGTCGGGTTCGTGAGTGGCTCGATCACTTTCTGGAACTCGACGATCGAGCCGGGCCAGCCGTGGCTCATAATAAGTGGCATCGCATTCGCGTGCGGCGAGCGCACGTGCAGAAAGTGCACGCCCACGCCGTCGAGCTGTGTCTTGAACTGGGCGAAGCGATTCAGCCGCGCCTCGCGCGCGCGCCAGTCGTACTTCTCGGCCCAATAAGCGCAAAGGTCTTGGACGTAGGCGAGCGGGATGCCTTGGGACCAATCGTCGACGCACTCGCGCTCGGGGAAGCGCGTCGCCCGCAGGCGGCGGCGCAGGTCGTCGAGGTCGGCGTCAGAGACGGCGATGCGGAACGGTTCGATGCGGTCGCTCACGGAAGCTCCTTTGCGGGTGGCCGAGGCTGGCACTGCTCGGGAGGGGCCCGCAATCGGTGAGTGGCCGATTCGGCGCCGATCGGAGCCGCTCGCGAATAGCGAGATCGCCTCTCCTGCGGGTGATTTTCCCGAGCAGTCGTGCGGAGATACCGGATTGATCGGTCCAGCGAGGCGAGCTCGGCCCGCTCGCCTGTGTGCGGCGTTCGGGAGCCCAAGGCGCTCCTAAGGATGGGGCGGGTTGAACTGCGAGCCAGGCCGGACGGCTTGTCTCAGAAGTGTGCCGCCCGCGCCCGCCCGTGTTCGCTTGCTGGCGGGCGCTGGAATCCTGCTGCTAGGGTGCCCGACCGAGAGGCCTTCCGATTGGTTCTTAGTAACTGGCACAGTCAGCCCGCGCCTAGTTCCCCTCGAACGCGCCTTTCTCGCTCGGTCGCGCAAGCACGAGCGGTCACCCATCGCGAGGGAGTTCGTCACGCCGGACAGTCCGGCTGCGAACCCACGCAGGTCGCTTCCGCCTGTTAGGGCGGCGCGACAGAGGAAATCAGTTCTTGTCCAAGAAGCTTTACGTCGGAAACATCCCTTTCACTACTACTGATGCCGATCTCCGCTCGATGTTCGAGCCCCACGGCACCATCACCTCCGTCAAGGTCATTACGGACCGCGAGACGGGCCGCTCACGCGGCTTTGCGTTCGTCGAAATGGACGACGCGACCGCAGCGGCGAACGCGATCCGCGCGCTCGACGGCTCCCAAATGGGCGGCCGCAGCCTGCGGGTAAACGAAGCCCAGGATCGCCGTGAAGGCGGCGGTGGCGGCGGCGGCTTCGGCGGCGGCGGCGGCGGTCGCAGCAGCGGCGGCGGCGGCTACGGCGGCGGCGGCGGCAGCCGCGGCGGCAGTGGCGGCGGCTACGGCGGCAGCGGCGGCGGTGGCGGCAGCTACGGCGGCGGCGGCGGCGGCCGCAGTG
>JANNRF010000313.1:0-11877 GCA_031401135.1 Deltaproteobacteria bacterium | reverse complement strand
GCGCGTTTGCACGATCAGCGCGGCGGGCGGGCGTAGCGTCATCACTTCGAGGCACGCGCGCGTGATGCCGAGGCGGCGCTCGACTGGCGTGTAGGGATCGGTGGCGGAGGACATGAAGATGCGCGCGTGTTCGAGCTTTGCGCGCGCGAGCAGCGCGGGCGCGTTGCGCTTGGCGATGAGCCATTGGGACCAGGGCATTCCGAAGCGGTTGGTGCGCTGCACTGCGAGTTCGCGCACGTAGCAGTAATTGCAGGAGAACTGGCAGCCGGAGTAGGGCTGGAGGGAATGGGTGAAGCCGGAGAGGTAGCCGCTCGTTCGCGTGAGGATGGTTTTCGCGTCTGTGATCTCGATGTGGGTGCGGGGCATGCGGGTGTCAGGGTAAGAGGGTTGGGTGCGAGCGCTCGGGGCGGGAGGGGGTCCGTTCCGCTGCGGCTGCTTGCACGGTGCACCTGCGTGTCAGGCGGGCGCCCCGCTGCTCTTGGCCGAACACGAGTGCACCGAGGCATTGCGCGCGTTTACGCGAGTGTTGGGACTCCGAGGATTTTGGGGCTTGGTTGCGGGGTCTCGCGCGCCTCCGCTTCAGGACCCCCTCCCGCCCCGAGCTCCGGGGCAGTGTGCCCTCCTTGTCGCGTCACGTGTAGTTAGGGAGGGAGGCTGCGGCGACCGCGCCGTTGAGGCGCGGATCGCTGCACGCTTCGCGTCATCGCGTGGTTCTTGCGGCAGGCGGTGATTCGAGTGACGGCAGGCGATTGCTTTACGCGTTTTGCTTCTTGCGCTCGCGTGGCCTCGGCTAGCTTGCGCGGGTGAACTTGCTCGAGCTGCGAAATGTGACGAAGGGGTATGGGGGGCGGCTTGCGCTGGATGGCGTGAGTTTCGAGCTTGCTGAGGGCAGTGCGCTTGGCTTGCTCGGGCCCAATGGCGCGGGCAAGACGACGGCGCTGCGGTTGTTGTTAGGGTTTGCGGCGCCTTCGCGCGGGGAAGTGCGGCTGCGCGGGCGCGACCCGCGCGATCCCGAGGCGCGGCGCGGGGTCGGCTTCTTGCCGGAGCGCGTTTCGCTGCCCGAGCGCGCGCGCGTGGCGAGCGCGGTGCGGCTCTCGGCGGGTCTCGCGGGCATGCGCGGCGCGGATCGCGACGCGGCAGTCGCGGAGATGCTCGATTACGTCGGGCTCGGTGAGCGCACGGGCGATCGCATTGGAGATCTCTCGAAGGGGCTTCGGCAGCGCGTCGGGTTTGCGATGGCGCTGATCGGGCGGCCCGCGTTGCTGTTGCTCGACGAGCCCACCAGCGGCCTCGACCCGCTCGGCATTCGCGATGCGCGAGGCTGGATTCAGCGCGCGCGCGACGAGGGCGCAGCGGTGCTGGTGAGTTCGCACGGGCTGTCCGAGATCGAGCGCACCTGCGACCGCGTGGCGATTCTTCACGACGGCCAACTCGCTGCGAGTGGCGCGATCGCGGAGGTGGTGCGCGAGAACGAGAGCCTCGAAGACGCGTTCGTGCGCCTGGTGGGCGAATGAGCGCGTTCCTGCTGCTCTGGCGCGAGGCGCTGCTCGACGCGCTGCGCCGCAAGCTCGTCGCGGCGATCGCGGCGGCTTCGCTGCTCTCGCTGCTCATGCTCAACCAATGCGCAGGCTGCGCGCCCGTCCCCACGGTGAACGGCGTCGCGCAGGATCCTGGGAACACCGCGGCGTTCGTCGGGATCGCCCTAATGATCGTGGTCGGCCTCTGGGTCGTGACGCTCGCAGGCCTGCTCGCCTCCGATCACCACGCGCAGACGCTCGAAGACGGGCACGCGACCACCGCCCTGGCGCGCCCAGTGCGCCGTCACGAGTTCGCTCTCGCGCGGCTCGCGGGCGCGCTCAGCGTCGGGCTCGGCGCAGGCCTGTTGTTACTGGGCGCGACCAGCTTTTGGCTGACGACGCGCAACGGGTTGCCCGCCGAACCCGCGGCGCTCGCCGTGCTCGCATGCTTCCTCTCGTGCATCACGGTCGCGGCGTTCGCGATGGCGGCCTCGCTCGCGCTGCCGCGCCTGGCGATCTGGCTGCTCGTGCTCGGCCTCGTGTTCATCACTTCGCTCGCCAGCGGCGTGAGCCTCCTCGCGCCCGCCGAATCCGTCCCCACCCTGCTCTCCGCGATCGACCGCTTCGGCCCGCCGATCGCGAGCGCAATGCTCCGCGCTCTCGCGCCCTGGGTGCCCGGCGCGTCACTGCCCGCCGACTTCGCCGCCGTGTTCGCGCGCAGCCTCGTGTGGGCCGTGTTAGGCCTCGCCTCCCTCGCCGCCGCGTTCCGCAAAATCGAGCTGCGCTAGCCGCGAGGTGACGCGCCGCCCGCGGCAACCTCGATGACGCAGCGCCTCGGTTCATTGCGCGAGGCCGCAAGCGAAGCGCGCAGCGAGGCGCAGTCTTCGGAGCCGAGCGAAGCAAACCAGGAAGATCGCTGGCTGACTTACGTCTGAGGCGCTTTGCGCCTCAGACGTAAGTCAGCCAGCTCTCATGTTTTCGATCGCGGCCGGTGACCACGTCGAAGAACGCGTCTTGCAGTTTCTTCGTCAGTGGCCCGCGCTTGCCGGCGCCGATCTTGCGGTGGTCAATCTCGCGCACCGGCGTCAACTCGGCGGCAGTGCCGGTCATGAACACTTCGTCTGCGATGTAGAGCTCATCGCGCGTGATCGTGCACTCCTGCGTAGGAATGCCCCTGTCGCGCGCGAGCTCGAGGATCGACGCGCGCGTGATGCCGTCGAGCACGGTCTCGACAGGCGGCGTCTTCAGCACACCGTTCCGCACCAGGAAGATGTTCTCGCCGCTGGCCTCCGAGACGAAACCGCTCGTATCGAGCAGGATCGCCTCGTCGTAGCCGTCGAGCAGCGCCTCGCGCTTGGCGAGGATCGAGTTCACATAATCACCGCAGGTCTTGCCCTTGGTCATCTTGGAGTTCACGTGGTGGCGCTGGAAGGACGAGATGCGCGCGCGGATCCCCAGCTCCATGCCTTCGTCGCCGAGATACTTGCCCCACGGCCAAGTGATTACGGAGACTCGGATCGGGTTGTCGGCCGGGTTGAGGCCCATCACGCCGTCGCCGATGAACACCAGCGGGCGGATGTAGCCCTCGGGCAGATGGTTCGCGCGCAGCGTGTCGAGGATCGCCGCCGTCACGGCCTCGCGGGAGAACGGAATCTCCATCAGGTTGATCTGGGCGGATTCGTAGAGCCGCCGCACGTGCTCGGGCAGGCGAAACACCGCCGAGCGCTTGTCGTCGGTGCGATAACAACGGATGCCTTCGAAGACGCCGAGCCCGTAGTGCAGCGTGTGCGTGAGGATGTGAACGCGCGCTGCGTCCCAGTCGACCATTTGGCCATCGAGCCAGATCTTCTCGCCGCTAACCCGCACGCTCGCCATGGTCTTCTTCCTTCCCTTCCGAACTTCACAGTTTCGGCTGAAGGCGGAGGGTGGCGTCTCGCGCGTGCGGGCGCGAGCCCGAGGCTCAGCGGCGCAGGATGCGACCGACGATGCCTTTGGCCTTGTCTTGGCGCATGCGCACGAGCCGCAGCTCGCGCATGGCCTCGACGCAATTCGGATCGAGCTGAATGGCGCGCGCGAACATTTTCTCGGCGTGGTCGATACGGCCGGCGGCTTGGCTCAAGCGGCCTAAGAACAGATATGGCGTACGTCGATCCGGCGCGAGCTTGCGGCCCTTCATCACCATCTGAATGGCCTGAGCGAGGCGGCCGGGCGCTTCGGGCGAATCCAGGTAGTGCGCCCAGCCGAGATACACGTGGTAGTCGCACTCCTCGGGGTACGCCTCGACTGCGTTGCGGAACGCTTGCAGCGCCTCGCTCATGCGGCGCGCGCGCACGAGGCCTTCGCCGCGCGTGAACTCGCGCTCGGCGAATACGGCGCGTTCGCTCTCCTCGCGCGCCTCGGCGTCGAGGGCGGCTTCCTTCGACTGGCGCGCCCAGGCTGCGCGCGCCTCGGCGTCGCGAATCGCGTCGAAGGCTCTCGACACGCAGCCGAATAATTCCTCGGCGAGCTTCCGCGTGACGTCGCTCGCGCCGACGAAGCGATCCGGGTGCGTGCGCTTGGCGAGTTCGGCGTAGGCAGCGCGGATGCTCTCGTCGTTGGCGCCGGCAGTGGCCCCTAATGCCTGCCACGGATCCGCATTGCGCACGCGCTCGGCGAGCGCCGAGAGTTCGCGGCGCAGCGCGTCCTCGGGTTCGCGCACGCGCTGCTCAGAGCTCTGCACGCTGCGGCGAACTTCGCGCAGGGCTGCGCGGCCCGGCGCTTCGGGAGCGCGGGCGGAAGCCGCCGCGAGCGCCTGCGGCTCTGACAACTCGACGATCTCGAGGGCGACCAGCGCATACAAGAGCCGCCGCGAGCGCTCGCCAAGGGCGCTGAACTCCGCGAGCGTTCGCACGCCGTCGACCCGCGCGAGCAACGCGCGCCCCTGCGCGTCGAGGTTTGCTGCTTGGAACTGATAGAAGCGGCTGCCGCCAGGGACCGGCACGCAGCGCCCACGTTGCGCGAGCCGCGCCTCGATCACGTCGAGCGGCATGCGTTCGAGCACGCCGTGCACGAGCAGATCCGCGGGGCTGCGGTTCAGGTAGAGCGCGTTGGCGCTCTTCAGTCGCGTGCGGCGGTGGAATTGATACGCGCCCGTTCGCCAGCCAAACAGCTCGAAGAACTTCTCGTCCGCCTGACGGCGCAGCGCGCGCGTGAGCGCCTCTTCGTCGAGCATTTGGCTCGCGAGCAGGATCTGTCCGATCAAACCGCCGCCACCCTTCATCTGTCGAACGCAGCCAACGAGCGCGTCCGCGGTGATCGTTCCACTCGCCACGAGCAAGTCGCCGAGCGTCTCATTCATCAGGTTCGAGCGCACCGCCTCGGGCACACCGTCGCGCAGCTGAACCTGCTTCTTCTTTTTGCCGTGACGCACTTCGAGCACGCCGCTCTCGCGCAGACCGTGCAAGTGATGGAGCAATTCCGCGACCGGGAGTTCTTCGAGCGTGCCCTCGAGCGCCAGCGGGCCGGGCGGCCTCGCGGGCGCCGACGCGACCGCTTGCTGCACGCACGCGAGCAGCTTGTCGAGCGGCACGGGCTTCTTGAGCACCGCGACTGCCGCTAGTGAGCGCGCTCGCTTCTCATACTCCGGCGTGAAAGTGCAGCCCGACAGGAAGAGCGCAGGCGTCGCCGCCAGCGCCTTCTCACCGCGAATCGCCTCGAGCACGCCGAAGCCGTCGAGGCCCGGCAGCATCACGTCCAGCATCATCAACGCGGGCTTCAGCGCTTTCGCGCGCTCGATCGCGGCGAGGCCATCGTGCGCCATCTCGACCTGATAACCCGCCTGCGTGAACGCGCGCGACAGGATCTGGCAGAAGCCGCGGTCGTCGTCCGCGCACAGGATCGTTGCCGGCATCGAGCGCCCCCTCGCTTGCTTAGATCGGCCTCCTGCCGATCCAGCGCGTGGGTGGCGTCACATCGCGCGTGCGCAACTCAGCGGCGATTCGAATGCAACAAAGCTGAGAGGCTCTCGGCGTAAGGCGCCCGCGCAACGCCGGCCTCCGTAATGATCGCGCTCACGAGCTCTGCGGGCGTTATGTCGAAGGCCGGGTGCCGCACGGGTACGCCGTCGGGCACGATTCTGCGGCCCGCGATCTGCGCCATCTCCTCGCGCCCACGCTCCTCGATCGGGATCGCAGCGCCGCTCGGCGTCGCGAGATCGAGCGTCGAGAGCGGCGCGGCCACGTAGAACGGGAGGCCGTGCGCGCGCGCCGCCAGGGCAACGCCGTAGGTGCCGATCTTGTTGGCGATGTCGCCGTTCGCCGCCACGCGGTCCGCGCCGACGATCACGAGATCGATGTCGCCCGCCCGCATCAGATGTGCGGCCATCGCGTCGGCGATCACCGTGACCGGGATGCCGTCGCGCTGCAGCTCCCACGCTGTTAGGCGCGCGCCCTGCAGGAACGGGCGCGTCTCGTCTGCGAGCACCGAGACGCGCTTGCCCTGCGCGACGGCCGCGCGCACCACTCCGAGCGCGGTGCCGTAGCCCGCGGTCGCCAGCGCGCCGGCGTTGCAGTGCGTGAGCACGCGCGCGGAGTCGGGCACGAGCGCGGCGCCGTTGCTCCCGAGCGCGCGGCAGATGCGCTCGTCCTCGGCCACGATCTCTTGCGCCTCTACCAGCAGCGCACTGCTTAGGGACGCGACGCTGGCGCCGGATTCACGTGCGGCGCGCTGCTCGCACGCCTGCATGCGTGCCAGCGCCCAGCTCAAGTTCACCGCGGTAGGGCGCGTGCGCAGCAGGCGCTCGCGCGCATGCGAGAGTTCGCGCGCGAGGGCACGGAGATCGCGCGCGCTGCTCTGCTGCGCCGCAAGCGCGATGCCGAGCGCGGCTGCACAGCCAATCGCGGGCGCGCCGCGCACGACCATCTGCTCGATCGCGCGCGCCAGCTCCTCGACGCTCCGGCACGCGAGTTCGCTCTCGCGCTCCGGCAGCGCGCGCTGATCGAGCAGCACCACCGCGCCCTCGTGCCAGCGCAGCGTGCGCCAACTCATTGGGGATTCGGCTTCTTCTTTTTCTTGCCGCCGAACAGGCCGCCCAGCGAATCGATCAACTCGCCCGCGCCCGGGCCGACTTTCTCGTCGAGCGCTTCGCGCAGCTTGCCGCCGCCGAGATACGCGGCCGTGAACTTCAGCGCGCCCTTCGGCGAGATCGAGACGCTCGGATCGCTGGCCGTGCCGCCCACGTGCGCGAGCGGCAACTCACGCTTCGCCGTGCGCGCCGAAGGCGCGGCGCCGGGAACCGCCGCCGCGCCAGCGATGGCCTGATCGATCGCCTCGTAGATGGTGAGCGTGCCCTCGAGATCGAGCGCCGTGTCGGCGAGCGCGATCTCGCCTGTTAGGTCGACGCGGTAGTCGCGGTAGAGCAGCGCGAGATCCTCGGTGTGCGCCTTGCCGCCGCCGAGCACGAACTCGCCGCCGATCTTCTCGAACTCGTCGTCGTAGAACTTCTGCAGCTTGCCACCGTCGCCAAGTTTCCCGAACAGCGAGGCGGCGCTTGCGATGCCGCCGAGCGCGTCGATCCCGCCGCGCAAGAGCGAGACGCCAGGCATGCGCCCGGGCGCGATCGAGAACGAGAGCGGCCCCGCGAGCGAATCCACTAGCGCCGCCTCGCCGCCGAGCGGCGCCGCGAGCTTCGCATCGATGTCGAGCGGGCCGCTGATGGCGCCGTCCGGCGCGCCGAACGCGACCGCGAGCGCGCTGCTGTCGAGATCGTCCGCGTGGGCGCCGAGCGCGAGCCGCATCTCGCGCGCGAGGTTCGTAACACCGAGTTCAAGCGCTAATTGCTGCCCGCCAACTGTTACGGGCCCCGAGCCGCGGATCGCGTCGCCGCTCGCCGTGAGCTGCATCGAGACGGTCGCGTTCTGGTTTTCCGCGAGCGGCATGGCCACGCCGTCGAGCGCGATCGCGCCGCGCAGCGAGAGCGGATCGAGACCGAGTTCGAGGTTCGTGAAGGAGAGCTTGCCCGTGAGTCCGAGGCCTTCGAGCGCGCGCAGGATCGCCTCCCAACCTGAGAGATCGAGCGAGCCGCCGCCAAGCGAAACGCGCGTCTTCTCCGCCATCTCGAGCGCGAGCGCGGTTTCTAGATCGCGCAGCGCCAGCGCGCCGTCCTTCAGCGCGACGGCGTCGCCGACCAGCGCGAGCGTGCCCGAGATGCGCAGCTTCTCGCCGGCGGGCTTGCGGAACGAATCGCCGAAGGCGAGCTGCGCCGCATCGAGATTCAGCGCAACGGGCCCCGCGAGCGCAGCTGTCGGTCCTGATAACTCGAGCTCGAGCGTGGCCTCGCCCGAAGCACTCGCATCCGCTGGCAGGTAGGCCCTCGCCGCAGCGAGCGCGAACTTCGCGAGCGCAACCTTCACGCCGAGCGAACCATCGCCTTCGAGCTTGCCCGACGCCGTGAGCGCGCCGCCGCTCGCGAGCTTCGCGTCTGCTTCGAACGTGACATCGCCGCTCAGCAAGCTGCCGGTCGCGCGTGCGTCGACGTCTTCGATCTGCCAGGTGGTGATCGGCACGGCGATGCGATCGACCAGCGCGACGCGCGAATCCGTAATGCGCACCTCGCGCACTGCGAGACCGATCGAGCTCTCGGCCGCGGGCTCCTCGCTCGCCGCGATCTGCACGGGCAACTCGAAGCCGCTCGGCGTGCGCGCGAAGGTGAGTTCCGCGCCTTCGAGCACGAGCGAGTCGACCCCCACCGTGCCCGTGAGCAGCGGCAGCAAGCCCAGCCGCAGCGAGACGCGCTCCGCGCGCAGCGGCGCTTCCCCTTCGCGCGCGGCCAGCTCGGGGCCAGCAACGATTAGGCGCGGCGGCAAGAGGCCCGCGTCGAGTTCGCCGAAGCGCAGCTCGCGCCCCGTCGCAGCTTGCGCCGCGCGCGCGATCTCGGCGCGCACTTCGGGGCTCTGCGCGATGCGCGGCAGCATCACTGCGAGCGCAACGAGCGCGACAACGAACAACCCCGCAATTCCCAACAACACGCGAACTGCGATGCGCATGGCTCAGTCTCCAAGTTTGCGCGACAAGATCTCGCGGATTGCGGCCGGATCGGCCTTGCCTTGCGTTCGGCGCATCACCTGACCCATCAGGAAGTTCAGCGACTTCGCATCGCCCGCGCGCACGGCCGAGGCCGCCTTCTCGTTGGCGCCGATCACTTCGTCCGCGACGGCTTCGAGCGCGCCGGTGTCCGAGACCGCGGCGAGCCCGCGCTCTGCGATCAGCGCAGCCGGGTCGCCGCCGCTCCAAAGAATCTCCGCCAGCAGCGTGCGCGCGTTCTTCGCAGTGACGAGGCCGCCGTCCGAGAGTTTCACGAGCGCGCCGAACGCTTCGGGGGAGAGCGTCACTCGCTCGATCTCGGCCTCGCGCTCCTTCAGCGCCGCGAGCACGTCGCGCAGCAGCCAGTTCGCGACGCTTTTCGCGTTGCCGTGCACGCGCACCGCCGCCTCGAACCAGGCCGCGAGCGCGGCGTTCGGCGCGAGCAGCGCCGCGTCTTTCGGCGCGAGCGCGTACTGGGCGAGAAAGCGCGCAGTGCGCGCCGCGGACAACTCCGGCAGCGAAGCGCGAATCTGCTCGATGCGCGCAGGCGAGATCAGCAAGGGAATTAGGTCCGGGTCGGGGAAGTAGCGGTAGTCGTCCGCGTTTTCTTTGGTGCGCATCGTGTAGGTGCGATCGCGCGCGGGTTCGTAGCCCATCGTCGCCTGCACGATCGCGCCGCCGCTCTCGAGGATCTCGGCCTGGCGGCGCACCTCGCTGTGGATCGCGGCTTCGACGAAACGGAACGAGTTCAGGTTCTTGATCTCGGTGCGCGTGCCGAAGCGCTCCTCGCCGGGGCGGCGCAAAGAGACGTTCGCGTCGCAGCGGAACTGCCCCTTCTCCATGTCGGCGTCCGAGGCGCCCACGGCACGCACGATCTCGCGCAGCGTGCGCAGATACTCCGCGGCGTCGGCGGCACTTCTCAGGTCTGGCTCCGAGACGATCTCGATCAGCGGAACGCCCGCGCGATTCAAGTCCAGGAGCGTGTCCGTGCTCGAGCCGTCGTGAATCGACTTGCCCGCGTCCTCTTCCATGTGAATGCGCGTGAGGCGCACTCGCCGCGGTGCGCCGTCGATCGCTTCGAGATCCACATAACCGCCCGTCGCGAGCGGCTCTTCGTACTGCGAGATCTGGTAGCCCTTCGGCAGATCCGGATAGAAGTAATTCTTGCGCGCGAAGATCGAACGCTCGTGCACCGTGCAGTGCGTCGCGAGCGCCGCGCGGATTGCGAACTCCACGGCCGTGCCGTTCAGCACCGGCAGCGTGCCCGGCAGCGCGATGTCGAGCGGCGCGACCGCATGATTAGGTTTCTCGCCGAACGAAACCGGCGCGTTCGAGAACAGCTTGCTGCGTGTGCGCAGCTGGCAGTGCACCTCGAGCCCGATCACCACCTCCCAGTTCATGTGGGCGGCCTCCGAGTGTGGTGATCGGTGATGCGCTGATAGGCGTCCGCTACGCGCAGCACGAGCGCGTCCGCGAGCGGCGGCCCCAACAACTGGAGGCCCACCGGCAACTCGGCGCCGCCGCCGGCGGCCGAAGCGAAGCCGCACGGCAACGAGATCGCCGGAATGCCCGCGAGGTTCGCCGAGACCGTGAACACGTCGGCGAGATACTCCGAGAGCGGATCCGCCTTCGCGTCGAAGCGGAACGCGACTTCGGGCGAAGTGGGCATCGCGATCACGTCGCACTCGCGGAACGCTCGCTCGAAATCGCGCCGGAGCAGCGTGCGCACGCGCTGCGCTTTCTTGTAGTACGCGTCGTAGTAGCCCGCCGAGAGCACGTAGGTGCCGAGCAGGATGCGGCGCTTCACCTCCGCGCCAAAGCCGGCGGAGCGTGTCGCCTCCATCATCTCCGGCACGCCACCGGGCGCCGCGGCGCGCAGCCCGTATCGCACGCCGTCGAAGCGCGCGAGATTGCTCGAAGCCTCCGCGGTCGCGATCAAATAATAAGCCGCGATGCCGTAGCGCGTGTGCGGCAGCACCACGTCCACCAGCTTCGCGCCCGCGCGCGCGAGTGTCTGCGCCGCCGCCTCCACGCGCGCGATCACCTCCGGCGCCGCGCCCGGCGTCGCCAGCACGTCGCGCGGAATCCCTATGCGCAGGCCAGCGACATCGCCCGTGAGCCCAGCCACGGCGCGCGGCGCAGGCTCAGGCAGCGAGGTCGAATCCGCCGCATCGTGCCCCGCGATCACATCGAGCAGCGCCGCGCAATCTGCAGCGCTGCGCCCGAACGGCCCGATCTGATCGAGCGACGATGCGTAGGCGATCAACCCGTAACGCGAGACGCGCCCATACGTCGGCTTCATGCCCGTAACACCACACAGCGCCGCGGGCTGACGCACCGAGCCGCCTGTGTCGCTGCCGAGCGCGAGCGGCACGATGCCCGCCGCGACCGCCGCAGCCGAGCCGCCCGAAGAACCACCCGGCGAGCGCTCCAGATCCCAAGGGTTGCGCGCCGGCCCGTAACAAGAGTGCGCGGTGGACGAGCCCATCGCGAACTCGTCCATGTTCGTGCGGGCGACCACGATCGCGCCCGCCGCGCGCAGCCGCGCCACCGCCGTCGCATCGAACGGCGAGACGTAGCCCGCGAGAATCTTCGAGCCCGCAGTCGCCGGTTCGCCCGCCTGCACGATGCAGTCCTTGATCGCGAGCGGGATGCCATCGAGCACGCCCCGTGATTCGCCGCGCGCGCGGCGCGCATCCGAAGCAGCCGCCTCCGCGAGCGCACGTTCGCGCCGCGCGAACAGCAGCGCATGTAGCTTCGGCTCGAGCTCCGCGCCGCGCGCCAGCGCGCGCTCCGCGAGCTGCACGGCCGTAACAACACCCGCAGCCAGCGCCGCGCGCAGCTCCGCCAAAGTTCCGAGCGCCTCTGCCACCGCGCTCAGCCCTCCGCCTCGCCGCCAAGCACCTTCGGCACCGCAAACGCCGAGCCATCCGCGGAAGGCGCATTCATCACCACCAACTCCGGCGCCAGCGGCGCCGCCGGCTCATCCGCACGCAGCGCCGTCGCGAGCGGAATCACCGTGGAAGTAGGCTCGACGCCCGTCGTATCGAGCGAATCCAGCAGCGCCACATACTCGAGCACCGCCCCAAGCTCACGCGCGAGCGAATCCGCCTCACCCGGCGAAACCCGAATCCGCGCCAACCGCGCCATCCGCTCCACTTGTTCGCGCGAAACTGAATTCATGCGGGGCACCTTAGCCGCGTTTCACAAAGCCGATCCGCTTCGCAGATCACACCACCAACGCCGAAGCCTGAGCGCAGCGCACTCCACCGAAGAAAAGTGGCGGGGGGGGGGGGGGGGG
>JANNRF010000312.1:0-10764 GCA_031401135.1 Deltaproteobacteria bacterium | reverse complement strand
GTGAGAGTTGTTGTGTTATTTTTTGTAAGCAGTCGGTAGTTATAGACTACCTCCACCGCCAGCGGCTTTCAGCCTTGGTTGCGGCGCGCGAAGCTGCTCAATTCGCAGACGGGCGAGTACGTGTCTGTGGTGGTCCGGCGTCTCGGTGGCGAAAATCTGAAGCTTGGCGAACGCGACATTCCGGTGGAACGCTATGCGCTGGTCGGCAAGGACCTCGACATCACGCTCGCCTACGCAGTCGACAGCGGCGAGTGGGTCGCCCTCGATAGTCTGCTCTCGAGTGGGCGGACGCTGAGATTCCGGCGCAGCGTCTCCGAGTTGCTCGAGTTCACGAATGCGCGCGGCGCGCAACCGCAGAGAGCTGCGGGGCCGGAGATGAGTCGCTGATCCTCGACTCAGCGGGCGGGCGGCGCATCCTCGACCGCCTCCGATGGGCTACGCAGGTCTCCTGGGCGAACGCCTTACTGAGTGTCGGCTCTTCGCGGGGTTCGACGATCTCTTCAACGCCCGCACGGCGCGTTGCTCGTGCAGTCGCCGCACGTGCCGCTCGAGATCCTCGAGCGTCGCCAGCGAGATGACTCCATTAGGTGGAGTCAAGGCGCTGGCGCCGGCTCCACCCAGCCAAATTTCCACGGCTTCGGGCAGCGCCGATCGCGCAGCCGCGAGTTCTCGCACGGTCCCCTTCGCGGCGTAGGTCACCGCTAGCGCGAGCGCGCGCGCCTGCGTGAGCTCCGCCGCCGTGACGAGTTCGGCGGGCGGTAGCTCAGCGCCAAGAAACACCGGATTCGCCCCAGCCCCCGTTGCGACCAGCGCGGAGATCAAGAGCCCGAGCTCGTGCTTTTCGCCAGGAAGCGTCGCGAACAACACGATCGGCGCACCCGTGCCGCGTGGTGGCGGCCGGAGCGCAGCGCCAAGCAGCGAGCGCAGCAGCGCTGACGCCATGTGCTCCGCGGCGACACACAGCCGGCCCTCGAACCACCGCACGCCCACCGCCTGCAGCAAGGGCATCGCGAACTCGCGCGCGAAGCGCACCGGGCCGAGCGCAAGCAGCTGGTCCGAAATCGCACGCTCCGCGGCGCCGGCGTCGAGGATCTCGATCGCGGAAATCGCCCGTTCGATCGGCGCCATCGCTTCCGCTTTCCTCGTATCGCCGCCTGCGAGCTTGCCGAGCGCGCTGTCGTCGAGCGCGACGACGGCACCGATCCGGTGGCCGGCCTCGACCGCCGCCCGCAACAGCTGGAGCCGCTCTACGTCAGCCATGCGGTAGCGGCGCGTCCCCTTCGGCGTCCGCAGCGGCGCGATCGCCCCGTAGCGACGCTCCCAAACCCGCAGCACGTGCGGCGATAGCCCCGTGATGCGACAGACGGCGCCAAGGGCATACGTGGGTTCGGCTTTCGCGGACATGAGGCCTCGAAGTTTCTCACGCGGGCGGCAAGAGCGCA
Organism: Deltaproteobacteria bacterium; assembly: GCA_031401135.1. GTDB lineage: Bacteria > Myxococcota_A > UBA9160 > UBA9160 > UBA6930 > VGRF01. The sequence goes on along the minus strand of JANNRF010000312.1, from coordinate 9,322 downwards.
CCGCGAGAGGATTGGTGTCTAGATTTTATATTGACACACGCGCAATCGACAGCCAACTTGCCCGAGCGCCAACAGAGAGAACCCCGCAGCATGATCGGCCTCCCCCTCGCAGAACGCGGGCTCCTGCCCGATTTCGTCGTTCGCGCCGGAATTCGAGCGATGCTCCGAGACCGCTTGCGCGAGATCGACGCGAGCGACTGCGAGCGACAGGCAGAGCGCCACCAGGCGTTCCTCGCGGACGCGAGTCGCGCGCCCATCGCCCTCGCGACGCAGGACGCGAACCGCCAGCACTACGAAGTGCCCGCGGAGTTCTTCGAGCTCGTGCTCGGCCCTCACCTCAAGTACAGCTGCGCCCATTGGGACCGCGCCACCACCGACCTCGCCGACGCGGAGCGCGCCATGCTCGCGCTGGTTGCCGAGCGCGCGCAGCTTCACGATGGCCAGCGCGTGCTCGACCTCGGCTGCGGTTGGGGCTCCTTCGCGCTCTGGTGCGCTCGCCACTTCCCCAAGAGCCATGTGCTCGCGGTCTCCAACTCGAAGACCCAGGCCGAGTTCATCCGCCGCTCGGTGGATCGCAGCTCGCTAAGCAACCTCGAAGTTGTCACCGCCGACGTGAACTCGTTCGAGCCCGAGGGCCGCTTCGATCGCGTGGTCTCCGTCGAGATGTTCGAGCACGTGAGAAACCACGGCGCGCTGCTCGCTCGTATCGCACGCTGGCTCGAGCCGCGCGGCCGCCTCTTCGTCCATCACTTTGCGCACCGGAGCGCGGCGTATCCCTACGAGACCGAGGGCAACGACAACTGGATGGGCCGCCACTTCTTCACGGGCGGAATGATGCCGTCCGACGACTGGCTGCTCGCGTTCCAGCACGATCTCAGCGTGCTTCGGCGCTGGCGGGTGAGCGGCGACCACTACCGAAAGACCAGCGACGCGTGGCTCGCAGCGCTCGATCGCAACGCCCAGCGCGCGCTCCCGATCCTGCGCGACACCTACGGCGCGGGGAACGAGCGGCTCTGGCTTCAGCGCTGGCGGCTCTTCTTCCTCGGCTGCTCAGAGCTGTTCGGAACTCGCGGCGGGCAGGAGTGGTGGGTCTCGCACCTGCTCATGGGACCGCGCGAGGAATCGCGATGAGGATCGCGATCGTCGGCGCCGGCATCGCGGGCCTCAGCTGCGCGCACGGGCTCGGAGCCCGTCACGACGTCACGCTGTTCGAGGCGGCACCTCGACTCGGCGGTCACGCGAACACGGTCGACGTAGAGGTCGGTGGCGTTTCGCACTCCGTCGACACAGGTTTCATCGTCTACAACGAGGCCACGTATCCCGAGTTCACCCGGCTGCTCGCGAGGCTCGAGGTCGAGACGCAGCCCGCGGACATGAGCTTCGGCCTCTCGTGCGAGCGCAGCGGCCTCGAATGGTCGAGTCGCGGGGTTCGCGGGCTGCTCGCGTCGCCTGCGCATGCGCTACGGCCGCGCTTCGTGCGGATGCTCGCCGAGATCGCGCGCTTCTCACGTGAGGCGCCCGGCTTGCTCGCGAGCGGCGACGAGAAAGTCACGCTGGGCGACTACTTGAGTGACCGCGGCTACTCGCAGGCGTTTCGCGAGTGGTACGCGGTCCCGATGGGCGCTGCGATCTGGTCCGCGGGTGCCGACGACGTGCTCGACATGCCCGCCGTCAGCTTCGTTCGTTTCTTCGCGAATCACGGATTGTTAGGCACAGGCGGCGCGGTTCAGTGGCGGACGGTCCGCGGCGGTTCGCGAAGCTACGTCGACGTGCTCACGTCGCGCCTGCAAGGCAGCGTGCGCAAGGACTGCCCGATCGGACACGTCGCATCCTGCGAGCGCGGTGTGAGTGTGGTGACCCCGCAAGGAACGGAGAGCTTCGATCGCGTGGTGCTCGCGGTCCACGCCGACGTCGCGTTGTCTCTGCTCGCTGCTCCCACGCCAGCACAGCGACATCTGCTCTCCGCCTTCCGCTACAGCCGAAACGACACGGTTCTGCACACGGATCGCTCGCTTCTCCCCCGCCGATCGGCGGCGCAGGCGAGCTGGAACTACCTGATCCCTGCGTCCGATCGCGAACGCGTACTGGTGACCTACGACTTGTCGCGGCTCCAGCGCATCCCGTCCTCCAAGCCACTGCTCGTCACGCTGAACGGCAGCGATCGCATCGACCCGGCCCATGCGCTCGCGCGCTTCGAGTACACCCACCCGATCCTCGATTCGGCCGCGATCGCCGCCCAGAAGCAGCACGGCGAACTCGACGGTGTCGGGGGCATTCACTTCTGCGGCGCGCATTGGGGCTGGGGCTTCCACGAGGATGGCCTGCGCAGCGCGCTGCGGGTCGTGGCAGCGATCGACGCGAGCGCATGATGGAGAGCGCGCTCTACGAAGGTTCCGTTCGCCACTCACGCCTCGCTCCGCCGCGCCACGGCTTCTCGAAGAATCTTTTCATGGTCTACCTCGACCTGGCGGAGCTGGACCACGTGTTCGCCGGGCGCTGGCTGTGGGGGGTCGAGCGTGCGCGCCTCGCGACCTTCCGGCGCGCGGACTATCTCGGCGACCCGCGGACTCCGCTCGACGGCTCGGTGCGAGATCTCGTGTGCGCAGAGACGGGGTCGCGTCCAGCAGGCCCGATCCGCCTACTCACGCATCTGCGCTACGCGGGGTACGTCTTCAATCCTGTCAGCTTCTATTATTGCTTCGGCGCGGCGGGCGGGCTCGAGGCAGTCGTCGCGGACGTCAGCAACACCCCCTGGAACGAGCGTCACGCCTACGTTCTGCGCGCAGAAGGCGGGCGCGTGGACGCGCGAGTCGCCAAACAGTTCCACGTCTCGCCGTTCCTCCCCATGCAGCACGAGTACCGATTTTCGTTCGAGGCCCCCGGCGAGGCGCTGCGCGCGGGAATCGAGAACTTCGCTGGCGGCGAGCGCGCATTCGGCGCTCGGCTCGAGCTTCGCCGACGCGAGATCGACGGCGCGTCGCTCGCGCGCGCCCTACTCCGGTATCCCCTGATGACTGCGCAAGTGGTCGCGGCCATCTACTGGCGAGCGCTGCGGCTGCGCAGGCTCGGGGCGCACGAGTATCCGCATCCCAACGAATCGACGCGCCCGGAGGCACTCGCGTGAGCCACGACACCACCTGGCGCGGGACCGCGCCGCGCGCTGAGGGCGCGCTTTCGGCGTTCGCTCGGCGACGCGTCTCCACGGCATTGCGGGCGATCGGCGAGGGAGAGCTGGTCATCGACGACGAATCGGGAGGCGAGTCGTTCGCGGGCGCGCCCGGACCCCGAGGCGTCGTGCAGGTGCTCGACCCGCGCTTCTGGACGGCGCTCGCGCTTCGCGGCGCGCTCGGCGGAGCCGAGGCCTACATCGAGGGCTGGTGGCGCGCGGACGATCTCGTTTCGGTGATTCGCGTGCTCGCGCGCAACGCGGCGGCGCTCGGCGCGCTCGATGGCGGCGCGAGCTGGCTGCTGCCGTGGCTGCGGTTCGCGCATCGCCTGCGCGATAACAACCGCGCGGGCAGCCGCCGTAACATCTCGGCGCACTACGACCTGGGCAACGAGTTCTTCGCGACCTTCCTCGACCCGACGCTCACCTACTCGTCCGCGATCTTCGAGCGCGCGGACGACACGCTCGAGCAAGCGCAGATCGCGAAGTACGAGCGGCTGTGCCGCAAGCTCGGCCTGCGCTCCGAGCACCACCTGCTCGAGATCGGCACGGGTTGGGGCGGCCTCGCGCTGCACGCCGCGCGCACGCGCGGTTGCCGCGTCACCACCACCACGATCTCGTGCGAGCAGTTCGCGTTTGCGAAGGAGCGCATCGCGCGCGCGGGCCTCGAGCAGCGCGTCAGCGTGCTCTGCGAGGACTACCGCGACCTGCGCGGTAGCTACGACCGCCTCGTCTCGATCGAGATGATCGAGGCCGTTGGGCATCGCCACCTGCCGCGCTTCTTCGAAGTGTGCGAGCAGCGCCTCGCACCGAGCGGCGTTGCCGCACTGCAAGCGATCCTCGTGCCCGAGTGCGATTGGGAGCGCTCCAAACGCAGCGTCGACTTCGTCAAGAAGTACGTGTTCCCCGGCGGCCAGCTCGTCGCGCTCGGCGCCATCTCGGAGGCGCTCGCGCCAACGGAGATGCGCCTCACGCACTATGAGGACATCACGCCGCACTACGCGGAGACGCTGCGGCGGTGGCGCGAAGGATTTCTCGCGAATCGCGCCCGCGCTTCGCGGCTCGGCTACCCCGAGAGCTTCCAGCGCACCTGGGAGTTCTATCTCGCCTACTGCGAAGGCGCGTTCCGCGAGCGCTCGAACGTGACGGCGCAGCTCGTGTTCGAGAAAGCCGCAACACGGCGCGGCGCATTGTTAGGAGATTTCGCACCCGTCACGGAGGAGGCCGCATGAGAACGTCACTCCGGCTCGCTGGAATCCGGCTCGATCGCCCCGCTGGAGAGCCGCTCGAGCTCGCCGCGCTTTGGCGCAAGCAGCCCGCGCTGGTCGCCTGGGTCCGCCACTTCGGTTGAATGTTCTGCCGCGAACAAGTTGCGCAGTTGCGCGACAAGCTTCCAGAGATTCGCGCCGGGGGCGCCGAACTCGCCGTGATCGGAAACGGCAACGCCGACTTCGCGCGCGCGTTTCGTGAGGACCTCGCGCTTCCAGACAGCGTCGTGCTGCTCGTGGACCCGGAGCTGCGCTCCTATCGCGCCGCGGGTATGCGCCGCGGACGCGCCGAGCTGTTCTCGCCGCGCCTCGCAGCGAATGCCTTCCGCGCGATGCGCACCGGGTTTCGCCAGGGCTCGGTGCAGGGCGATCCATTCCAACTCGGCGGCATGCTCGTGATACGCCCGGACGGGACGCTCAGCTACCGGCATGTCTCGAGCGAGGCCGGCGATCACGCACCGCTCGACGAGGTACTGGCCGCGCTCGCGCCGGATGCGCCCGCGATTCGCGAGGAGGCTCGTCGCTCGCGCCTCGTACCACTCGCCGCCGAGGCGCTCTCGCGCGTGCTCGACCCGACCGTCGTGTTCTCCTTCGATCGCAGCGGCTTCGAGCGCCACGCCCTCGCCTTCGACGATGCCGACCTAGCGTGCGATCTCAGCGGGAAGCGCGCAGTGATTACGGGAGCGAACTCGGGAATCGGCTTCGAGACGGCGCTCGCGCTCGCAGACCTCGGCGCCGAAGTCGTGCTCGCCTGCCGCAACGAGGAGCGCGGCCTCGCGGCGCGCGACGCGATCCGCGAGCGAACGGGCAATCGCAAAGTCTCGCTCGAGCTGCTCGATGTCTCGGATCTCGGCGCCGTGCGCAAGGTGGCGGCGCGGCTCGCGGAGAAGCCGATCGACGTGCTCGTGCACAACGCCGGCGTGCTGCCCGACGAGCGCAGCGAAACGCAGGACGCGCTCGAGGCGACCTTCGCGACGCACGTCGCCGGGCCGCACCTGCTCACTCAGTTGTTACGCCCGGCACTCGAGAAGTCCGCCGGCGCTCGCGTGATCTGGGTCTCCTCGGGCGGCATGTACACACGCAGGCTCTCGCTCGCCGATCCGCAGTGGCGCGAGCGCCGCTACGACGGCGTGCTCGCGTACGCCGAGACGAAGCGCATGCAGGTCGCGCTCGCCGAGCTGTGGGCGGGCAGGCTCGCGAAGACACGCGTTCTCTCGGTCTCCATGCATCCCGGCTGGGCCGACACACCATCGGTCGCGAGCTCGCTGCCGCGCTTCCGCCGCGTCACCGAGGCGATCCTGCGCTCGCCCGCGCAGGGCGCCGACACGATCGTGTGGCTCGCCGCAGCGCCGCGCGAAAAGCTCGAACCCGGCGCGTTTTACTTCGATCGCAAGCGGCGTTCGCCGCACCTGCTGCCATGGACGCGGGCGGGCGACCGCGAAGCGCCGATGCTGTGGCGCCTCCTCGCGAAGCTCACGCGCGAGGCGCAGTGAGCGACGCCGCGTCTCGCAGACGCTCGCGCGTGCCGCGCAGCGCGCTCGAGCGCGTGAGCCGCGTCGGCTGGCTCGCGGGCGAGCTCGCGCTCGGCGGCGCGCTCGAGCACGCGCGCCGGCTGATTGGCCGACGCGAGAACGCGGCCTGGAGCGCGCTGCTCTCGCCTGCGAACGGGCGCCGGCTCGCGGAGCGGCTCGCGCACCTGCGCGGCGCCGCGATGAAGCTCGGTCAGCTGCTCTCGCTCGAAGGCGACGAGTTCCTGCCGCCCGAGTTCGCCGAGGCGATCGCCGTGCTGCGCGCGGACGGGGACGCGATGCCCGAGCCGCAACTTCTGAGCGTCCTCCAAGCGGAGTGGAAGCCAGACTGGCGCGCGCGCGTCGCCTCCTTCGAGCTCGAGCCGATCGCCGCGGCTTCGATTGGGCAGGTCCACCGCGCGACCGCCCTCGACGGGACGCCGCTTGCTGTGAAGCTGCAATACCCCGGCGTCGCAGACAGCATCGACAGCGATGTCGACAGCTTGGTCGCCGCGCTGCGGTTCTCGCGGCTCTTGCCGCGCGATGTCGATCTCGCCGCGCTCGGCACCGAGGCGAAGCGACAGCTCCATCGCGAAGCGGACTACCGGCTCGAGGCCAAGCACCTTGCGCGCTACGCCGAGCTGCTCGCCGACGAGCCGGACCTCGTGGTGCCGCGGCCGCGGCCCGAGCTCACGACGCGGCGCATCCTTGCGATGGAATATCTGCCGGGCGTTCCGCTCGAGGACCTGTGTGGACCGGACTACCCGCAGGAGACTCGCGATGCGGTGGGCACCGCGCTCTACCGCTTGTTACTGCGCGAGGTCTTCGTGCTGCGCTTCGTGCAGAGCGATCCGAACTTCGCGAACTACCTCTGGCTCTCCGCTTCGCAGCGGATCGGTTTGATCGACCTCGGCGCTGCGCACCCAGTGCCGAAGCGGCTTGCCGAGGGCTACGCGCTGCTGTTGCGATCCGCCATGAGCCGCGACCGCGCGGGGCTCCGAGAGTTCGCAACCAGCCTCGGCTTCGTTCTGCCTGCCGATGGCAGCGAGCGCCTCGATGCGCTCGCTTCGCTACTCGAAGCGAGCTGCGAGCCCTTCGCCGCGCACGGCGTCTACGACTTCGCACGCTCCGACCTCGCCGAGCGCTTACGCAATGCGGCGCTCGCGCTCGCCTTCGAGGCCGGTCATCGGCGCCCGCCCCCGCCCGAGACGCTGTTCCTTCAGCGCAAGTTCGCGGGCACGTTCCTGCTATGCGCACGCTTGCGTGCGCGAATCCCGCTGCGCGCGCTCGCCGAGGAGGCGCTCGGGCTTACCAGTGAGCCCGAGGCGTAGGCGCGCCGCAGCCCTTCAGCCGAGCGCGCACCGCTGCGCTGGAACCACGCGTTCAGCAGGCCATCGAACACGCGCGCGATGCCTGACAACTCGATGCGCGCGTCGTAGGTGACGCGCACGCCGGCCCCGCGCGGAGCGAGCGAGATCTCGTCGAGCGAGGTGAGCACGCCCTGCTCGGCGCGCAGCACGATGCGATGCGGGCGCTCGGCTTCGACCAGTGTGTACTCGAGCGTGCTCTCGACCCCGAACACGCGCACGACCACCTCGAAGTGCGCGCCAGCCGCGATCGGTCCGCTCCCGATGCGGTGCGCGCGCACGACGCTCGGATCCCAGCGTTGCGTGCTCGAGAAGTCGACGAGCACGTCGAATGCGGCGTCACAGGAAATGGGCAGGTCGATCGCGTCTAGATAGCGAGCCATGGTGGCCTCCTCAGTCGGTGGGTTGAAGCGCGTGCGCGGCGATGCCGCCGAGCATGTCGCGGAAGACGAATGCGTGCGCGGGATAGATCGAGAACCAGTACGCGAGCCCTGCAACGCCACGCGGGTCGAAGCTGGCGACCTGCCGCAGCCTCGCGCCGCCGGGCGTGGGCTCGACCTCGAAGTCGAGCCACGCGCGGCCTGGCAGCTTCATCTCAGCAGAGAGCCGAAGCCGCCGGCCGGTTTCGAGCGTCTCGACGCGCCAGCAATCGAGCACGTCGCCCACGTGAAGTCGCGTCGGATGGGACCGGCCACGCCGCATGCCGACGCCGCCGACAGCCAGATCGAGCGCGCCGCGCAGTTGCCAGAGCCAGTCGTAGGCATACCAGCCGTTCTCGCCGCCGATGCGCTCGACGGCCGCGAACACGCGCTCCGGCGGCGCCTGCACGAGCGTTTCGCGCACGTCCACGAGGCGGCGTCCGAACTCGGAGCCGCCGAAGCGGCGCGGCGTGAGTGCGGAAGAGGAGATCGCGTCGGACCAGCGCGTCTCGGCGTGCTCGCGATCCTCGTGGGCGAGCGCTGCGGCGATCGCACTCGCGACGCTTTGGGGCTGCACGCCGAAGAGCTCGTGACATGGGCGACTCACGACGGTCGCGCTGCGAATGCTCTCGATCAGGAGGCGGCCGACGCGCGCGAAGACCGGCGTCACGAGTCCGAGCCAGAGCGCAGAGAGCGCCGGCGTGAGAACCGGCACGCGCAGCATCACGCGCTTGAGTCCGCGCTGGCGCGCGTATTCACGCATCAGGCCCGCGTAGCTCGTGCGCTCGGCGCCGCCGATCTCGTAGACACCGGGGGCCACGTCGATCGCGCGAACGAGAATCTCGAGCAAGTCGGAGATCGCGATTGGCTGGGCCGGCGACTCGACCCAGCGCGGCGTCACCATCACGGGCAAACGCTCGACGAGGGAGCGCACGATCTCGAACGAGAGGCTTCCCGAACCGAGCACGATCGACGCGCGCAATTCGACGCAGGGCACCCCGCTCTCGCGCAGGATGCGCCCGACTTCGATGCGGCTGCGCAGGTGCGGCGACAGCGTCGTGGATTCATCCGCGAGGCCACCGAGGTAGACGATGCGCCGAACGCCTGCGGCCTTGGCGCCGCTCGCAAATGCGATCGCCGCCGCGCGGTCGCGCTCCTCGAACTGCGCACCCGCGCTCATGGAGTGGACGAGGTAGTACGCGACGCGAACGCCAGAGCAGGCCCGCTGCACTGCGTCCGCGTCGAGGCACTCGCCTCCCACCACCTCGACGCTCGCCGGAACGCGCTGCGCGAGCGCTTCGGGTCTGCGTGCGAAACAGCGCACGCGCAGCCCGCGCTCGCTCAACACGCGCAGTAGCCGGCCGCCGACGTAGCCGGTGGCACCGGTCACCAGGATCGCGGTGTCGCGCTCGCAGGGGGCTTGATTCGTCATTCGTGTATGTCTATATTTTATTTAGACGGAACGCCAGAGCAAAGGGAAGATCAATGACCGCTGCAGCTGCCCTCATCGACGTTGCACTAGAGCATCGCGCCGCGGTTGACGGAAGGCTCGACCGCGTCGGCATGACCGAGATCGAACTGCCGGTGCGCATCG
>JANNRF010000311.1:0-18290 GCA_031401135.1 Deltaproteobacteria bacterium | reverse complement strand
TTGGACATGCTGCAAGGCTTGTTATGCGCGGTGGCCAGTTCGCCGGACCTGATTCCACCGAGTCGCTGGCTGCCGGTTGCATTGGGGGAAGAACCCGGATATCAGAACGCGGACCAGGCTCAGGAAGTACTCAATTTGGTGCTGCGTTTTTACGGACAGACAGTCCTTGACCTGGATCAGGGCGAAGGCATCACGCTCTATGTGTTTCCGGACGAGCATGGCGAAGATGATTTTGCCACCTGGTGCGAGGGTTATCTGGAAGGGGTTCTGCTCTCCGAGGTGGACTGGTACGAGCACGCAGATACGGAACAGGTCGAGGAGCTGCTGGCGCCTTTCATCCTGCTGTCCGGACAGCTGCGTGAAGCCGCGCAAGAGCAGGGCGAACCGGTTCCGAGCCTGGAGGAAGAAGGCGAAATGAAACAGGCCGCTTCGGCAAGTCTTGGCGATTCGGTGATTGCGTTGTATACCTACTGGCTCGACAAACGCATTACGCATCCGCCGATTCAGCGCGACGGCCCAAAGGTCGGTCGCAACGATCCCTGCCCCTGCGGCAGCGGCAGGAAGTACAAGAGTTGCCACGGCAGCAGCGATACGAACTGAAACAAGAGGAATAAAAAATGGCTTTGAACGTCGCAAGAATAGAAGGTCTGGTGCGCGAACTGTTGATTGAACTCGGAGAAGATGTAAATCGCGAGGGTCTGCTCAAGACGCCGCATCGCGTCGCGGCCGCCCTCGACTTTCTGACGTCGGGCAGTCGCATCGATCCGGTGAGCGTGATCAACGACGCCATCTTCACGCAGAAAACCAACAGCATGGTCATCGTCAAGAACATTGAGGTCTACAGCCTGTGCGAGCACCACATGCTGCCGTTCTTCGGCCGCGTTCACGTGGCGTACATCCCGAACGGCAAGGTCGTGGGCCTCTCGAAGATTCCCCGCCTGATCGAGATGTTCGCGCGCAGGCTGCAAGTCCAGGAGCGCTTCACGATGCAAATCGCCGAGACGATCGAGAAGGTGCTGGCGCCCAACGGCGTCGGCGTCGTGACCGAGGCGGTTCACCTGTGCATGATGATGCGCGGCGTGCAGCAACAGAACGCCTTCGCGCTCACGAGCTCGTTGAAGGGCTTGTTCCAAGCGGACCCGAAGACTCGTTCCGAGTTCATGGAGTTGATCCGGGTGCGCAAGGCAAACTTCGCCTAGACGCGCCCGCGCGAGGGGGGCATCCCCTCGACCGCCCAGCTGGTCTGACGCAGTGCAGCGCGGTCCAGTTTTGTCGCGTCGCGTCAAAATGGACGTTCGTTAACGCTTCCAATCGTTTCAAATAGCTGTTTTTAATTGTATAAATTGCGAATTGATCGCTCTTGGCAGTTTGTATAAAGCGTCATACGCTGGGCCCCGTTCGGAGGTGGGAGGCGTAGTTCGACTCCCTCCAGTCGGGCAAATGTCGAGGGATTCCAGCTAGTCCGGAAGGAAGTTGCAGCCGTGGCGCGACGCGTCGAAAGCGTCGCAAGGTTGCAAAGCGGAACTCTCGGCGCCGACTTCTCACCTCCGGTCGCTAGCGGAGTGTCCGCTCGCGACGTCGCGACGTGGCCGGAACGGCTCGCCGCGACGGAAAGAAGGGAACAGGCCTGCACGCGAGACGGCGAGTGCGCCAGCGGCGGGACCGCAACCAGGGCGGCGGGGCCCTAACAATAGGAGTGAGGGGTGGAAACCAAGAACGACCTCTCGATTGCAGAGCGGCGACGCGCCACGTGGCGCCGCATTTCGCCGGCGCATGAGCTGGGGCAGGAAACCGATGCGCGCGCCGTGAGGAACGTGCGCAGCATCGGCGGCGTACCGGTGAATCCGGCGCGCTCGAACACGAACAGCGAATCGCAGCGCTCGGGCGAGCGCGGCGCGCTCGTTTCGTACTTCAAGGACATCGCCGAGATCCCGACCCTGGGGAAGGAGGAGGAAGTCCTCCTCGCCAAGGAAATCGAGGCCTCCGTGCTCGGGTTCCGTGAGGGCATGCTGGCGATGCCGTGGACCGCGCTCGAAGCGGTTCGCATTTGGCGGACGCTGAAGGCCGAAGGCCGCGCGACGGGAAAGATGTGCGAGCAGTTCGGCTCGGGCTCGCCTGAAGGCGAGGATCTCGGCGCGAAAGTCGATGCGATCCTCGCCCGAGCGGACCTGTTGTTGGGCAAGCGCGCAGAAGCACTCGCAGCAGGCGATGTCGAGCTCGTCGACAAGCACGACAAGCGCGCAGTGCGTCTGCTGAAAGAGGCCGATCTGTCGATGCACTTGCTCGGGCGAATGCGCCGCGGGCTGCTCGACAAGAGGCGCGACGGAGCGCAGGCCGTGCGTCGCATCGCGAGCGCGAACTCCGAGAAGCGTGGTGTGCCCGCGAGCGAGGCTGCGCTGGCGCGCCGCAAGGCCGAGACCGAGCGCTTTCAGCTGCGGCTGATCGAACTCGAGCGCGAAGTCGGCATGCCGGCCGCGGCATTCCTCGAGGTGATGGGGAAGGTTGAGTCCGAGTGGGATCGCCTGATGGAAGTGAAGAACGTCTTCGTTCAGCACAACCTGAAGCTGGTGGTCGCGATCGCGAAAGACTTCCGCAACATGGGCATTGCTTTCCAGGATCTGATCCAGGAAGGCAACATCGGCCTAATTCGTGCGGTCGAGAAGTTCGAGTACCACCGCGGGCACAAGTTCTCGACCTACGCCGTGTGGTGGATTCGGCAGGCGCTGATCCGCGCGATTCAGAATCACTCGCGCACGATCCGTATTCCGAGCCACGTGCACGACACGCTGCTCAAGTACTACCGGGCGTATAACGCGCTCGAGAAGAAACTTGGGCGGGATCCGACCACGCTCGAAATCGCGAACGAGATGAAGATCGACGAAGAGCGGGCGGAGCAGCTGCAGCGCATGGTGCGCGAGCCGGTGAGCCTCGAGAAGGAAGTGCCCGGGACGGATTCGAAGAAGGTGAAGGACGTCGTTGCCGACCCGAATCCCATCTCGCCGGCAAACGGTATGGATCACGCTCGCCTCGAGGAGGCTGCGGATCTGTCGGTTGCGCAGTTGTGCGAGCGCGAGCGCAACATCCTGCGCTGGCGCTTTGGGCTGAAGGGCGAGCGCGAGCACACGCTCGAAGAGATCGGCGGCAAGCTTGGTTTGTCGCGCGAGCGCGTGCGACAGCTCGAGGCACGCGCGCTGGCGAAGCTCCGGAACTCGGAGAATCGCCTGCGGCTCGAGTCCTTCGTGCAGGACGTGATCGGCGTCTAGCAACGCCGCTGTCGGAAACGGCGCCCGGCTCGGGTACCCCCCGAGCCGGGCGTTTGCGTCTCAGGAGTCCTTGTCGGCCGGAGCCGCCGATTTCGGCAACAGTGCCGAGACGTCGATCGCGAGGTCGTTGCTCGCTTCGAGGCGCTTGCGCTCGCCCTCGAGCCACGCGCTCTCGACGGCCATGCGCCGCTCCGCGAGCACTCGAGCGCGCTCCAGCGGGAGCGCCGCGGTGATCTCGTCTTCGCTCGGCGTTTTCTTGTCCACGGCCTGGATCAGCACGTAGACATTCTCGCCGAGGGTATGAACGGTTCCGTCCGCGGGCTTCTCCTTCGAAAGCGCAAACGCAGCACTCATTAGGTCCTGCGACAGGCCGACCTCGGGGATGTAACCCTCGGCACTGCGGCGAAAGGCCGGGGGACGCAGGATCGATGCGCCCTTCTCGCGCGCCGCGTCCTCGAGCGATTTGCCCGCCTTCACCGAGACCGAAAGCGCGTCCGCATCCGCCTTCGCGGCAGCGGCCCCCGCATCGATGCGCGCGAGTTCCAGCGCCACCTTTGCGCTCGCCTCCGGGTAGGGCATGACCAGGGCAGCTTTCTTCTCGTCGACGCGAATCAGGTGAAGCCCGAAGTCTGTCTCGACCACGCCGGACAGCTTGCCCGGTTCGAGCGCGAACGCCGCATCCTCGAACGCCTTTACCATCGCGCCGCGCGCGAAGAAGCCGAGGTCGCCGCCGTTGTCCTTCGTGCCCTCGTCGTCACTCACTCCCTTGGCGACGGCCGCGAAGTCTTCGCCCGCTTCGAGCCGCGTCTTAATGGCGTCGATTCGTGCGCGCGCTGCCGCCTTCGCCGTTTCGTCGAAGCCCGCGACCAGCGACACCAAGATGTGACGGGCGCGGACCTGCTCCTCGCTGTCCAACTTCGAACGCCGCTCCTCCACCGCTTTGCGCACACGCTCGGAATCTTTCGCGATGAGCTTGGCGCCCGCGTCCTCGGGTACCTCGAGATCCGCGCGCGGCTGCGTTCCGTCGAGCCGCACGGCGAGGATCTGGATCTCCTCGCGCTCATAACGAATCGCGTCGCGCGCCTCCGCATCGGAAACCGCGACGCTCTCTTCGATCAAGCGCGCCGCCTTCGTGGCGAGCAGCTCGTCGCGCAGCAGCTCGTGGAAGCGGCGCTCCGTCCCGAACTCGCGCTCGGCGAAATCGCGCATCGCCTCGCGATTTACCTGCCCTTTTTCGTCGAGCGAGCCCGGCATCGCGCGGATGCGCGAGAGCACTTCCGCATCGCTCACGCTGAGGCCCAGCTGCTCACCGAGATGCGCGAGCAGCGCAGTGCGCAACATTCCGTTCTTCGCTTGCTCGACGACGAACGGCATTGCGTTGCGCTCGTCGAGTTCGGCGCCAAGCGATTCACGAAACCGCTGGAGCTGCTGATCGACGCTCCGTTGCAGCTCCGCGGCGCTCACTTCACGCTCGCCAACGCGAATCGCGACGCCCGGCGCCGACATTGTGCCGGTCGCGTTGCCGCTCTGAAAACCGAAGTAGGCGACGAATGGGACGCTGATCCCGATCAGCAGTGCGGGCATGATCCAGCGTTGGCCGCGGCGCATAACGTCGAGCATCGAAAGTTCTCCCGAGAGGTGAGCCGCGACACACGGCGTAAGGGGCGAGCAGGGTAGAAGAGGGTCGGAGCCGAGCAACCGAAACAGGTGTTTTTCGTTGCCCGGTTCCCGAGGGGCTGATAGAGTCGCCTCGCTTCGCAAAAAGACGAAATCGTCCTTCTAGTGCGGTCACTTAGCGGAGGGAACCGCGCAGATCGAAACGGCGTCTCGTTCTTCGCAATACCCCCAACCGTCGTTGCCACCGTTCCACTCGAACGGGCTGGTTCGAAGGAGCTTCGGTGCCTCTCAAGCGAATCCTTGGTTGGTTTTCCAGCGATCTCGCGATCGATCTCGGCACAGCCAACACGCTCGTCTACGCGAAAGGGAAGGGCATCGTCGTTTCGGAGCCGAGCGTGGTCGCCGTCCAGAAGAACGGTCGCGGCCCTGACAAGGTGAAGGCCGTCGGCGAAGAGGCGAAGCAGATGTTAGGGCGCACGCCCGGAAACATCGTCGCGGTGCGCCCGATGAAGGACGGCGTAATTGCCGATTTCGACGTCACCGCCGAGATGCTCCGCTACTTCATCCGCCGCGTGCACAACCGCTCGTCGAGTCTGGTGCGCCCGCGCATGGTGGTCGCGGTTCCGTCAGGCATTACTTCCGTCGAGCAGCGCGCGGTGCGCGAGGCCGCGGAGTCGGCAGGCGCACGCCAGGTGTTCCTGATCGAAGAGCCGATGGCGGCCGCGATCGGCGCCGGCCTACCTGTTACGGAGCCGTCGGGAAACATGATCGTCGACGTGGGCGGCGGCACGACCGATGTGGCCGTGATCTCGCTCGCGGGCATCGTCTATTCGAACTCGACGCGCGTTGGCGGCGACAAGATGGACGAAGCGATCATCAATCACGTGAAGCGCCGCTACAACCTGCTGATCGGCGAGCGCACCGCGGAAGCGATCAAGATCACGATCGGCACCGCGTATCCGGAGAGCGAGTTGCGCTCGATGGAGATCAAAGGTCGAGACCTGGTGGCCGGCGTGCCCAAGACGCTCACGATCAAATCGGACGAAGTGCTCGAAGCGCTGCAGGAAACCGTCAACGCGATCGTCGAGGCCGTGAAGATTGCGCTCGAGCGTACGCCGCCGGAGCTCGCGGCCGACATCATGGACAAGGGCATCGTGATGGTCGGCGGCGGCTCACTGCTGCGAAACCTCGACGTGCTGCTGCGCGAGGCGACCGGCTTGCCGGTGATGGTGGCCGAGAGCCCGCTGACGGCCGTCGTGCTTGGCACGGGCGCGTGCCTCGACAACATCGACCTCCTGCACGAAGTCAGCATTCGCAGCTAAAGGTCTCCGCGGTTTTTTGGTTCCCGCGCCCCCCGCGTTGGGAAAGACATGCGCGACTTCCTGCGTCGGATCCGACTCCCGCTGATCTTTGCGGTGCTCGTGATCGTGACGACGTTCTTCATGATCGGCGATCAGCGTGCCGCGCGCGGTGAGCGCGCCGATGCACCGTGGCCGCTTTCCGCGCTGCTCGAGGCCGCCGCCCCCGTACAGCGCGCACTTCGCTGGCCCTTCGCGCGCGCGCGCGAAGACTGGTCACGCTACGTCGCGGTCGTCGATGTCGGGCGCGACAACGCTGCGTTGCGCACGCGCGTGGTTGCGCTCGAGGAAGAGAACCTCCAATTGCGCGAGGCGCTCGTCGACGGCGAGAGCCTGGAGCGCGTCGCGGCGATGCGGAAAGAGTTCGAGGCCGAGTTGATGCCCGCGCGCGTGATCGGCCAAGACGTCTCGCCGTACTTCCGCTCGCTGCTGCTCGATCGCGGCCGCGGTGATCGCGTGCTCTCGGGCATGGCGGTGATTTCCGATCGCGGCCTGGTCGGCCTCGTCACCGCAACCACGCAGAGCGCTGCGCGCACGATGCTGCTCGTCGATCGCCGCGCCGCGGTCGACGCCATCGTACTGCGCAGCCGCGCACTCGGGATCGTGCGCGGCGCCGGCACGGACTCGCTGGAATTCTCGTTCCTGATGCGCGGTGCCGACGTGAAAGCCGGCGATGCGCTGATTACGTCGGGCGTCGGCGGTGTCTACCCGAAGGGTTTGCGCATTGGCACGGTGAAGTCGGTGAACGCGCAGCCCGGCGCGCTGGTGCACACGGCGCAGCTCGCGCCCGCCGTCGATTTCGGTCAGCTCGAGAACGCATTCGTGATGCTCGCGCGCGGCCCCTCGATGGAGCTGCTCTACGAGGGGGATGGCGACACCGAGCCGGCGGCGCCGCTGAGCGCCGCGGCCAACCCGTGAAGGAAGCGCTGATCCTGTTCGCCGCGGGCTGCCTCGGGCTGGCGGTCGAGAGTGCGCTGCTCGCGCAGCTGCCGGCCGCGCTGGTGCCCGGGTTGTCGCTGCTCTTCCCGGTGGCCGCGGCTGTCTTGTTAGGCCCGATCGAAGGCGTCTTGGTTTGCGCCGCACTCGGGTTCGGAGCGGACATCTTCTCCGGTGCACTGCTCGGTCAGCACGCATTCTTGCGGCTCGTCGAGTTCGCGGTCGTGCGCGCGCTGGTTGGCCAGCTCGATCTCGCGCGCCCGATTCCCTTCTCGATCTTCGCGTTCGGCGTCGCACTGGCCGACGCCGCGGGCGCAGCAGTGCTGATCCGCTTCTTTCTAGGCGAGCTCGCGCTCGACACGCACACGCTCGGCGTAGTCGCCCTGCGTGCCCTCGCCACCGCAGCCGCCGCGCCGCTCGTGCTCGCGCTTGCGCGCCGCGTCGCCGAGTGGGGCGGCCTCGATGAGACGCGGCGCGAAATGCGCCTCGAAACCAAGCGTCCGGTGATCTGATGGTGCACTTGGCCTCGCCCACCGGCGCGTCGCTCGAAAACCGCATCCGCTTCGCTGCGCTGCTGGTGTTGCTCGTTTTCGGTGGTTTCGTGGTGCGGCTGTTTCATCTCCAGCTCGTCGAGGGCGAGGCGCTTCGCAAGCGTTCGCAGAGCAACTCGGTGCGGCGCGTCGATCTCGATGCGCCGCGCGGCGAGGTGCTCGACCGCGAGGGCCGCGTGATCGCCACTTGGCGACCCTCGCGCGCGCTGCGCGTGATCCCCAACGATCTCGCAGCCCGCGAGCGCACCTTCGCCGCGCTCGGGCAGCTGCTTGGTACCGCGAGCGCCGAGTTCGACGCGCTCGTCGGGCCGACGACTCGCGCCAGCCGCTTCCGGCCCGTGACGCTGGTCGACGACCTCGATTGGGATCAGCTCGCGCGCGTCGAATCGCATGGCTACGCGCTGCAAGGCGTCGAGACCTTCGAGCGGCCACGGCGCTTCTACCCGTCCGGCCCGCTGGCGGCGCACCTATTAGGCTCGATCGGCGAGATCCAGCCCAAGCAGCTCGAAGACCCAGCCTGGAAGTCCTACCGCCAGGGCGACGTGATCGGGCAGACCGGCCTCGAGGCCGAGTTCGAGCCGCATCTGCGCGGCCAGATCGGCCGGCGCGACGTGGTGGTCGACGCGGCGGGTCGCGAGATCGAGAACTTGCGCGAGTTTCCGCCAGCGCTCGGTGGCCGCGTCGTGCTCGCGCTCGATCGCGACCTCCAGGAGGAAGCCGAAGCCGGCTTCCGCGACCGGAAGGAGGGCGAACCGGCGCGCATGGGCGCCGCAGTCGCGATCGACGTTCGCAGCGGCGACGTGCTCGCGATGACTTCGTACCCGAGCTACGACCCCAACGTGTTCTCGACGCGCATCGACCGCGCGACTTGGCGCGGGCTCACCCAAGACGAGTGGAAGCCGCTGCGCAATCGCGCGATCCAGAACCACTACCCGCCGGGTTCGACGCACAAGGCCGTGATGGCGGCCGCCGGGCTCGCTGAAGGCGTGATCGACCGGAACACGACGGTCTACTGCCCAGGTCATTATTACTTTGGCGGCCGGCGCTTCGGATGTTGGAAGAAAGAGGGCCACGGCACCGTCAATGTGGTGCAAGCGCTGCAGCGCTCCTGCGACGTGTTCTTCTACACGCTCGGTTCGCGGCTGGGCATCGATCGCATCGCCAAGCACGCCTCGAGCTTCGGGCTCGGCGCCCTAACAGGCATCGATCTGCCCGGCGAGGCGCCCGGCATCGTGCCGAGTTCGGAATGGAAGCTGCGCCGCTTCCATGAGAAGTGGTACCCGGGCGAGACCATCTCCGCGTCGATCGGCCAGAGTTACAACCTCTACACCCCGCTACAGCTCGCCGTGTCCTATGCCGCAATCGCGAACGGCGGGCGCGTGATGAAGCCGCGCATCACGCTGCGGCTCGAGGATCGCAACGGCGCGACCCTCGAAGAGTTTGCGCCCGAACTGCGCCAGACCGCGACGGTTCCGGACGAGTTGCTCGCGATCGTGCGCGAAGGGCTCACCGCGGTTGTCGAGGTACCGGGCGGAACGGGCATGCGCGCGAAAGTTCCCGGCGTTCGCGTCGCGGGGAAGACGGGCACCGTGCAGGTGGTCGGCCTCGACAAGCTGCGCGGCTTGAAGGAATTGCAGGTTCCAGTGCGGCTCCGCGATCACGCTTGGTTCGCTGCGTTTGCCCCCGCGGAGGCGCCCGAGATCGCAGTCGCCGTGTTCGTCGAGCACGGCCTCCACGGCAGCAGCGCGGCCGCGCCGATCGCGCAGCGCATCATGGCGAAGTACTTCCAGAAGCGAGGCCTGAGTCCGCTGCCGGAAGCGAAACCCAGCGCCGAGCCGCCGCGCGTGCAACCCGCCCCCGCGCTTCCGAGCGCGCCCGCGCCCGTGCTGGCGGGGGCGCCGTGATCTCGATCGACCGCCGCTCGCTCCAGCACTTCGACTGGGCGCTGTTCGCGCTGATCGCCGTGATCGTCGCGGCCGGCATCACGAACTTGTTCTCGGCGACGCAAGCCGTGCCGCCGCCGGGCTACGGCGTCACCTCCGAGTTCCGGCGTCAACTCATGGCGCTCGGCCTCGGCGCATTCGGCCTAATCATCGCGATCATGATCGACTACCGGCGCCTCGAGCGCGGCGCTCCCTTCCTGTACGCGCTCGCGCTCGCTTCGATCGCCGCGACGGTGCTGTGGGGCACCGAGATTCGCGGCAACAAGTCCTGGATCGTGGTCGGGCCCGTTTCGATTCAGCCGGCGGAGTTCGCGAAGCTAGGCCTGATCGCAATGATGGCGCGCTACTTCCATCGCCATCCGCCCAGCGACATGCGCCGCCTAATTGATTTGATCGCGCCCGGGCTGATCCTGCTCGCGCCGGTCGGGTTGATCGTGCTGCAACGCGACACCGGCGTGGCCGTTCTCACGCTCGCCGTCGGCTCAACCTTCTTCCTGTTCGTTTCGCTGCCCTGGCGAACGTGGGCCATCGTCGTCGCGCTCGCGCTCGCCAGCGTGGTGGGCGCCTGGCAGTACGGGCTCAAGCCGTATCAGCAAGCGCGGGTGATGTCGTTCATCAGCCCTGGCAGCGGCGACCAGCTCGGCTCGGATTATCAGGCCATCCAGTCGCGCATCGCGGTGGGCTCAGGCGGGCTCACCGGCCAAGGCTGGCTCGAAGGCCCGCAGAATCGCGGGCAGTTCCTGCCCACCCAACACTCGGATTTTGCGTTCTCGGTGCTGGCAGAGGAGTGGGGCTTCGTGGGCGCCACGGGCTTCATCGTGCTCTACGTGAGCCTGCTGCTCTGGGGGCTCGCGATCGCAGCCAACTCCAAAGACGGCTTCGGCGCGATGCTGGCGGTGGGGGTGGTCAGCATGTTGCTCTGGCCCGCCGTGATCAACATCGCCATGGTGCTCGGGCTCGCTCCCGTAATCGGCGTGCCCCTGCCGCTGGTCTCCTACGGCGGCTCGCAAATGCTGGCGAATCTCGTCGGGCTGGGCTTACTCCTCAATGTTTCTATGCGTCGGTACATGTTCTAGTCCCGCGGCAGCGAGGCTTGCGGGCAGCCCGCCGAGATCCTCCCTTTTTTCTTCGCTCGCCTCCGAGGACTACGGCTCGCTGCGCGCTTCGCTTGCGGCCTATGCAGACCCGCACCGAGGCGCTTCGTCAACGAGATCGCTCCGGCACCGGCTGCGGCGCGTCACGCGGATAGCTGGGCGCGGTACTGGCCTCGATGACGAGGCGCCTCAGTGCGGGTCTGCATAGGCAGCAAGCGAAGCGCGCAGCGGGGCGGAGTCTTCGACGCAACGCGGAGTAAACAAGGAAAAAGCACGGCCATGCCAGTTAATGGCGAGGCGCCTGCAAACTACAAAACCCGCTGAACAAGCTCCTCGAATGCGCTGCGGGGCCGTGCTCCCGTGATCTGGCCGACGACGGCGCCGTTCTTGAAGGCGAGCACGGTTGGGATTGCGCGCACGCCGTACTTGCCGGGCGTCGCGGGGTTTTCGTCGATGTTCATCTTCACGACCTTCACTTTGCCTTCGTACTGCGTGGAGAGATCCTTCACGATCGGTGCGATTGCGCGGCACGGCGCGCACCACTCGGCCCAGAAGTCGATCACGATCGGGACGTCCGACTTCAGGACTTCGGCTTCGAAGGTGGCGTCGGTCACGTCGATGATGCCTGCCATGTGATCTCTCCTGTTGGGTCGTAATCGGATGAACGCGGCGGAACGTGGCAAACGATTCAAGCGGGCGCTCGCATTTGCCGCGAGATCGCGGCTCGAAAGCGCGTGCGGCTCCGATAGCCGCGGCGAAACGCGATCGTTAAGCTGCGACGTCTTCGATCCTCTCGATTTCGCTCGGGTTTTCGCGCTGCGGCGCGCCCGCGCCCACAAAGAAGCTCGGCTGCATGAGCGTCCGCATCACGCTGAAGGAAGGCGACCTGGCGAGCGAGCTGGCCGACGCCATCGTGAGCGCCGCGAGCAGTGACGCGATTGCGCTCGGCGACGCCGTAGTCACCGGCGCACCGCGTTTCGTGATTCACGCGGCCGCGAAGCCGCCCGGCGGCGCCGCCTCGGAGGCGAGCGTGCGCAGCGCAATGCGCAGCGCGCTCACGCGCGCGCGCGAACTCGGCGTGAAGACGCTCGCGGTGCCGGCGCTCGGCGCGGGCAGCGCCGGCCTCTCGGTGCAGCGCTGCGCCGAGGTGCTGATCGAGGAAGCGCGCGCGCACGCGGCCAGCGAGACCTCGATCGAGGAGATCCGCTTCGTGCTGTCCGGCGAGCCCATCTACCGCATGTTCGAGATGGTGAACGACGCCGCCCGGGTTGCCGAACAGATGACCAGGCTGCGCCAGCGCGCGCGGCCGGCCAATTAGGGAAGCGCGTGGCGCACACACTCCACATCGCAACGGCCGCTGCCTACCTGTTCGCCGCGCTCGCGGCGGTGGCCGGGCTCGGCCTGCGCGCGCGCGCCCTTCAGCGCGTGGCGGTCGCACTGCTCGCGGCTGGCGCTGTCACGCACGCCGCCGCGTTCTGGGGATTGCACACGCTCGTGCCCACGCCCTCGCTCACTGAGCCGCCGCTGGCGGCCTCGTTGATGGCGTGGCTCGCGGTCGTCTCGTTCTTGCTGCTGCTCGTTCGCGTGCGCGGCCTCGGGCTCTCCGCGCTGGTTGCACCCGGCGCGTTTCTCGGCGCGTTCGCGGGTGCGCTCTGGCTGCGCGTGCGCGTCGGCGGGGCGGATGAGCTGCATCCGCTGCTCGCGCATCTGCACGTCGTGCTCGCCAGCGCAGGCTTCGCGTTGTTAGGCGTCGCGGGCGCTGCGGGTGTGCTCTACCTCGCGCATCACCGCAGCATCAAGGCCAAGCACTCGCAGGCCGCGCAGTCGGCGCTGCCCTCGCTGGAGGCGCTCGATCGCGCGAACACCACCGCGCTCGCGCTCGGCTTCACGCTGCTCTCGCTCGGCGTGCTCTCCGGCGTTTTGTGGGTGCTCGAGAGCGAAGGCCGCCTCTGGCCGAGCGACGCCCACGCGAATGCGACGCTCGCCGTGTGGGCGCTCTACGCCGTGGTGGCGGTGCTGCGCTTCGGCCTGCACGAGAGCGCGCGCCGCGCGGCGCTGCAGTCCGCAGTCGGCTTCGCGCTCTTGCTGGTTACGGTCGTCGGCCTGCGGGTGCTGCAGTGAACCTGTTATTGGTCGGCCTCAGCCATCGCAGCGCGCCGCTCGATCTGCGCGAGCGTTATGCCGTCGACGATCCGGCGCCGGCTCTCGCCAAGCTCGTGCGCTGCGCCGAAGTCGACGAGGCGGTCGTGCTCTCGACCTGCAATCGCGTCGAGGTGTTGGTGGCGACGCGGGATCTCGAATCCGCGCGTGTGCGGGTGCGCTCGTTCTTCGAGCGCGAACTCGCGCCGGAGGAGGCGCCGCGCGCAGCCGAACTCGAGGGCGCGCTCTACGAACTCCACGATTCCGCCGCCGTGCGGCACCTGTTCCGCGTGGCGTGCTCGGCGGATTCGCAGGTGGTCGGCGAGCCGCAGATTCTCGGCCAGGTGAAGGACGCTTACCGCGCGGCCGTCGCTTGCGGCGCCTGCGGCCCGATTCTGTCGCGCCTCTACCAGCGCGCGTTCAGCACGGCCAAGCGCGTGCGCAACGAGACCGCGATTGCGGATCGCCCGGTTTCGGTCGCGCGCGTGGCGGTGCAGCTCGCCGAGCAGATCTTCGAGTCGCTGGCCGACAAATCGGCGCTGCTCGTCGGCGCCGGCGAGATGATCGAGCTCGCGCTGGATTCGCTGATGAAGAGCGGACTCGCGGTGGCGCGCGTCGCGAACCGCACGCCAGCGCGCGCCGCCGCGCTCGCAGCGCGCTTCGGCGCGAGCGCGCATGGCCTCGGCGAGCTGCCCACGCTGCTCGCGAGCAGCGACGTCGTGCTCACCTGCATCGGCGGCAGCGAGCCGCTGCTCAGCGAGGCATTATTCGCAGCCGCACTGCGCGAACGCCGCGCGCGCCCGATCTTCGCCATCGATATCGGCCTGCCCCGTAACATCGCCGCCGCCGTCAACCAGCTGGAAGGCGTCTACCTCTACGACCTCGACGATCTGAAGGGCGTCGCGCAGGAGAACGCCGAGGAACGGCGCCGCGAACTCGAGCGCGTCGACGTGATCGTGCTCGAAGAGCAGCAGCGTTTCGACGGCTGGCTCGGCGCGTTGGCCGCCGTGCCAACAATTAGGGCGCTGGTCGAGCGCGGCGAGGCGATCCGCGCGAGCGAGCTCGAGCGAGCGCTGGCGGGCGTCGAGATCGGCGCGCGCGAACGCGAGGCGGTGGAAGCCGCCACACGCGCGATCGTCAACAAGTTGCTGCACGCGCCGCTCGCGAAGCTGCGCGCGGAGCAAGATCGCGAGGCGGGCCTCGCGCAGCTCGAGGCGGCGCGCTCGCTGTTCGCGCTCGACAACGGCGACGACGACGAAGCGAGCGGCGCGTGAAGCCCCTGCGCATCGCCACGCGCGGGAGCGCCCTCGCGCTCGCGCAGTCGCGCATGATCGGCGCCGCGGTCGAGCTTGCGACCGGCCGCGCGTTCGAAATCATAATCATTCAGACCACCGGCGACCGCATCCAGGATCGCTCTCTCGCGGCGATCGGCGGCAAAGGGCTGTTCGTCAAGGAGATCCAGGAGGCGCTGCTCGACGGGCGCGCAGATCTGGCCGTGCATTCGGCGAAGGATTTGCCGGCGAAGACGCCAGACGGGCTGACGTTCGCGGCCTTCCCGCGCCGCGCCGATGCGCGCGATGCACTCGTCGCGAGCGAACCCGGCACGCGCATTTCGGCGCTGCCGCGCGGCGCACGCATCGGCACGGGCAGCGTGCGCCGGAGCAGCCAGCTGCGCGCTCGGCGCCCCGATCTCGAGATCGTTCCTCTGCGCGGGAACGTCGACACGCGCCTCCGCAAGCTCGTCGAACTCGGGCTTCACGCCGTCGTGCTCGCCTGCGCCGGCCTCGATCGATTAGGGCTCGGCGAGCGCATCCACGAGCGCATCGACACCATGGATCTGCTGCCGGCAGTCGGGCAGGGCACGCTCGCGCTCGAAGTGCGCGCCGGCGATTCGCTGGTAGCGGAGCTCGCGAGCCTCGACCACGCGGCGACGCGCGCGTGCCTGCTCGCCGAGCGCGCCTTCCAAGCGGGCCTCGAAGGCGACTGCGCGGTGCCGATCGCCGCGTTTGGCGAGCTCGATACCGCGGGCCGGCTGCGCATGCGCGGCCTGGTCGCGCGGCCCGACGGCGGGCGCATCGTGCGCGGCGAGATCGAGGCGGACGCGAAGGACGCCGTGCGCGCCGGCACTGAGCTCGCGCAGGAACTGCGCGCACGCGGCGGCGAGGAGATTCTCGCCGCGCTGCGCGGGACGGCGCGGTGAGCGGCCGCGTCGTGCTGGTGGGCGCGGGCCCCGGCGCCCCGGACCTAATTACCGTGCGCGGCGAGCGCGCGCTGCGCGAAGCCGACGCCGTCGTCTACGACGCGCTCGCGGCGGAATCGCTGCTCTCGCTCGCGCCGGAGCACGCGCTGCGCATCGACGTCGGCAAGCGCGGCCACAGCGAGCCCCTGCGCACGCAAGAAGAGGTGAACGCGCTGCTCGTGCGGCTGGCGCGCGAGGGCAAGCGCGTCGTGCGGCTCAAGGGCGGCGATCCCTACGTGTTCGGGCGCGGCGGGGAAGAGGCCGCCGCGTGCTTCGCGGCCGGCGTGCCGTGCGAAGTAGTGCCGGGCGTCAGCTCCGCGATCGGCGCGCTCGCTCACGCGGGCATTCCCGTAACAGATCGCCGCCATGCCGCGTCGTTCGCCGTCGTATCGGGGCACAAGGATCCGACGCGCGCTCGCGAGAACGTGCGCTGGGCCGAACTCGGGCGCGCCGTCGACACGCTGGTGATCCTGATGGCGATGAAGAACCTCGAGGAGATCCTCGGGCAGATCCTCGCGGGCGGCCGCGCGCCCGAGACGCCGGCGGCGTGCGTGATGGACGGGAGTACCGGCGCGCAGCGCAGCGTAGTGGCGACCCTCGGCACGCTCGCCGCGCGCGTGCGCGAGGCCGGGCTCGCGGCGCCCGCGGCCGTAGTAATTGGGGAAGTGGTAAGCCTAAAGTCAGAGCTTTCGTGGTTCGAGCGGCTGCCGCTGTTCGGCAAGCGCGTGCTCGTGACGCGCCAAGCGAACCAAGCTGGCGAATGGCGTCGCGCGCTCGAAGCCGCTGGGGCAGTGCCCGTGCTCGTGCCGATGATTCGCACTGCGCCGCTGCGCGATGCCGCCGCCCTAACACGCGTGTTCGGCGCGCTCGCGAGCTACGACTGGCTCATCGCCGCCAGCGCGAACGCGCTGCGCGAGCTCGGCGGCGCCGCGCGCGAACGCGGCGCCGAACTCGCGAAGCTGCGCGCGCGCGTCGCGTGCGTGGGCGAAGCGAGCGCCGCGGCGGCGCGTGAGCTCGGGTTCGCGCCAGAAGCGCTGCCCGGTGGCGATGCGCAGCGCCTGCTCGCGTCCTTGCTCGCGCAACAAGACTGGCGCGGGAAGCGCGTCCTCCTGCCGCGCGCTGCGAGCGCGGGCGACGCGCTGCCTGCGGGCCTGCGCGCAGTCGGCGCGCGCGTCGACGAGCTTGCGCTCTATTGCACCGAGCCCGCGCCGTTCGACCGAGCCGCGCTGATCGCCGAACTCGAGGCGCGCCAGATCGACGCGATCGCCTTTGCAAGCCCCTCCGCAGCGCGGCACTTTGCAGCGGGCATCGGCCCCGAAGGCTGCACCGCAGCGCGTTCGGCAGCGATCGTTGCGATCGGACCTGTTACGGCGGAGGCGCTGCGTGCGGCCGCTCTCGCGCCCGATGTCATCGCGGAAACCCCGAGTGCAGGTGGCCTCGTCGCCGCGTTAGAAGCCCACTTCGCAGCACGCCAGCAGGAGAAAACCCGATGAGCTTCCCCAGAACGCGCATGCGCCGGCTCCGCAGCAGCGATGTGCTGCGCCGCATGCTGCGCGAGACGAAACTCTCGCGCGACGATCTCGTGCAGCCGCTCTTCGTCGTCGAAGGCAGCGGCGTGCGCGAGCCGATTTCGTCGATGCCCGGCCAGCACCGCTTCTCAGTCGATCAGCTCGTGCTCGAATGCAAGGAACTCGCAGACCTCGGCGTGCCGGGGGTCATTCTGTTTGGCGTGCCTAATCAGAAGGACGCGCGCGGTTCGCAGGCCGACGCGGCGGGCGGCATCACGCAGCGCGCAGTCGCCGCTCTGAAGGCGCACGTCAGCGGCCTCGTCGTAATGACCGACGTCTGCCTATGCGAGTACACCGATCACGGGCACTGCGGCATCGTCGACGGCGAGCGCGTGCTGAACGACCCCTCGGTCGCGCGCCTCGCCGAGACCGCGCTCTCCCACGCGCGCGCCGGCGCCGACATCGTCGCGCCCTCCGACATGATGGACGGCCGCGTCGGCGCGATCCGCACGCGCCTCGACGAGAGCGGCTTCGAAGACGTCGCGATCCTGGCGTACGCCGCCAAGTTCGCGAGCGCCTATTACGGTCCGTTCCGCGAAGCCGCCGAGAGCACGCCCGCCTTCGGCGACCGCCGCTCCTACCAGATGGATCCGCCGAACCGGCGCGAGGCGCTCCAGGAGATGCGCCTCGACCTCGAAGAAGGCGCCGACGCGCTGATGGTGAAGCCCGCGACGCCGTATCTCGACATTCTCGCCGACGCGCGCCGCGAGTTCGCGGTGCCGCTCGCCGCGTATCACGTCTCCGGCGAGTACTCGATGATCCACGCCGCCGCTGAACGCGGCTGGCTCGACGGCGAACGCGCGATGCACGAAGCGCTAGTGGGCATCAAGCGCGCGGGCGCGGACTTCATCCTCACGTACGCGGCCAAAGAGATGTCGCGCAAGCTCGGCGCTTAGGGCCGCGCCGCGAAGCGCCGAGAAGCCCGCGCATGGCGAGCAATTACAAAGTGGTAGAGACGAGCGACGTCACCGACGTGGCGCTCGAGCAGATCCTGAACGAGTGGACTGCGCAGGGCTGGCGGCTCGAATCGATGCACTTCGCGATGCGCGAATCCTCGCGCCGCCCGTCGATGGCGTTTCTGCTGTTCGTGCGGGCGAGCGCGGACTAAGGCGCTCACGCCAGCGCAGGCGCCATTTCCGCCAGCCGCTCCAGCGCCGCGTCACGCTCGGCCTCGCTCGCGCCGGGCACTTCGGGGCGCGCCACCAACAAGTCCATGCCGATGCGCTCGCGGTAGCGCGCGATCTCATCGCGCACGAACCCCGCGCTGCCCACGATCACGCGCGCCTGCATCGGCTCGGCTGCGGCGCGTGCGAGCGCTGGCGGCGCGCGCCGCGCGGCGGCGAGCGCGTCGCGGCTGAGCGCCTCGAACACGCGCGCCGCCTCGGCGTCGTTCGCGGCGACGTACACGGTGCGCATCACGGGTACGCGCGGCGTGCCGGCCGGCGGCTCGCCCGAACGCTCGCTCTCCCACAGCGCATAATTCTCGGCGAGCGACGCCAAGCTCTCTAGCGGCGAGGCGAGGTACGGGAGCGCCCGCCGCGCAGCTTGCAGCAGCCCCTTCTTGCCGAACGCCGCGACCACG
>JANNRF010000310.1:0-12929 GCA_031401135.1 Deltaproteobacteria bacterium | reverse complement strand
CGGGTCGACGAGCGTGTGCTCGCCGTCCGCGCCGTCCGCTGATTTCATCGCGACGATCGTCGGCTGTTGCTTCGAGCTGTCGCGCTTGACCGCGAAGATCCACTCGCCGCGGCGGACGAGGCCGGAGTACTCGATCGAGTCGGCCTTCATGAGCGCGCTCACGCGGCGGCGGATCGCCGCGGCGGAGGGCAGCTGATCGAGGAAAGCGCGCGCGCGCCGGTTCTGCGCCTCGCTCCACGCGCGCACTTCGGGGTCGTCCCAACGCTCGAGCCAGCGGTAGTCGTCGCTCACCTCGACACCGTGATAGGTGTCGAAGACCGGCTTCTTCGGCGTGAGGGGCATTGAGTCTCCTGACAAGTGGGCCTCTGGTGCGCTGCACGCCGCTGCCATGAGGAACGCGCTGGCGGCAAGCACAACGCGGCGAGGCGGCTTCTCGCGAATCGAGACGATCGGCATGCGCGCAACATATACTGCCGCGCACGACCCCAGCGCCCGGAGTGACATTGGAAGAAATCCTCGTCCGCAAGATGGCGTTCGCGTTTCCGGACGATCTCGAGCTGATTTTCATCCGCGGCGAGCCGGGCCTCTCGTACACGTTCGTCGGGACCTGGATGCTGCTGCCCTACCTCGAGCCGTACCTAATTCGTGCGATGCGCGAGGCGCTTCCGCGCATCGAGTCTCCCGGGCTCCGCGAGGACGTGCAGCGCTTCTGCGCGCAGGAAGGCCAGCACTATCGCGAACACGCGCGCGCCAACGACGCGATCCGCACGCGCCGCCCCGGCTTCGCGCGACTCGCCGAGATCGAGCGCAAAATCGCCGCGGAGTACGCGGCGTTCACGCGCGAGCGCTCGCTGCGCTTCCACCTCGCCTACGCGGAGGGTTTCGAGGCGCTCACCGCCGCCCAATCGCGCACGCAGTTCGACGAAGGCGTGTTCGAGCGCATGACCGGCCCGCTCCGCGACCCGATGGAGTGGCACATCATGGAGGAACTCGAACACCGCACCGTCGCGTTCGACGTTTATCAGGCGATTTTCGGCGGCTACTGGTACCGGCTGGTTGTTGGGCTTTGGGCGCAGTGGCACTTCCTTTCGCGCAGCTTCCGGCTGACGCGCTGCATGGCGCAGGCGGACCCCGAGGCGTTTCGAGAGGCCGCGCGGTCTGGCGGGAACTCGCGCCGCTGGATCGTCCGCTACTTGCTGCGCGCGATCCCGCGCACGCTGAACATCTACATGCCCTGGTACGACCCGCGCCGGACGCCGATGCCGCCTGCGTGTCTCGATGCACGCGAGCGCTACACGCGCAGCGCGGTGCAGGTCATGCGAGGGGCGGCCGGGGCCTGACGCGCGGTTCGACGCCAAGGCTCGGCTCAGCGCGCGCGCACGAGCTCCGCCGCCGCGCGCACCCAGCTCGGCGACGCGTTCACGCACGGCACGAGCGCGAGCGCCTCGCCGCCGAGTGCGAGCCATTGGTCGCGCGCGCGGATGCCGACTTCCTCGAGCGTCTCGAGGCAGTCCGCGACGAAGGAGGGGCACACCACCGCGAGCCGTCTCACGCCGCGCGCGGCGAGGCGCGGCAGCTCTTCGTCGCTCCACGGCTTGATCCACGGGTCGCGGCCGAGGCGCGATTGGAACGAGGTGGTGACGCGCTCTGCGGGCAGCCGGAGCGCGCTCGCGATGGCGCGCGTCGTCGCGAAGCACTGCGCGCGATAACAACTCGCGAGCAGCGCGGGCGGCGGCGCCTCGCAGCAGCTTGCGCTCGCGAGGCAGTGCGCGCGCGTCGGATCGGCGGCGCGCACGTGGCGCTCGGGCAGGCCGTGATAACTGAACAGCACGTGGTCGCAGCGCTCGCTCGCGAGCAGCGGACGCGCCTCTGCCGCGAGCGCCTCGATGAAGCCCGCATCGGCGAAGAACGGCGGCACGAACGTGAGCGGCGGACAGGCCGCGCGCATCGCCGCGGTCTCGCGAATCGCGGCGATCGCGGTCCCAGTCGAGGATTCTGCGAGCTGCGGATAAACCGGAAACGCGACGATGCGCGAGACGCCCGCATCGCACAGCTCCGCGAACGCATCCGCGAGCCGCGGCGCGCCATAACGCATGCCGAGCGCGACGCGGAAGCCGGCGCCGAGTTCGCGCTGGAGCGCTTCCGCGAACGCGCGCGAGTTCACGAGCAGCGGCGAGCCCTCGGCCGTCCAGACCGCCTGATAAGCGCGCGCAGATTTCGGCGCGCGGAACGGCGCGATCACGAGGTTCACGAGCAGCCAGCGCGCGGGCGCGGGGATGTCGATCACGCGCGGGTCGGTGAGGAACACGCGCAGGTAGCGCCGCACGTCGGGCACCGCGGGCGAAGCGGGCGTGCCGAGCTGCGCGAGCAGAATGCCGGTGAGTTCTGCCATGCCGCGCGCCCTAACGACTACTGCGCTGCAAGCCGCCGAGCCACAGCGACAGCGCGCCGTAGGCGGCGGGGTAGAGCAGTGAGATTTGCGCGAGGCGCAGCGCGAGCGCCGCGTCGCGAACGAGGCACGCGAGCGTGAGCAGCGCGGTGAACGCCGCGGCGCCAACGATCATCGTCTTCGCGAAGCGCGTCATCCGCGTTGGATAGAGATACTTGATCGGCACGAACACCAGGATCGAGAGCCCAACAAGCCACGCGCTCGTCGTGAACGGCGAAGCGTCGAGCAACCACGCGTAGATCGCGACGAAGTTCCAATACGATGGGAAGCCTAAGAAGAAGTTGTCGTCCGTCTTCGCATCGGCCTGGGCGAATTGATACGCGCTTGCCAGCGCAGGCAGGGCTGCCCAGCCCCATCCCACAATCCCGCTCGCCGCGAGGAAGAAGCACGGCACGATCACGTAGTTGAGGTAGTCGATCACGTCGTCGAGGCGGCGCCCGTCGATTTGCGGCACGCGCTCATGCACGTGCGCGGCTCGCGCGAGCGTGCCGTCCACGCTGTCGACCGCGAACGCGCCGAGCATCCAGAGCGCACTCGCGCGCAAGTCGCCGCGCGCGGCTTCGAGCAAAGCGAACAGGCCCATCGCGCCGCCGCTCGCGGTGAGCGCGTGCACCGACCACGCCGCAATGCGCGCAGCGGCCGAGTTTTCACGCGCGTGTGCCGCGTTCCCCATCTATCTACCTCGAATCACGCGGCTATATTGCCGCCCCTCTGGGGAGGACTCCATGGCAATTCAGGACATCACCGATGACGGGGGCCGCGTTTCGCCGCTGCAGCGCGCCCACGACCTCGTCGAGGTGCTCCGCCAGGGCAACGATTCGTTCATCACGACCAAGGCCGACGCCGTCCTCAACTGGGCGCGCAAGTACTCGATGTTCCTCTACCCGTTCGTGACGGCCTGCTGCGGAATGGAGTTCATGAGCGCCGCCGGCCCGCGCTACGACATCGACCGCTTCGGCGCCGCGCTGCCGCGCTTCTCGCCGCGCCAGGCAGACCTGCTCATGGTGGTCGGCACGATCACGCACCGGAACGCGCCGATCCTGAAAAAGGTCTACGACCAGATGGCTGAGCCGAAGTGGGTGATGGCGTTCGGCGCCTGCACTTGTT
This sequence comes from Deltaproteobacteria bacterium, assembly GCA_031401135.1. GTDB lineage: Bacteria > Myxococcota_A > UBA9160 > UBA9160 > UBA6930 > VGRF01. Next base: position 9,373 of record JANNRF010000310.1, on the reverse strand, counting down.
CTGGCGGTCCCTATAACAACTACGCAGTGGTCCAGGGAATCGACACGATCATCCCGGTCGATATCTACGTACCCGGCTGCCCGCCGCGCCCCGAGGCCGTGCTCGACGGCGTGATCAAGTTGCAAGCGCGCATTCAGGCTGAACGGGTCGACAAGCAGGGCCGGCACAAGGAAATCGACGAGTTGCCCGTCCGCCAGGTGGTAAAGCCGGTCGCTTAGCGCGCGGCCCGCGCGCGGGCATTCAGCGCAGCGCTGGCTCGACCGATTCGACTCTGAGGAGAAGCCGTGAGCAGCGCCGCATACGATCTCGCCGTGATTGGTTCCGGTCCGGGCGGTTACGTCGCCGCGATTCGCGCGGCGCAGCTCGGCATGAAAGTCGCCGTCGTCGAATCGCAGCGCCTCGGCGGCGTATGCCTCAACTGGGGCTGCATTCCGTCGAAGGCGCTGCTCACCGGCGCCGAACTGGTGGAGAATCTCAACCAGCACGGCGCGACCTTCGGCATCACGGCTTCGGGCCTAACACTCGACTACGGCAAGCTGATCGACCACAGCCGCGCCACCGCGGATCGCCTGACCAAGGGCGTCGCGTCGCTGTTCAAGAAGAATCAGATCGAGTGGGTGAAGGGGCGCGGCAAGCTGCTCGGCCCGAAATCGGTGGCCGTAACAGGTGAGACGGAGCGCGTGATCGAGGCCGCTCACGTGCTGCTCGCGACCGGCTCCACCGAGTGGGCGCCGCCCAGCATTCCGATCGACGGCGTCCGCGTGCTGACTTCGCGCGAGGCGCTCGAATCGCGCCGCATGCCGGCGCGGCTGATCGTGATCGGCGCTGGCGCGGTGGGCATGGAGTTCGCGTACGTCTACGCGATGTACGGCGCCAAAGTGACGATGATCGAGATGGTGGATCAGATGCTGCCCGGCGCAGACAAAGAAGTGGCGGCGACGGTGGCGCGCGAGTTCAAGCGCAAGAACATCGATGTGCGGACGAGCACGAAGTTCGAGCAGCTCAAGATCGAGGGCTCGGGCGTGCGCGTGACGGTCTCGAAGGGCGGCTCGAGCGAAGAGATCGAGTGCGATCAGGTGCTGGTCGCGATCGGCCGGCGCGCGCTCTCCGCCGATCTCGGGCTCGAGGCGGCCGGCGTCGGCGTCGACACGCGCGGCTTCGTCGAAGTCGCCGAAGATTTCCGCACCGCGGTGCCGACGGTTTCGGCGATCGGCGACCTAATTGGTGGCCCGCTCCTCGCGCACAAGGCGAGCGAGCAAGGCATCCAGACCGTCGAGCTAATAGCTGGCACGCGCAAGCGTGCGCATCTCGGCAACATTCCGTTCTGCATTTACGCGCAGCCGCAGGTGGCCTGGATCGGGCTCACGGAGGAGCAGGCGCGCGCCAAGTACGGCGATGGCCTGCGCGTCGGCAAGTTCCCGTTCATGGCCTCGGGCAAGGCGATCGCGGCCGCGCACACCGCGGGCTTCGCGAAGATTCTCGCTGAGCCGAAGCACGGCGAGATCGTCGGCGCGCACCTCGTCGGCTACGGCGCGACGGACCTAATCGCCGAGATCGGCCTCGCGATGACGCTCGAAGCCACCACCAGCGAGATTGCGGCGACGTGTCACGCGCATCCGACACTGTCCGAAGCCATCTTGGAATCTGCGCTCGCCGCGGAAGGCCGCGGGATCAACTTCTAGACTGCCGGAAGCACACGAAGGTCACGAGCCGAGGAAGACGTTCGAATGAGCTGGATGACGAAGCGCCTCGGTGCGGGTCTGCATAGGCCGCAAGCGAAGCGCGCAGCGAGGCGGAGTCCGCGGAGCCGAGCGAAGTAAACAAGGAAGAAGTCCCTAGCGTGATGCACGAGAGGGCTCAGGAGTTTGCAATGCTGACTATCCGCGTGCCCGAACTCGGTGAGAGCATTGCCGAGGGCACCGTCGCGCGCTGGCTGGTGAAGGAAGGCGAGCGCGTCGAGCGCGATCAGGCGCTCGTGGAAATCACGACGGACAAGGTGGATGCGGAGATTCCCGCGCCCGTAGCCGGAGTGATTACGGCGATTCTCGCGCAGGAAGGCGAGATCGTGGCGGTGGGCGCGGAGCTCGCGCGGCTGGAGGAAGGCGCGAGCGCTGGAGCCGGCGCGCCGGTTGCCTCGAAGCCCGCGGCCGCCGCAAAGCCGCCGCTGCCTGCGCCCGCGAGCGATGGCCAGCGCGCGACTCCGATGGCGAAGCGCCTCGCTGACGCTGCGGGCGTCGAGTTGCGCGACGTGGCGGCGAGTGGCGTTTCGGGCCGCGTGATGAAGGCGGATGTCGAGGCGACGCGCGAGGCGCGTGTTAGGACCGACGCGGCGCCGAAAGCGGCGCCGGCGAAAGCCCCCGCGCGCGCGGCGAAAAACTCGGGGATGCAAGACGCCGAGACGAAGGCACGCTTCGGTTCGTATGCGATCCAAGAGGGCGATCGCGTGATCCCGATGTCGCCACTGCGGCGGCTCGTCGCCGGGCACATGGTCTACTCGAAACGCACGAGCCCTCACGTCGGCACGGTCGCCGAGATCGACATGGGCGGCGTCTCGCTGGTGCGCGACAAACACAAGACGGCGTTCGAGGCGGCGAACGGTTACGGCCTCACGTTCCTGCCGTTCATCGTGCACGCCACGGTGCGCGCGCTGCGCGAGTTCCCGGCGCTGAATGCTTCGGTGCTCGAAGACGCGATCGTCGAGAAGCGCGACATCCACGTGGGCGTCGCGGTCGAGACGGACAAGGGCCTGGTGGTGCCGGTAGTGCGCAACGCGGATCGGCTCTCGCTCGCGGGCCTGGCTGCTGCGGTCGAGGATCTCTCGAGCCGCGCGCGCAGCAAGAAGCTGACCGCGGACGAACTCAAAGGCGGCACCTTCACGATCTCGAACCCCGGCCGGAAGGGGAACCTGTACGGCTTCGCGATCATTAATCAGCCGCAGGTCGGCATCCTGCGCATGGGCGAGATGGTGAAGCGCCCGGTGGTGCGCGCGATCGGCGGGCAGGACGCGATCGTGATCCGCCCGATGATGCACCTCGCGCTCTCGTACGATCACCGCGCCGTCGACGGCGCTCCCGCGAACGGCTTCCTCTTCCGCGTCCGCGAACTCCTCGAAACCGCCGAGTTCGACCTCTGAGCGGTCGGAGCGGGGACGTTCCGTAAGTAAGTTAAGTTTTGGATCGCGAACAACTTAAGTTTCTTACGGAACGTCCCCGCTATGGCGCTCGCGCTTGAAACAAGCTGGCTTGGCACGTTGCCTTATGGCGCCGCGCTCGCGCGTCAGCTCGCGGCGGTCGAGGATCGGCGCGCGGGCGGGCCGGATCGGTTGCTGCTGCTGGAGCACCCGGCGGTCGTGACGCTCGGCCGCAGCAGCAAGGCTGAGAATTTGCGCACGACTCGCGCGCAGCTCGCGGCGCGCGGCATCGAGGTGCACGAGATCGCGCGCGGCGGCGACGTCACCTGGCACGGGCCCGGGCAACTCGTCGGCTACCTCGTCGCGGATCTCGCGGCGCGCGGCGCGCAGGATGTGAGCGCGTGGCTGCGCGGCATCGAGGCGTCTCTGATGGAGGCGCTCGCCGAACTCGGCGTGCCGAGCCGCCGCATCGAAGGCATGACCGGCGTGTTCGTGGCCGCGCCGGGGCAGCCGCGAAAGATCGCGTCGATCGGCGTCGGGCTCAAAGGCTGGATCAGTTATCACGGCTTCGCGCTGAATGTGACGCCGGATCTCGCCGGCTTCGACGACATCGTGCCGTGCGGGCTCTACGGCGTGACGATGACCTCGGTCGCGCACGAACTCGGCTGCGCGCTCGCGCTTGGCAGCGCCGAGGAGCGCGCGTTCTTCGAGCGCTCGCGCGCGCGCGTCGCCGCCGCCTTCGAGCGGGCGCTCTCATGACGCGCCCGCTCGATCAACGCGTCGCGCGGCCGCCTGATAACCGCGTCGTGCCCACCGACCGCGGCGCGAAGCCGCCTTGGCTGAAGATTCGCGTGCGCACTTCGCCCGAACTCGAGCGCGTGCAGCGAATCGTGCGCGAGGAGAAGCTGCACACGGTGTGCTCGTCGGCGAGTTGCCCGAACTTGTCGGAGTGCTGGTCGCGCGGCACGGCCACGTTCATGATCGGCGGCGATCAGTGCACGCGGCGCTGCGGCTTCTGCGATGTCGCGACGGGGCGGCCCGAGGCGCTCGACCCGTTTGAGCCCGCGCGCATCGCGAAGGCCGTCGACCAGCTTGGGCTCAAGTTCGCGGTTGTTACGTGCGTCGCGCGGGACGATCTCGCGGACGGCGGCGCGGCGCAGATGGCGGCGACCGTGCGCGCAATTCGGCGCCGCTGTCCCGGCACCGGCATCGAGGTGCTGATCGCCGATTATCAGGGCGACGAGCGCGCGCTGTGCGCGGTGCTCGATGCGAACCCCGACGTGCTGAACCACAACCTCGAGACGGTCGCGCGGCTCCAGCGCCGCGTGCGCCCGGCAGCGAACTACGAGCGCTCGCTCGCGGTGCTGCGCCGTGCTGGCGAACTGCGGCCCGACATCCCGACCAAGAGCGGGCTGATCCTCGGCATGGGTGAGCGCGACGAGGAGATCGAGCAAGCGCTCGCAGATCTCCGCGCGGCCGGCGTCACGCTGCTCACGATGGGGCAGTACCTGCGCCCGTCTGCCGACCACTTGCCGGTGGACCGCTACGTCACGCCCGAGCAGTTCGACGGCTTCGCCGCACGCGCCCGCGCGCTCGGCTTCCGCGAAGTCGCGGCCGGGCCGCTAGTGCGCAGCTCGTATCACGCGGAAAAGCTCGCGCAGCGCGAGTAACCGCAGAAAGTTGCACCCGCGAGAGCGCCACCGAGCAAGGCGGCTGGGCCACAATCCTTAGGAGGCCGCAATCGCCGAAGCCCCGTGTCTGCCCTGCTTCCCGCTCGCCGGGCGGCTGGCTGTTCGGCCCCGCACCGGATCTGCTGCTCGGTTGCGGCGTGCTCTACACGGTCGCGTTCCTCGCGTTCCTCGCAGCGGGCCCCGAGCTACGCGCCTCGCAGCCCGCACTCTTGTTCCCGCTGCTGCTCACGTTCGCGTCGATGCCTCATTACGGCGCGACGCTGCTGCGCGTCTACGAGCGCGCGCGCGATCGCCGGAGCTACGCGCTGTTCTCGCTCTGGGCGACAGCCGCGGTCGCGGCCTGGCTCGTGGCGGGCGCGTTCTTGCCGGCCGCCGGCGGGCTGCTGGCCACGCTCTACTTCACCTGGAGCCCGTGGCATTACACCGGCCAGAACTGCGGGCTTGCCGTGATGTTCCTGCGCCGCCGCGACGTCGCGATCGAAGCCGCTGAGAAGCGCTGGCTGTATGCCTCGTTCGCGCTCTCGTTCGTGCTGGTCGCGCGCGTCTCGCACAGCGCGGGCATGGGCGTGCGCGCTTCCGGCCAGTACGGCGGCGCCGAGGCGATTCGTTTCGCGCCGCTCGGCATTCCCGCGAACTGAGTCGCCTGGCTGGCACCGCTCGTGTGCGCGGGGCAGGGCATTGCGCTCGCGGTGACCGCGTTCTCGCTCGCGCGCCGCGCTTCGCTTGCGCGCGCTGGCGCCGCTGTTCGCGCTCTGGCTCGCGCAGGCGCTCTGGTTCACGTTGCCGTACGCCGCACTCCAGTTCGATCGCTTCCAGAACCTCGACGTGCTCGACTGGCGGAATAACAACCACTACTTCCTGTGGATCGCGCTCGCGCATGCGGCGCAATATCTGTGGGTCACCGCGTATTTCGCGCGGCAATCCGGAGCGCAGTCGAGCATCGGCCTGTTCTGGCTGAAGGCGGCCCTGGCAGGCGCGCTGGTGTGGACGCTCCCGCTGCTCGTGTTCTGGCAACCCGGCCTCGCGCTGCACTCGCCCGATGCGGGCATGCTCGTGCTCGTGGCGGCCTTCGCGAACCTGCATCACTTCGTGCTCGACGGCGCGATCTGGAAACTGCGCCGCCGCATCGCTCAGGTTCTCATCGCGAGCCAACCCGATGCGCCGGAGGACACAGCGCCGCGGCGTTCATGGCTGCGCCCCGTGGTCTGGGCGGGGTGTGCGCTCGCGCTCGCCGCGAATCTTGCGGGCGTGCTGCTCGAAGACGGCTGGCTGCGCGCACTGCGCGATCGCAATTTCGCCGCCGCGCGCGAGACGCTCGTGCAGCTGCACTGGGTCGGGCGCGATCGCGCGAGTTATCACCTCGCGGTCGCACAGAGCCTCGCGCAAGTGGGGGCGCACGAAGCCGCGCGCGAGGAAGCGCTGCTGGCCGCGCAGGATGCGCCGAACCTCGAAGCGCAAATCGCGCTCGCGAGCGCGAACCTCGCGCTCGGCGAAAACGCGGAGGCCGCGCGCGCGTTCGAGGCGGCGCTCGCGCTTGCGCCGGAGCGCGCGGGTCTGCATCGCCGCGCCGCGCGAGCGTGGAAGGCGGCGAACGAACCGGCGCGCGCGTGAAGATTGCGCCCGACGACGCGAGCCTCGCGCGCGAACTCGCTCGTTCGCGGGCGGCGAATGCCGCGCCTCGCAACCCGCTTCCATAAGCGCCGGAAACTGTTCGGAATCGCCAGCGAGCGCAAAATCGGTCGGCTACTGTGCGCCGCCGAAATGACAGCCCGCGTCGTCAAAGTTCGCCGCCACGAAAAACTCACCTGGGTTGAGCGGCTGTACATCCCGATGATCGTGAAGGGCCTCTGGGTCACCAGCGCGCACTTCTTCCGGAACCTCGGCGGCTTCATGTCGGGCAAGCGCAAATCGTTCGTGGTGCAGTGGCCGGAAGAGCGCGTCGATTACGCCGACGCTTTCCGCGGCCAGCCCGTGCTGGTGCAGCTCGACAACGGCAAGCCCAAGTGCGTCGCTTGCGGCCTGTGCGAGTTCGCGTGCCCGACGGATTGCATCACGATCGTGCCCGGCGAACTCATCGATTCAGGCATCGAGCGCTACCCGCTCGAGTTCGACATCGACATGTCGCGCTGCATGTTCTGTGGCCTCTGCGAAGAGGCGTGCCCGGAAGAGGCAATCGTGATGAGCCGCGAGGTGGAGCTCGGCTCCTTCACGCGCGCCGACATGCTCTATACGAAGGAGCAGCTGCTGGTGCCGGAAGCGATGCTGAAGCGCCGCCTCGACTTCATCCGCGGCGAGTACGAGCGCAGCGCCGCACCGATCGCAGAGAGCGAGTGATGGAGGACTACGGCTCCACGGCGCTGCGGCGCTTGCTCGACGTGCACGGCGCCGCGCTGCAGGCGACCCACGCGAACTTCGGCGACGCCACCGCGCTGGTCGATCCCGCGCGTCTCGTCGACGTGATGCGCTTCCTGCGCGATGACGCCGAGTGCGCGTTCGAGATGCTCACGGACCTAACAGCAGTGGACTACCTCGGTCAGCAGCCGCGCTTCGAAGTCGTCTACCACCTCTACTCGCTGGCGAAGAACAAGCGCCTGCGCGTGAAGGCGCGGGTCGCCGAGAAGGCGCCCGAGATCGCGACGCTGTGCGAGCTGTGGGCTTCCGCGAACTGGATGGAGCGCGAGGTGTGGGATCTCTACGGGATCCGCTTCGCCGGCCACCCGGATCTGCGCCGGATCCTTCTGTACGAAGAGTTCCAGGGCCACCCGCTGCGCAAGGACTATCCGAAGGAGCGCCGCCAGCCGCTCGTCGGGCCGAGGAATTAGGGAAATGTCGAGTAGCAGTGATCTGCACCTCCACGCGAAGCTGCCCGCAGACCAGGATCAGCGCGGCGACCTCCACACCGACCACCAGATCCTGAACATGGGTCCGTCGCACCCGGCGACCCACGGCACCGTGAAGTTCGTGATCGAGCTCGACGGCGAGCAAGTGGTCGATCTCGACATCCACGTCGGTTACTTGCACCGCGGCTTCGAGAAAGAGTGCGAGAGCGGCTCCTGGTACCAGTGCATCCCGTACACGGATCGCCTCAACTACAACTCGGCGATCCTGGCGAATCTCGGCTTCTGCATGGCGGTCGAGAAGCTGCTCGGGATCGAGACGCCCGAGCGCTGCCAGTGGCTGCGCGTCTTGGCCAGCGAGCTCTCGCGGCTGGGCGACCACCTAACAAGGACGGGCGCCGCCTGCCTCGAGCTGCAAGCGATGACGCCGTTCCTGTACGGCATCGAAGCGCGCGAGCTCAACTGGGATTTGCAGGAGATGCTGTGCGGCGCGCGCGTCACCTCCAACTACATCCGCATCGGCGGCGTGAAGCATGACATCGCGCCAAGTTACGCGGGCTCGGCGCGTGAAAAGATCGCGAAGATCCGCGAGCTGCTCGTCGATTTCGACGACGTCGTCACGCAGAACCGCATCTTCGTCGACCGCATGAAGGGCACCGGCGTGATCTCGAAGGAAGACTGCATCAAGTACGCCGTAACAGGTCCGATTCTGCGCTCCGTGGGCGTGCCGCTCGATGTGCGCAAGGACGAGCCGTACCTGGTGTACGACCAGATCGACTTCGACGTGCCCGTCGGCGAGGTGGGCGACAACTACGACCGTTACCTCGTGTGCGTCGAGGAGATGCAGCAGAGCCTGCGCATCATCGACCAGTGTCTCGTCAAGCTCGAGAAGCTCGGGCCAGGGCCGGTGAACGTGGACGACCCGCGCGTGCGCTGGCCCGCCAAGGGCCGCGTGTTCAACGCGATGGAAGAGTTGATCCAGCAGTTCAAGAGCGTCACCGAGGGCCCGCGCGTGCCGAAGGGCGAGGCCTACACCGCGATCGAATCCGCGAACGGCGAGCTCGGCTTTTACGTGGTGAGCGACGGCAGCGCGCAGCCCGTGAAAGTGCGCTGCCGCCCGCCGAGCTTCATCAACCTCGCGCCGCTGCCACTGATGGTGCGCGGCTCGATGCTCGCGGACCTAATTCCTACGTTCGACTTCATCAACATGATCGGCGGGGAGTGCGACCGATAATGACCGCAGTCGCAGCGATCATCGGCCGAGGTGAAGTTTCGCGCCGGCTCGGCGCGCCGACCGATCAGGTGGGGAGCGTGAACGATCCGCGCACGACCGAGGAACTCGGCGTGAAGTGGAACGAAAAGTGGATCTACCGCGACCCCGAGCGCAAAGGCTTCGACCGCGTCGTGCTCTGGCACCGCTACGACCTGCTCGGCGTCTGGCGCCTCTCGCGCGACGGCGCCGCGACCCCCGAGGCGCTGCCCGCCAACGCCGCCCACTGAAGCGCCACAAGTAACCAAAGCGGGGACGTTCATACCGGCTGGTTATCGGCGGCGCGGGAATGCGAACGCCGGGGGCGCAGCACTCGCGGAGGCCACTGTTCGACTCCGCTCAGCTTCGCCTCGCTGCGCGCGGCGAAGCGCCGCTTGCTGGTTACTTACGGGGACACTCCTGCCTTGCGTGCGCTACCGGCATCGCGCAGGAACCTTCCGTGAAC
>JANNRF010000309.1:0-19765 GCA_031401135.1 Deltaproteobacteria bacterium | reverse complement strand
AGAAAACGAGCGGCATCGTCGCCACGCTGCGCGGCGCGAAGCCGGGCCGGCGCATCTTGTTGCGCGCGGACACCGACGCGCTGCCGATGCCCGAGGACAACGATCTTGCGTTCCGCTCGCAGCGCCCTAATACCATGCACGCCTGCGGCCACGACGCGCACACAGCGATGCTGGCGGGCGCCGCGCGGCTGCTCTCGCAGCATCGCGAGAGCTTCGCGGGCGAAGTCGTGTTCATGTTCCAGCCGGGCGAGGAAGGCTTTGCGGGCGCGCAGGCAATGCTCGACGAAGGCTTGCCCGAGACCGACGGCGCGTTCGCGATCCACATCACGCCGCTGATTCCGTCGGGCGTGATCGGCACGCGCGCGGGCCCGCTGCTCGCGTCTGCGGACTTCTTCAACATCACGGTCAAGGGCAAGGGAGGCCACGCCTCGATGCCGCACGACTGCCGCGATCCGATCCCGGCGGCCTGCGAGATCACGACCGCGCTGCAGACGTTCGTGACGCGCGAGATCCCCGTCTCGGATCCCGTGGTGATTACGGTGACGCGCATCGCGGGCGGCACCACCGGCAACGTGATCCCCGAGAGCGTCGAGTTGCAAGGCACGATTCGGGCGCTCTCCGAGCGCTCGCGCAGACGAGCGCACGAGGGCCTCGAGCGCGTGGCGCGCGGCATCGCGCTGGCGCACGGCGTCGAGGCGAACGTCGCGCTTCAGCGCGGCTACCCGGTGACGGTGAACGACGCGAAATTCGTCGGCTTCGCCCAACAAGTCGCGCGCGAGTTGCTCGGCCCGCGCGGCGCGATCGAGTTCGACGCGCCCATCATGGGCGCCGAGGATTTCTCGTTCGTGCTGCAGCGCACGCCCGGCGCGATGGTGTTCCTCGGACTGCGCCCGCCCGGCGCAACCGAAGCCGCGCCGTGCCACTCGAACCGCATGTTGATCGATGAAGACGGCATGGCCTACGGCGTCGCGCTGAACGCGGCCATCGCGCTGCGCTTCCTCGAGGGCGCCGCGCGGTGACGCGCGCGCGCCTGCTGCTCGCGGGCGTGATCGTGCTCGTGCTGCTCGGCGTGGGCGTCGCGCTCGGGCGCGGCGCTTTCGGTGCGCACGAGGGAGCGGGAGTGATTACGGGCGCGGCGCTGCCTCGCGAGGCGGTGGACGCGCGAGCGAACGCGCAGCGGGTTGCGCTCCGATCGCTCGAGGAGAGGACCTCCGCGGGCCTAACGGAAGGCGGATCAGCTGCGGCGCAAAGCGCCGCCGGCTGCATTCGTTCTGCAACCGAGCCCGATACGTCGATCTGTGCCGACGAGGCGAGCACGAAGTCAATTTTGTTTGGGGATCTCCACGTCCACACCTCCGTCTCGCTCGACGCGTTCCTGATGAGCCTGCCGCTCGCGGGCGGCGAGGGCGCGCACCCTGCGGCCGATGCCTGCGACTTCGCGCGCTACTGCTCGGCGCTCGATTTCTGGTCGCTGAACGACCACGCCGAGAGCCTCACGCCCGAGCGCTGGAGCGAGAGCGTCGAATCGATCCGCCAGTGCAACGCGATCGCGGGCGAACCCAACAACCCGGACGTGGTGAGTTACCTCGGTTGGGAGTGGACGCAGGTAGGCGAGACGCCCGCCGAGCATTGGGGCCACCGCAACGTGATCCTGCGCGATCTCGCGGACGACGCGATTCCTGCGCGACCGATTGCGGCAACGCGGGCCCGCGTCGCGGCGCTGGGTGCACAGTTCTCACTGCCCGTGCGCGCTGCGATGGTTGCAGCCAACGCCGGCGACCCGCGCGTGCATGACTTCGCGCGCTTCGCAACGGAGCTCGAGGACGCCGAGCGCTGCGCCCCGGGCATGCCCACGCGCGAACTGCCGCGCGACTGCATGGAGAGCGCGGCCACGCCCGCCGAGCTGTTCGCGAAGCTGCGCGATTGGGGCAGCGCGGCGCTTGTTATTCCGCACGGCACCGCGTGGGGATTCACGGCGTCGCCGCTCGCGAGCTGGGACACGCAGCTCGGCGCGGGCGCGAATGATCCCGCGCTGCAGCCGCTCATCGAGCTCTACTCGGGGCACGGAAATTCCGAGGAGTACCGCGCCTGGCGCCCGCTGCAGCGTGGCGCGGACGGCGCGATCGTTTGCCCCGCGCCATCCCCTAACTACACGCCGCAGTGCTGGCGCGCAGGCGAGATCATCGAGCGCCGCTGCCTCGCGCAGGGCGGGGCGGCTGATGACTGCACCGCGCGCGCAGCCGAAGCGCGCACGCTTGCCGCGAACGCTCTCGGCCGCGGCGCCGACGACACAGTGCCGCTGGCGTCCGGCGACGATTGGGGCGACGCCGGCCAGTGCCGCGATTGCTTCTTGCCGGACTACGCGCTGCGCCCGCTGCTCAGCGTGCAGTACGCCCTCGCGCGCACCAGCTTCACGAACCCGGATAAGCCGTGGCGCTACCGCTTCGGCTTCATCGCGGCGAGCGACGTGCACAGCGCGCGCCCGGGCACCGGATACAAGGAGTTCGCGCGGCGGCAGATGGTCGATGGCCAGCGCGACGGCGCGCCGCGTCCCGCGTGGGAGGCGCCGAGCGAGCTGCCCGCGCGGGCGGTAGCGCCGGACGAGACGCGCACGCCGGGCGCGTTGCGCCGCGGCGCGGGACCCACGGACGATCGCATCGGCGCATCGCTGTTCACGGGCGGCCTCGTCGCGGTGCACTCGCCCACTCGAGATCGCGGCGCGATCTGGGACGCGCTCGCGCGCCGCGAGGTCTACGGCACCAGCGGCCCGCGCATCTTGTTATGGTTCGACTTGCTGAACGCGCCCGGCGACGTGATGCGCCCGATGGGCGGCGAGGCGCGCATGGGCTTCGCGCCGCGCTTCCGCGTGCGCGCGATCGGCTCGCAGCAGCAGCAGCCCGGCTGCCCCGACCACGCCGCGACCGGGCTCGCAGCAGATCGCCTCGAGCGCCTCTGCCGCGGCGAGTGCCACAACCCGAGCGACGCGCGCCAGCGCATCGCGCGCATTGAGGTCGTGCGCATTCGCCCCCAACAAGTCGCTGGCGAGCCGGTGGATGGCTTGATCGAAGATCCGTGGCGGACGTTCGCGTGCGAGCCGAACGAAGCGGGCTGCGAGGTGGAGTTCGTGGACGGCGAGTTCGCCGTGCGCGCGCGCGACGCGCTCTACTACGTGCGCGCGATCGAGGAGCCGACGCTCGCCGTCAACGGCAAGGGGCTCGCGTGCACGCGCAGCCCGGAGGGCGAGTGCATCGCGATCGACGCAACGCCCAAGGATGCGGACGACGATCGCTTAGGGAACGTCGAGGAGCGCGCCTGGTCGAGCCCGATCTTCGTGGACTACGCGGCGGAAGGGGCGCCGCCGACAGGCGACACGTCGACGATGCCCGAAGAATCGTTCAAGCCAGTTCCGCACGGCGAACTCGACCCAGCGTGGTCGGAGGTCGGCGAAGAGCTTTGATCGCAGCCAAGGAGAGCTCTCATGCTCGAGCACGGTTTCATTGCTCCCATTCTGGCGCTGATCGCGTGGACGTTCGTGATGTGGATCTGGATGTACGCAACGCGCATCCCGGCGATTCAGAGGTCGAACGCCGATATGGTCGAGCTCTCGCGCACCGGTGCCAAGCTCGAACTGCCGCCGGAAGTCAGCCGTGTCGCGGATAACTACAACCACCTCCACGAGCAGCCGACGCTCTTCTACGCGCTCGCGCTGGCGGCGCAGCTCGCAGGCACGGCCGACGCGATTGGCGTCGGGCTCGCCTGGGGTTATGTGGCGCTGCGCGTCGTGCACTCGTTCATCCAGGCCACCAAGAACGTGATCATGCTGCGCTTCTCTGTTTTCTCGCTCGGCTCGCTCTTACTGCTCGCGCTGCTGCTGCGCACCGCGATGCAGCTCGGCGGCGGGGATCAGTAACAAGGAGGTATGAAGATGGCGTCCTCGCAGCAACCGCTCGGCAACGTCGCAAACAAGCTGCTCTTCGAGAACGAACTCGTGCGCGTCTGGGAGATGAACCTCGCGCCCGGCGAGCGCTCTGATCGGCACCGCCACGATCTGCCGTACTTGTTGTGCGTGCTCGAAGGATCGCGCGTCGACGCCGAAGTCGAAGGCCGCGGCCGCGCCCTGATCCCCGTGCAACCCGGCAGCGTCTTCTTCGTACCGCCCGGCGCAACGGAGACTGCGATCAACGCGAGCGGCGATCACTTTCGGGAGATTCTGATCGAGCTGAAGAAGCCGGGCGCGGAGCCGGTGAAGCTGGCGGTGGCGAACGTGGCGCCCGGGCGGGGCAGCGTCGCGCGATGACGCTTCGCCTCGAACAGAAGAGCGCACTCGCGCAGATCGCCATCGCCAACACCGCATCCCTCGCGTTCATCGCGGGCGCGTTCGTGCTCGTCCCGTTCGACTCGTCCTCACTCGGAAGCGCCGCGGCTCGGATCGCGTTCACGCTGCGCTGGGAAGCCCTCGCGGCCCTGACGCTCGGGTTCGGAGTCTCCCGGGTCTCGCTGTTCCGCCTGTTTTCAGTGCGCGCGATCGACGGCTCCGCGCCGACCGCGGACGAACGCGGGCTCGAGATCGGTCGACGCTATCTGCAAAACACGCTCGAGCAGCTCGTGCTCGCGGTGATCGCGCACCTTGCGCTGGCGACGCAGCTCGCGCCGGACGCGATTCGCCTAATTCCAATCCTCGCGACGTGGTTCGTGATCGCGCGCATCGCCTTCTTCGTCGGCTACCACCACAGCCCGACCGCACGCATCTTCGGCTTCGCTGCGACGTGGCTGCCGACGCTCGCCGTCCTGATCTACGACGTCGCGTGCCTCGCGCTGTGAGCGCTCCTCACACCCCGCCCGTCACCATCAGCACGGTGCCCGTAACAAACGAACTCGCGCGGCTCGCGAGGTAGACCACGCTGCCGGCGATCTCCTCCGGCGCCGCGATGCGCTTCTGCAGCGACAGGTTCGCGCTGCCTTCGAGAAAACCCGGATGAGCTGCGGCGCCTTTCATCATGTCGGTCAGGAACGAACCCGGCGCGAGGGCGTTGACGCGGATGCCTTGGCTCGCCCACTCCGCGGCCATCACGCGCGTGATGTTATGGAGCGCTGCCTTGCCGGAGGTGTAGGCAGACATGCCGGGGCTGAACATGAACGCGCCGACCGTGATCACGTTGATGATCGAGCCGCCGCCATTCTTCGCCATGTGCGGCGCCACGAGCTGCGCGAGGCGTAGCGGGCCCTTCACGTTCACGGCTTGCAGCTTGTCCCAGTATTCCTGCGTCATCTCGGCGATCGGTGTTGGCACGGGGTTGATCCCGGCGTTGTTGACGAGCACGTCGATGCGGCCGAAGCGCAGGACGACGCGTTCCACGAGCGCGGGCAGCTCGTCCCAGTGCGAGACGTGGCAGGGCGCGGCGAACGTTTCGCGCCCGCTGAGCGCGGCGATTTCTTGCGCGGCGAGTTCGCACGTTTCGGCTTTCCGCCCGTTCACGGCGACGCTCGCGCCGGCCCGCGCGAGGCCTTCCGCGGCGGCGCGCCCGAGGCCGCGCGTCGCGCCTGTTACGAGCGCGACTTTTCCGGTGAGATCGAAGACATCGAGCATGCGTGCCCCTTGCTGTCTCTTGTTGAAGCGGCCGATGCTACGCGAGTGAGCTGCGAATCGGAGCACGACGCGATCTGCGAGGCGCTCGCGGCGCGCGGCTTCGTCGTGGTGCCCGAGTTCCTCGCGCACATCGAAGTGAGCGCGCTGCGCACGGAAGCGCTGCGACGCTGCGCGGCGCGCGAGTTTCACGCTGCGCGCGTCGGGCGCGGGGACGCGATGCAGCGCGACGCTGCGATTCGCGGCGACGAGATCTGCTGGCTCGATGCGCGCGCAGCGAGCGAGCCCGAACGCGCACTCTTCGCGCGCCTCGATGCGCTCCGCATCGCGCTGAACCGCGCGCTCTTCCTCGGCCTCCACGAAGTCGAGGCTCACTACGCTTGTTATGCCCCCGGCGCGGGCTACGCGCGTCACCTCGATCGCTTCCGCGACGACGACGCGCGTGTCATCTCACTCGTGCTCTACTTGAACCCGAGTTGGCGCGACGAGGACGGCGGCTCGCTGCGCGTGTTCGAGAACGTCGAGACGCGCGAGCCCCTGCTCACCGTCGCGCCGCACGGCGGCACGCTCGTGGCGTTTCGCAGCGACACGATCTCGCACGAGGTACTCGCCGCGCGCGCGGAGCGCCTCAGCATCGCGGGCTGGCTGCGCAGGCGCGCGTGATAGCCTGCGCGCCCCTCGAGGAGTGAGTTCATGGCATCCGCTCGCGTGCTCGCAATCTCCGGCAGCGCCCGTAACGACTCGTTCAACAACAAGTTGCTCGCGCTCGCAGCAGCCGCCGCGCGCGAGGCCGGCGCGAGCGTCACGCTGCTCGATCTGCGCGAGTTCGCGCTGCCGCTCTACGACGGCGACGGCGAGCTCGCGAACGACTTCCCCGCGAACGCCGCGAGACTGCGCGAGCTGCTCGTCGCGCACGACGGGCTCCTAATCGCGTGCCCCGAGTACAACGGCGGCATCTCGCCGCTGCTGAAGAACACGATCGACTGGATGACGCGCGCGCCGGGCGGCAAGGCGGATCCGTCGCTCTTCGGCGGCAAGCTCGCGGCGCTCTGTGCGGCTTCGCCGGGGCCGTGGGGTGGAATGCGCGGGCTGCGCTGGGTGCGCGAGCTGCTCAATAACATCGGCGTCACCGTGCTCGCGAACCAAGTGACGGTCGGCGTGGCGCACAAGGCCTTCGATGCGAGCGGCGCGCTCGCGGACGCGCGGCAGGCCGACGCGCTGCGCGCGCTCGGCAGCGAGCTCGCCGCGCTGCTCGCGGCGCGTGGAGCGAAGTGATGCGCGTGGTGAACTCGACGCGCGAGGCGCCCCGCGCGCGACGTGCTCGCGCGGCTCCACACCGCCGCGAAGGGCGATCGCCTGCGCTTCCCGGCGCTGCTCCCGAAGCTCGTGCTCGGCCGCCTCGCGGGGAAGGGCCTCTGGGACGTAATGACTCCCACCGCGATGAAAGACGTCTACATGCCCGTGAACCCCGACCAGGGGAAGCTGCTGTACCTCACGGCGCGCTCGCTCGGCGCGCAGAACGTCGTCGAGTACGGCACCTCGTTCGGGATCTCGACGATCTACCTCGCCTGCGCGGTCAGGAACAACGGCGGCGGGCGCGTGATCGGCACTGAGATCGAGCCCAGCAAGCACGCGCGCGCGACGCAGAACCTGAGAGATGCGGGCGTCTCTGAGTTCGCCGAGGTGCGCCTCGGCGACGCGCTCGCAACGCTCGCCGATGCGCCCGCGCCGATCGACCTCGTGTTACTGGACGGCTGGAAGGATCTGTATCTGCCGATCTTGAAGCTGCTCGCACCGAGGCTGCGCCGCGGCGCGGTGGTGCTGGCCGACAACATCTTCACGTTCCGCGCGTCGCTCCGGCCGTACGTCGAGTACGTGCAGTCCGGTGAGCACGGCTTCGTCTCGACCACGCTGCCCCTCTCGGACGGCTTCGAGTACTCGGTGTACGTGAGTTAGGAACGAGGCCTCGGTTGAGGCAAGGAGTCGCCATGCGTGCGGTGCGCCAGAACGGAAAGCATGTGCACGTCGTCGAGCTGCCGCCGCCGAGCGGCCCCGGGGTGCGGGTGCGCGTTAGATCGGCCGGCATTTGCGGCTCCGACCTGCATGCGCTCGCGTCGGAAATGCTCTCGGGCAACACGCTCGGCCACGAAATCGCAGGTGTTACGGACGACGGCACGCCCGTCGCAATCGAGCCGATCGCGCCATGCGGCGCCTGCGAGCCGTGTCTGCGCGGCGATTACAACCTGTGCATTCGCAGCGTCGCGATGCTCTACGGCATGGGGCTCGACGGCGGTATGGCGGACGAGCTGCTCGTCGAGGCGCGCGCGATCGTGCCGTTGCCAGCCGGCGTGGCGATCGCCGATGCCTCGCTGGTCGAGCCGCTCGCGGTGGTCGTGTACGCGTTGCGCCGGGCAGCGCTGCGCGCGAACCAACGCGTCGTCGTGATTGGCGGCGGCACGATCGGGCTCTGCGCGGTCGCGGCGGCGCGCGCAACGGGCGCGGAGGTCGCGCTGGTCGCCCGCCACGACGCGCAGCGCGCAGCCGGTGAGCGCCTCGGCGCGCGCGCGGCGAGCGGGGAGTACGACCTCGTGGTGGAGGCGGCCGGCAGCGAGAGCGCGCTGGCGCGAGCGGTCGAGCTCGCGAAGCCCGGCGGCACGGTCTCGATTCCCGGCATTTATTGGGGACCGGTGGCGATGCCAGGCTTTGCGATGGGCCTGAAGGAAGTCTCGCTCTGCCCGTCGTTCCTGTACGCGCGCCACGGCGGCGGTCGCGATGCGGACGCGGCCGCTGCTTTACTGGCCGCCACGCCCGAACTCCCGCGAGCCATAATCACCCACCGCTTCCCGCTCGACGCCGCGCCCGAGGCGTTCGCCACCGCCGCGAGCCGCTCTGCTGGCGCGATCAAGGTGGTGCTGGAGCCGTGAGCCGGGTCCTGAGCCCGTCTACTCCTTCAACACCAAGTCGATGCACAACACCGCGGCGAGGATCAGCGCTCGCACCGGATCGCTGGCTGGCACGCTCGGCGAGATCTCCAGCACATAATTATCCGCGCTCGTGAACAGCTCCTTGCCGATGCCGCCCCACTTTTTCGTCACTCGCGCGAGCTCGCGCCCGCCGCTCTCGAAGCGGAAGTCCCAACCCACCCAGCTGCCTTTCAGCGAAGCCACGACTTGCCCGGTCGCGTCCTTCACGTCGAAGGCGCCGCCGATCGAGAACAGCTTCTGGTCGAACGTGCCGAGCCGCTGACCGAGGCCGCTTCACCTCGACGGTCGAGAGGAAGATCGAGACGCCACGAGAAACTTGCAGCGCGAGTTCGCCGCTGGTCGTGCGCACCTCGGCGTCGAACGGCGTCATGCGTTTGTAATCAGTGAAGCGGAACAACTTCGTCAGCATGCCGAGGTTCGGCTCGCGACAGGCGAGCAGCTGCTGTCCGGTGGCCGGGTCGTAGATGTCGAAGTTGCTCGCGGCTTTGAACAGGCCGACGTGCTCCTTCACGAGGAAGGTGTTGCCCAGGCTCGCGATGGCGGCGGTGCTCACGGGGGCTCCTCAGTGAAGGGGCGCGATGGAACCAGACGTCCTGCAGCAACGCCATCGCGCAGCTCAGGGAAACAACTTCTCGCGCGCCGCCGCTGCGATCGCGGCGGTTCCTCGCCGCGGTGGCGGGTTGGGCGATCCGGCGGATGCCGGTGCTGCTCGGCTTGCAGGCGCGCGACCGATGATTGGGGCGTTCGAGCGATCGCGCTCGGCCCAGCCGCGCTCGCGTGGGATCGCGTCTCCACAGATCGGTAATGACGATGCGAAGTCTTGGGATTTCCTATTTGTCGATCAATGAGAACGCGTTGATGATCTAACGGTCATGACGGCAAAGCGATCCACTGCATCCGAGGACGAGTACTTCGCCCGCCAGGAAGCCGAGTGGAGGGGCGCGCGTGCAGTTGCGACGCAGAGGCAGCTAGAGGAGTCTGAGCGCGAACGCCTCGAGACGCTTCACTACTTGCGGTGTCCGAAGTGCGGGATGGCGCTCGAGACGTTGGCTCTGCAAGGCGTTCAGATCGACCGGTGCTATTCGTGCAACGGGACGTGGCTCGACAAGGGCGAGTTCGAGCAGCTTGCTGCGCAGGAACCAGACTCTGTGCAGAAGCTCGTCGGCTTGTTCCGCCGCTCGTGAACGGGTAGTTCTGTCTACATATCATTCTGACGGAGAGGGGAGTCCATGGCGCAACGAGGCTGGGGTGACGTGCTGGATGGCGGGGATCGGATTCAACTCCCGTCCATTCCGCCTATATCGCCGCGCGTGGCGCGGCTGGCCCTGATCTCTGCCGGCGCACTCCTGTTGTTATTCACAGGGTACTATCAAGTGGAACCGGACGAGGTGGCCGTAGTCCAGCGTCTGGGCAAGTACGTGAGGACGACCGACCCCGGGCCTCACCTCAAGATTCCCTTCGGCGTGGAGCGGGTCACAAAGGTTCCGGTTCAGCGTCAGCTCAAGATGGAGTTCGGGTTTCGGACGCTCCAGTCGGACGCACGGACCACCTTCGCGCCACCCTCGCAGGAAACTCTTGGCGAATCCTTGATGCTCACGGGGGACCTCAACGTCGGGGTGGTCGAGTGGATCGTGCAATTCCGCATCAAGGACGCGCGCGCCTACCTGTTCAACGTGAGGGACGTCGCCGCGACGTTCCATTACATGTCGGAAGCCGCCATGCGACAGGTCGTGGGCGACCACAGCGTGGACGAGGTGCTCACGATCGGCCGCGAGGCGATCGCGCTGCTGGCCAAAGCGGAGCTACAGCGGCTGTGTGACCTGTACGGGATCGGCATCGAGGTCCAGCAACTCGTGCTCCAGGACGTGAACCCGCCCGACCCAGTGAAGCCTGCCTTCAACGAAGTGAACCAGGCCATCCAGGAGAAAGAGCGCGCCATCAACGACGCCTGGGCCGAGTACAACAAGGCGGTGCCGCGGGCGAAGGGAGAGGCGGAGCAGGCCATCCGCGCCGCTGAAGGGTACGCGCTCGAGCGAGTCAACAACGCAGCGGGCGACGCCAAGCGTTTCGAGGCTCTCTACGAGGAGTACCGCCGGGCGCCGCTGGTCACGCGCAAACGCATCTACCTCGAGACCTTGGCGGAGATCATGCCGAAGCTCGGGCGGAAGGTGATTCTGGATGAAGACGCCCGCGGTGTCTTGCCGCTTTTGCAACTCGAGGCTGAGCGGAAAGAGGTGAAGCCGTGAACAAACTCGTCATCCAAGGCGGCGCGCTGATCGGCGCGCTGCTGCTCTACTCCTCGCTCTACACGCTCTCCGAGACCGAGCAGGCCATCTTGACGCAGTTCGGCAGACCGATCGGCAGCGTGGTGACGGAGCCGGGGCTGCATTTGAAGGTGCCCTTCATCCAAGTCGTGCACCGGTTCGACCGACGCTGGCTGGAGTTCGACGGCGACTCCAACGAGATCCCGACCAAAGACAAGAAATACATCTGGGTCGACACGTATGCGCGCTGGCGCATCGCCGACCCGCTGCGGTTCTTCCAAGCCGTCCGCGACGAGAGTGGCGGGCAGAGCCGGCTCGACGACATCGTGGACGGCGAGACCCGGAACGCGATCGCGTCCTTCGACCTGATCGAAGTGGTGCGCTCGAGCAACCGAGCCTTCGAGGTGACCGAAGACCTGGAAGGGATCGGAGCGGCCGAGGCCATGGCCAAGGTGACGACCGGCCGCGGCGGCATCGCTCAGATCATCCTCGAGAAGGCCGCCAAGATCACGCCCGAGTTCGGGATCGAACTGGTGGATGTGCGCTTCAAGCGCCTCAACTACGTCGAGAGCGTGCAGGAGAAGGTGTTCGAGCGAATGATCTCGGAACGCCAGCGCATCGCCGAGCGCAGCCGATCCGAGGGCCAAGGACGCGCCGCCGAGATCCGCGGCCAGAAGGAGCGCGACGTTTTGGGTGCGTCCTCGACCGGCTACAAGACCGCTCAGGAAGTGAAGGGGCTCGCCGACGCACAGGCCGCGGCCATCTATGCGCAGGCCTACGGCAGGGACCCGGAGCTGTACCAGTTCCTGAAGAGCATGGAGACGTTGAGCCGCAGCCTCGACGCGAACAGCTGGCTCATCCTGTCGACCGACTCCGAGCTACTCAAGTACCTCAAGTCCGACGGCTGAGGTTGGAGCGGGGTTGCCCTAGCGAGCACACCCGGTGCGCACCCCGCTGCGAGGGCGAATCGCTCACTGAAATAGCTTCTCGCGCGCGGCTGCCGCGATCGCTGCCGTCGCGGGGTGAGTGATGCGGCGCTCCACGGTGATCGCGTAGAAGCGCTCGAGGACGCCATCGGCAACGCCGAGTGCGTGAACGCCGTACTGTCGCTTTACCTCGGCGGCAACGACGGTTGGCGCTGCGAAGATGCCGGCGCCGTGTTGGCCGAAAACCTTGAGCAGGGCGCTGTCCTCGATTTCCGCAACGATGCGAGGCCGGACGTCGATCGCCTGGAACCATGCGTCGAGGGAGCGCCGTAGCGCCGAGTTCTCCGTCGGCAGGAGCATCGGCGCTCCGTCCAGCGACTTCGGAAAGCGCGCGCGATGGCGCTTCGCAAGCGCCGGGGACGCGAACAGCGTCACGCTCGATTCGCCCAATAAGTGATTGAACGCGCGCACCTTCACGTGCGGAGAAATCGGGGCGTCGCTGATCACCAAGTCGAACACCTGGGCTGCGAGTTCAGTGAGAAGATCTTCCGGTTTCCCCTCCCGCAAAACGAGCTGAACGCCCTCGTCGACGAGCCGCGAGGCCGCGAGCAGGCGATGAGCGACCAGCTTGGGGACGACATCTGCGATCCCGACGTGGAGACGCGGAGGACGGTTCGTCGGCCGCCCGCGCATCGTTTCCATCAACTCGCCGCCGAGCGAGAAGATTTCGCTCGCGTAGCGGAACGCGAGGCGGCCCATCTCGGTGAGCACCAGGTTGCGCCCGCGCCGCTCGAACAACTTCTCATCGAGCACGTGTTCGAGCTTGCGAATCTGTCCCGAGAGCGTCGGCTGCGCGAGCCGTAACACCTTTGCGGCCCGCGAGACGCTGCCTTCCTTGGCGACCGTGTAGAAGTAGAGGAGGTGGTGGTAGTTGAGCCACTCCATGGGATCTCCAATGATCGGTTTTAACGATGGGAAGCTTCAAGATTTCCTATTTGCCGATCAATCGCCACGTGTCGATGCTCGGACTAACCACAGGAGGATCACATGGAACGCGCGACAGGCCCCCCGCGAACGCCGGCTCCCGAGGGCTCGAGCGGATCGCTGCCCCGCGTGACTCTGCTCTGGGTAGGAGCCGGGTTGCTCGTGCTCGTACTCTGGCAGCATGTCTACAACCGGGTGGCCTTCGAGCCGATCGCGTACAGCCAGTTCAAGTCGGCGCTGACGGCTGGCGAGGTCACGCGCGTCTCCGTCTCGGAGACTTTGATCGAGGGTGAGATCGTCGGGAAGGCGGCGGACGGCAGCGCGAAGCTCAGCCTGTTCCGCACCTCGCGAATCGACGACCCGAAGCTCACCGAGCAGCTGCTCGCAGCCGGCGTGGAGACCGTCGGCGTACATCCGAGCGCTCTGTCACAGATTCTGTTTGCTTGGGTGCTGCCGCTTGCGCTGCTGTTCGGCCTCTGGGCGTACCTTTCGCGGCGCGGCACGGGCCCCGGCGCGCAGGCCCTCTCGTTCGGAAAGTCGCGCGCCAAGCTCGCCGCACATCGCGAGACCGACGTTTCCTTAGCCCAGGTCGAGGGCTTCGCCGAGGCGAAAGCGGAACTGGTCGAGATCGTCGACTACTTGAGGAATCCCGCGCGGTACAGCGCGCTCGGCGCGAAAATTCCCAAAGGCGCGCTGCTCGTGGGCCCTCCCGGCACTGGAAAGACGTTGCTCGCGCGCGCCGTTGCCGGCGAGGCGGGCGTGCCGTTTTACTCGATCAGCGGCAGCGACTTCGTCGAGATGTTCGTCGGAGTAGGCGCTGCTCGCGTCCGCGATCTCTTCGAGCAGGCCAAGAAACAGGCTCCCTGCATCGTCTTCATCGACGAGATCGATGCGATCGGTCGGCAGCGCGGCGCGCACATGGGGTTCTCGAACGACGAGCGCGAGCAGACGCTGAATCAGTTGCTCGTCGAGCTCGATGGCTTCGACGCGAACGCCGGCGTGATCGTGCTGGCTGCGACGAATCGTCCCGAGATCCTCGATCGCGCGCTGCTGCGCCCGGGCCGTTTCGACCGGCAGGTGCTGGTCGATCTGCCGGACCGTGAGGGGCGCCAGGCGATTCTGCGCCTGCATGCTGCCAACAAGCCACTTGCCGAGCAGGTTGACCTCGGCCTGATTGCGCGAGGCACGCCGGGCTTCTCCGGGGCCGATCTCGCGAACGTGACGAATGAGGCCGCGCTGTTGGCGGCGCGAGATCACGCGAGCGTGATCTCTCAGCACCACCACGAAGCGGCCCTCGAGAAGGTCGTGGTAGGGCCGGAGCGCAAGAGCCGTCGGCTCACCGAGCACGACCGCCGTCGCGTGGCCTATCACGAGATCGGGCACGCGCTGGTCGCAGCCCGCTCGCCGGGCGCCGATCCCATCCACAAAATCAGCATCGTGCCGCGCGGCCGCGGAGCGCTCGGCTACACGCTCCAGGTCCCTGAGAGCGACCGCTTCCTGATGACACAGGGGGAGATCTTCGGTCGGATCCGCACGCTGCTCGGCGGGCGCGCCTCCGAGGATCTCGTGTTCGGCGAGGCCAGCACCGGCGCGCAGGACGATCTGCAGCGCGCGACCGCGCTCGCGCGGCAGATGGTGACGGTCTACGGCATGAGCGCTGCGATCGGCCTGCCGCACTGTGCACAGCCGGCGTACGCCGCATCCGTCGGCGCTCCAGGCAGCCTCGTGCGCGACTGCAGCGAGGCGACCGCCCACCTAATCGATGTCGAGGTGCGCCGAATGCTCGACGACAGCTACCGCGAAGCGCGCGAGATCCTCTCTCGCGAGCGGTCCAAGCTCGAGCGCGCTGTGCGCGAGTTGCTCCAGCACGAGACGCTCGACGGGCGCCGCTTCGCGGAGCTGATCCAGGACGACCAGCCCGCCCGTGCGGCAGCCTGAGTTGAATGCCATGCGACTTCGCATCCGCTTGCCCGAGCTGAATGCTGCGCAGCACGATGCGCTCGCACGGCGCGCGCGCCTCGTGCTCGGAAGGCACGCAACCGAGATCGATTTGGTCGAGCTCACGATCGTGACCGAGAGCGCTGACAGTTTCGAGCAAACGGAATGTCGACTCGTCGTGAAGCTGCGAGACGGCGACGAGATTCGCGTTCACGACGACGGCAACGAGCCGCACCGGGCGCTACTGCGCGCGGCCCGGCGCATCGAGATACGCGGCGAGCTCGCGCGCCTGCGCCGAGCGGCTGCGGACTGACGGAGACCTGCGGCGCGCAATCCCTCAACCCCAAGGAGAACCCATGAAACGCATCGGCCTTTTCATCGTCACCAATCTCGCCGTGATGCTCGTGCTGGGCGGCGTCCTTCAGCTGCTCGGCGTCGAACGCATTCTCGACGAACGCGGTGTCGGCCTCGAGTTGCGGTCGCTGCTGATCCTCTCGCTCGTATTCGGCATGGGTGGCAGCTTGATCTCGCTGGCGATCTCGAAGTGGACCGCAAAGCGGCTCACGGGCGCGCGCGTGCTCGAGAGTCCTTCGACTGCCGAGGAGATCTGGCTGGTCGAAACGGTGCGGCGCCAAGCGGCGGCTGCGGGCATCGGGATGCCGGAAGTCGCGATCTTCGATTCGCCCGAGCCGAATGCCTTCGCGACCGGCGCGCGCCGTGACGCAGCGCTCGTCGCGGTGAGCACGGGGCTGCTGCGCTCGATGCGGCGCGAGGAGGTGGAGGCGGTCCTCGCGCACGAAGTCAGCCACGTCGCGAACGGCGACATGATCACGCTCGCGCTGGTGCAGGGCGTAGTGAACGCCTTCGTGATCGGGCTCTCGCGGGTCGCCGGCTGGGCGATTGACCGCTTGGTATTCCGCACCGAGGAAGGCCACGGGCCCGCGTTCTTCGTGACGTCATTGGTGGCGCAGTTGGTGTTCGGCCTGCTCGCGAGCCCGATCGTGTTCTGGGTCTCGCGCCAGCGCGAGTACCGCGCCGACTCCGGAGCGGCGCGTCTCGTCGGTCCGCGTCCGATGATCGCGGCGCTCGAGCGCTTGCGCGCCGCGCAGCCCGCGCCGCTGCCGGAGGCGCTCGGCGCGTTCGGCATCTCGGGAGGCGGGAAGCTGCGCTGGTTCAGCACGCACCCGTCGATCGATGAGCGAATCGCTGCGCTCCGCCGGCTCGGCTAAAGCCCACGCGACAAATTTTTACAGGAGGACCTCGTCATGAATCTCGACCGCGTTCTGAAGTCATTGCTATCGAGCCCCGCGTCGGCCGGCCTGGCCGGCGCCGTGGCGGGCGGCCTGCTCACGAGCCGCAGTGGACGCAAGATCGGCAAGCAGGCGCTGCAGGTCGGCGGGATGGCCGCGATCGCCGGGCTCGCATACGCGGCGTGGCAGCGCCACCAGCGCGGCACCGGCGCGGCGGTGGAAGCGGCGCCGTCACCGCAACAACTGAGCGCTGCTGGCTTCCTCCCGGCCGTGGCCCAGGAGCGCGCCGGCGGCGAGCTCGATCTCGCGCTGTTCCGCGCGATGGTCGCCG
The DNA here is from genome assembly GCA_031401135.1 of Deltaproteobacteria bacterium. Taxonomy (GTDB): domain Bacteria; phylum Myxococcota_A; class UBA9160; order UBA9160; family UBA6930; genus VGRF01. The sequence goes on along the minus strand of JANNRF010000309.1, from coordinate 3,504 downwards.
CCGCGCGCTCGGACGGGCGCCTCGACGTCGGTGAGCGCCGCACTTTGTTCGATCACATCGCGAAGCAGGAGCTTGGCGAGGTGGAGCGCGCAGAGTTGTTTGGCGAGATCGAGCGCCCCATAACACTCGACGAAGTGGTGGCCTCCGCCACGACGCGACAGCGCGCGGTCGAGATCTACGCGGCGTCGCGGCTCGCGATCGAGCCTGACTCCGCGGCCGAGCGCGGCTACCTCGCGCTGCTCGCCGCGCGCCTCGATCTCGACGATGCGCTCGTCGAGAGCATCGAGCGCGAGACCGCGGCGGATGCACAGCCTGCGAGCACGGGAGCAGGGCGCTCGGGTTGAACACCTTCACACTCTTGCAGCTGAGCGGCGGCCTGGCGTTGCTCACCGTCGGCGCGAGCGCCCTCGTGCGCGGCGCCGCGAGCCTCGCGCGCCGCGCGGGAATCTCGCCGCTCGTCGTCGGCGTGACCTTGGTCGCGTTCCTGACGAGTGCGCCGGAATTTTCCGTGAGCGTGCTCGGCGCGATCTCGGGCCAAGACGACATCGCTGCCTCGAATTTGGTCGGCTCGAACATCTTCAACGTGCTGTTCGTGCTGGGGCTGTGCGCACTGATTCGGCCGCTCAGCGTCGCGCAGCAGCTCGTGTTTCGGGAGGTGCCGATCATGATCGGCGTCTCGGTCTTGTTATGGCTGTTCGCCGCGAACGGGAACCTGAGCGCGCTCGAAGGTGCGGTCTTCCTCGCCGGCCTCGCGCTCTTCACCTACGACACGGTGCGGAGCAGCCGGAGCGAGGCGCTGGCGATCCAGAGCGAGTACGACGCGGGCGTCCCCGCCGTCTCGCGCAGTCTGCTCGCCGATGCTGCGTACGTCGCCGCGGGGCTCGCGATGCTCGTCGCTGGCGGCGGCTGGCTGGTCGATGGGGCGGTCGCGATCGCGCAGGCTGCCGGCGTCGACGAGACGACGATCGGGCTCACGATCGTGGCCGCCGGCACGAGCCTGCCCGAGGTCGCGACGTCGCTCGCGGCGACGCTGCGCGGCGAACGCGACATCGCCGTCGGCAACATCGTCGGCAGTAGCGTCTTCAACATCCTCGGCATCGCGGGGCTCGCTGCGGTGGTGAGCCCGGGCGGGCTCGCGTTCCCCGAATCGGTCGTTGCCTTCGACCTGCCGCTGATGGTCGCGGTAGCGGTCGCGTGCCTGCCATCGTGGCGGGCGATCACCGCATCTCGCGCCCCGTCGGGGCGCTCTTTCTCTTCGCATACACGGTCTATGTGGCCTATCTGGTGCTCGCCGCGCAGTCGCATCAGTCGCTCGAACCCTTCAGCTGGCTGATGCTCGAGTTCGCGGCGCCGCTGACGGTGGCAGGAGTAGTTGCCTACCTCTACCGCCGCACCCGGGCGCGGCGCACGGGCAAGGACGCCTAGCCTCGCGCCGCGCGCTGACGTCTCCGCTCCCGAGGCACGAGACGATGCCCACGAACGGCGCCAGCAGCCCTCTCCGACGCTTGTTAGGCACGATCCAGCGTTTCCTGCGGGTCGAAGCCGCCGACCGCGCGAAGCTGGGAATCCTCGGAGGCTCGCTGCTGTCTGGCGCGTTCGGCTGGGCGCTGCTCTCGCGTCCGCGCTGATTCGTGTTCCACGGCTCGCAGCGAAGCGCCGGAGTCGCAATCTCGATCGATTCGGTTTACCCGAGGAATTGCGGTCGATTTATCTACTAGACCGAATCGGTGCGATTCCGATAAAACACTCGTTCAACAAGGAGCACGCAGCTTGGAATCCATCGGAACGCCCGCCCTGTGGGCCGGCTTCATCGCCTTCGTGCTCGCGCTGCTGGCGCTCGACCTCGGGGTCTTCCACCGCACGGCGCACGCGGTCACGGTGAAGGAGGCCGCTATCTGGAGCGCGGTCTGGGTCGGGCTGGCGCTCTCGTTCAACGCGCTCGTGCTGCATTGGTTCGGGCCCCAGCGCGGGCTCGAGTTCCTGACGGGCTACCTGATCGAGAAGGCGCTCGCGGTAGACAACATCTTCGTCTTCTACGCGATCTTCGCCTACTTCGCGGTGCCGGCCGCTTATCAGCACCGCGTGCTGTTCTGGGGCGTGCTCGGCGCGCTCGTGATGCGCGCCGTCTTCATCTTCGCCGGCGCCGCGCTGCTCGCGAAGTTCCACTGGGTCATCTACGTGTTCGGCGGCATCCTGGTCTTCACCGGGATCAAGCTGCTCACGATGCCCGAGGACGGCATTCATCCGGAGAGGAACCCGGCCTACCGGCTCCTCAAGCGCTTCATCCCGGCGGTATCCGAGTACCACGGCTCGCGCTTCACGATCGTGCAAGACGGTAAGCGCTACGCAACGCCGCTGCTGATCGTGCTCTTGCTGATCGAGTGGACCGACCTCGTGTTCGCGGTCGATTCGATCCCGGCAATCTTCGCCGTCACCAAAGATCCATTCATCGTCTTCACGTCGAATATCTTCGCGATCCTCGGGCTGCGTTCGCTGTTCTTCCTCCTCCAGGGCGTGATCGGCCGGTTCCATTTGCTGAAGCCCGCGCTCGCCGCCGTGCTCTTGTTCGTCGGCGCCAAGATGCTGCTGATCGACTTCGTGAAGCTGCCGATTGCGCTCTCGCTCGGTGTGGTCGCCGGCCTGATCGCGCTCGGTGTGGTCGCCTCGCTCGTAATTCCGCCGCCGAAGCCTGCCGAGGCGCGAAAGGGCTAAGAGCGTGTTCGCCGCGAGCGGGTGTCACAGCGGGCGCTCGACCGCGCAATCTGGGCAGGAAGAGACCGAAAGATTGACCAAGAAGGCGATGCGGCTGGCGATTTGGCGGAAGCCTTTGCTCGCGTGGTGGCGCCTACTGCGGGAACGAGGAGCCAGACGATGGGGTTAGAGGATCGGAGCTGCACGGAGAAGGCAGAGTGAATACGAGCAATACCGACCTCGCATCGAGCGTGCGAGATCGCGTCCGAGTTCTCATCGAGAGCGTGCGCTTCGAAAGGGCAATTTCCGCGCTGATCGTCGCGAACGCCATCACGCTCGGCATAGAAACCTCGCCCGCGGTCGTCGCACGCTTCGGCGATTTCCTTCACGCTTTCGATCGCTTGGTGCTGGGTGTCTTCGTCGTCGAGTTGCTGTCGCGCTTCTTCATCTATCGAAGTCACTTCTTCCGGGACCCCTGGCGCGTGTTCGATTTCGTAGTCGTGGGGGTGGGGCTGATTCCCGCGGGCGGTGCGTTTACCGTCCTGCGTGCCCTGCGCGTGCTACGCGTGCTGCGGCTGGTTTCGTTGGTGCCATCGATGCGCGGGGTGGTCGGCGCCTTGCTCACGGCACTGCCGGGCATGGGGTCGATCGTCGGCCTCTTGGCGCTCGTGCTCTACGTGTCGGCGGTGATGGCCACGAAACTGTTCGGTGCGATCGCGCCGGAACTCTTCGGTCATCTCGGTGCCTCGCTGTTCACGTTGTTCCAGGTGATGACGGTGGAAGGCTGGCCCGACATTGCGCGCGGCGTCATGG